>JAFLTB010000032.1 GCA_022510605.1 Lachnospiraceae bacterium
AGAAGAAAGGAGAGGGAATACCGATGGTTTTATTATCCGATGTTTTGAATGAAATTGGATATGAGAAGGGGCATAAACAGGGTCTGGAAGAGGGAATTGAACAGGGTATAGAAGAAGGCACAGAACATACTCGCCAGGAATTAATTTCCAACATGCTTCAGGACCACCAGACGCCGGAGGATATCAGCCGGATGACTAAGCAGCCCCTGGAATACATCCGTCGTGTACAGGAATCTTTGCTGGTACAGGAAAAGGGACAGTACGATGCCGGGGCGATACAGGAAGAGAAAGGATAGAAGCAATTCCTTTCATTGTGATTTTTTAATATTTATGGTATAATTGTTTTTGCTGGCTCGGAGGGCAACGCATTCGATGGAAATGTTATGCTGGATAAGGCTACAGGTTGGAATACCTGTCACTTTATCTGGCATTCTTCTATTTAAGGAGGCGATGAAATGAATGACGTAAAAAATTTTACCAGTGGAGGAGTTCTTGGGTCTCTTATAAAATTTGCAGTACCAGTGTTGGCAGCATTGTTTTTGCAATCACTGTATGGAGGAGTGGATTTACTTATTGTAGGACAATTTGCAGAAACGGCGGATGTATCTGGCGTTGCTACAGGAAGCCTTCTAATGCAAACAATTACTATGGTTATTACAGGGCTGTCTATGGGAATCACTATATATGTGGGGCAAAAAATTGGTGAAAAGAATAATGAAGAGGCAGGAAAGGCCATTGGTTCAGGCATTGTGCTTTTTGTTTTGATTAGTATCCTTTTTTCAGCTGTTTTAGTCGTTTTTACAAAAAATCTGGCAAATATGCTTCATGCTCCTGTAGAGGCATATGCCCAGACCTGCAAATATATCATGGTTTGTGGGTTTGGCACAGTGTTTATCGGACTATACAATCTGCTGGGAGCGGTTTTCAGGGGTCTTGGAGATTCAAAAACCCCCTTATTTACTGTATTTATGGCGTGTGTATTTAATATTTTTGGCGACCTTCTCTTTGTAGCGGTTTTCAAATTTGGCTCCATGGGAGCGGCTTTGGCCACGGTAATTGCACAGGCTGTCAGTGTATGTATTTCAATGATGGTAATTGCAAAAAAGACATTTCCATTTACTTTTAAGAAAGAGTATGTTCGTTTTGACAAAAGAATCATCATAAGGGAATTGAAACTGGGAACCCCCATTGCTTTACAGGAGCTTCTTGTGGGCATATCATTCCTGGTTATTCAAACCGTCGTTAATTCCATTGATGTGGTGGCATCGGCCGGAGTGGGGGTTGCTGAGAAGGTATGTGGTTTTATTATGTTAGTCCCATCTGCCTTTTCGCAGTCAATATCGGCCTTTGTGGCACAGAATATTGGAGCGGGACTGAAAGACAGGGCGAAAAAAGCGTTAAAATACGGTATAATTACATCGTTTTGTGCGGGTGTTGTGATAGGTTCATTTACATTTTTCAAAGGTGATTTATTGGCAAATATTTTTACGAAAGATGCCGAAGTGATTGTGCAGGCTCATGAATACTTAAAGGCATATGCGATTGATACTTTGCTTACCGCCGTTCTGTTTTGCTATATAGGGTATTATAATGGCTGCGGAAATACGTTTTTTGTTATGCTGCAGGGAATACTGGGCGCATTTTGCGTAAGGGTTCCTGTTGTATTTTTAATGAGTAATTTACCAGATACAACATTGTTTCATATTGGTCTTGCGACGCCTGCCTCCTCTTTGTTTCAGATTGCACTATGTGTAATATTTATGTTATACATAAATCGCCTGGAAAAGAAATCTCTACAATTTTATTAAGGCCCTCATCAGCGCATCGTTCTGCTCTGGCAGCATAAAGCAGAAGCGGAAATATTTATCATTCAAGAAGGGAAACGTGGAGCAGTCACGTATCATTAAATTCTGCCGGATGGCAGCATCAAACACGTCAGAAGAAGATAAATCTTCTTTTAATATTTTAACAAGTACGAAATTGGCGTGAGCCTGATAGGGCTGGAAGGCCGGACTGGCCTCCAACTGCTGGTAAATCCGGTGGCGCTCAGCATGAATCAGTTCTTTTGTCCGCTGGATGTATTCCGTATCGGTAAACATGATTTCACCGGCGATGGCCGCCAGGGAGTTAATGGTCCAGGGATTTTTGCGCTGGTCGATTTCCCTGAGTAAATCGCGATTGCCACAGATGGCGTAGCCAAGGCGCAGACCAGGGGCGGCAAAAAATTTAGAAATACCCCGCAGGATAATAATGTTGTTATAATATTCGGTCAGTGGAATGGCAGTGACATTTTCCATATCCTCCGTAAATTCCACATAGGTTTCGTCCACCAGCACAGTGATGGATTTGCGCTTGCAATAGTCGAGAATTTCCCTCATCTGGCTGTGCTTTATCACAGAAGAGGTAGGATTGTTGGGGTTGCACAGAACCAGTAAATCTACATTATGGGACAGTTCTTCCGTGAGGGAGGCGGTATCCAGTTCAAATTCGCTGGCTTCTGTCAGGCTGAAATAGTGAGAGCGTCCCCCGCCCATAGCCACCTCTCGCTCGTATTCAGAGTAGGTGGGGCCCACGATGAGGGCTTTGTCCGGATGGGTAATCTGGATAAAAAGGGAAATCAGTTCTGTGGAGCCATTTCCGACAACTATATTGCGAAAATCGGTGCCTGTATAACGGGCAATACATTGGCGCAGGGCAGTGTATTCCCGGTCGGGATAGGCAGTGATGGCATCAATATGACTGGTCAGAGTCTCCCGCAGACGAAACGAGACGCCCAAAGGATTGACGTTGGCAGAAAACTGGATGATATCCTCTTTTTTAATACCGTAAGTCCGTTCGATTTCTTCTAAATCACTGCCGTGAAAATGTTCTTTTGGTTTCATGTGGCAATGCTCCTTTCCCAATTTCTGCCGGTTTTTGTTTCTGTGATATATTTCTTTATTATAGTCTCATTGTGCTTTTTCGTCAAATAGGTATTTCAATATAAAAGAAAAAATGGTATACTAATAGAATAATGGGGGGAAATGGGCGATGTGGATATTTACAAAGGTGAGGTTTACAGATGAAGGAAAAAGTGCTATCACTGGCAAAGGGAAATTTCATATATGAGGCCCCAGCCCTGGTGGTTACGCCTAACCGGCTGGAAATTTCCGTTGTGGCGGGAGAGAAAAAGACGGAGACCTTTTCCCTGGTGAACGAGCGCGGAACCAAAGTAAAGGGGTTTGGCTCGACAGAAGCGGTGGAACTGGATTTTCTCCCGGTTTTCCATGGTGAGGAAAATGAACTGAAGCTGGAGGTGGATGCCCGGGAACTGGTTCCAGGAGAGACGCTTCAAGGAGAAATTCATCTGGTGACTGACTGTGGGGAGGCCAGTCTTCCTTATCATGTCTCGGTGGTTTCGCCACAGTTACGGGATGACCGGGGCGTGGTGCGGGATTATTATGCCCTGCAGGAGCGGATTCAGGAGAACCCGGAAAATGGGTTAAAACTGTTTCTGGATGCGAATTTTAAGGAAGCATTTCTATACCGGGATGAAAACAGCCGGATTCTGTACAGACATCTGATGAAGAAAAACACCAAACTTCGCAGTATGGAGGAATTTCTGGTGGCTATGGGCAAAAAGCCCGCCATTCGGTTTGAGATAGTACATGAGGCACTAAATCAGGATGGGGAGATTGCCTTTGAGTTAAACGGTGCCGATATACGAGGTTCCCTGAAAGTCCGTGTCAACACATGGGGAAGTACCGGGATTCGGGTACGCAGTACCGTGGATTTTCTGGAGCCGGATTTGCACGAAATGTGGACGGATGAGTTTGTGAAAGGCGAAGGGACGCTGGAATTTACCGTACTGGCAGACCAGGTAAAGGAGGGCCGCCGCTTTGGCAGCCTGGTTTTTGAGTCCGATTATGAGATACAGGAAGTTCCGGTCAGCGCTCATAACCAGGAGGGGGAACAGCAGAGGAAGGTGGCAAGGGCCAAGAAGGCGGCCGTTGCCATGTTGTTTAGAACCTATCTGGCTTACAAGGAGGGGCGTCTGCCGAAATCAGAGTTTCAGAAAATGCTTCGGCGCAGCCGGTCTGTAATTGAAAAAATCAGCACAGGATACCAGCTTCCGCTGATGGGATATATTGCGGTTATGCTGGAGGACGAAAAGGCTATACTGGATTTTTATCAGGAGGCAGAACCTCTGACTGTACCCAAAATCAGCACAGAAGAAGAAATGCCGAATCATGTGCCGGACAGAGAGGGTTTGCTCCGGGAAATAGAAAATTATATCCTGATTGAATATGACAAATTCCTGTATACGGACAAGGAAGAGGAGAGGGAGCGAATCAGCCAGCTTCTGGAGAGTTACAGTGACAACGGATACAGCAGCCTGCCTCTGTTCTGCCTGCGTCTCTACACGGATGACCGGTATCGTTCGGTACGTATCAGGGAAAAAGAAATCAGAGAACAGCTGGAGCAGGGGATGAACAGTCCTCTGCTGTACTCGGAGATGCTGAAGGTTTACCTGCAGGAACCAGCTCTGGTTACTTCACTGGACAGGGTGACAATTGGCACCATAAATTACGGGTTAAAACAGGATTTAATCAGCGAAGATATTGCTGTCAGGGTTAGTTTTCTGGCAGAACGCATCCCGGATATTGAGCCGGTGATTCTTCATGTGCTGGAAATGCTTTATGAGAAGTTTTATATGGAGGATACGCTGTACAGTATCTGTAGTCTGCTGATTCGCAGTGAGCTCCGGGAGCCGGAATATTTTTCATGGTTTGCCAGAGGGGTGCAGCAGCATTTGAGGCTGACGGATTTATATGAATATTATATGTATACCATGGACACAGAGACGGCCTTTTCCCTGCCAGATTCGGTGCTTTCTTATTTTCAGTACGAGAATCACCTCAACGATTCCTGCAAGGCCTTTCTCTACGCTTATATTATGAGCAAGAGAGAGGAAAATCCGGAACAATTCCGGCTGTATGGCAATCAAATCCGGGAGTTTGCTCTGGAGCAGATATCCCGGAAGCATATCAGTGAGGATTTGAGCGTGATTTATGAAGGACTCTTTCAGCAGGAGAACATTCCGGAAGCTATGATTTCTGAACTTCCCTGGGTTATGTTTAACAGGCGGCTGGTCTGCCGGAATAAAAAAATAGATGCGGTGGTGGTCGTCCACACCGAGATGAAGGAAGAGGTTTACTATTCCCTTAAAGAGGGCGAGGCAGTGGTACAGATATTCACCCCGAATTATCAGTTGTATTTTATGGATCAGGAGGGAAATTATTGTACTGGGACAGTGGATTACACGCTGCAGAAATTCCTGAATCTGGAGAAATATGCACTGACCTGCTACGAAAATGGCTCTGAGTACACGGAGCTGCTAGCATATTTGGCTGTGGAGGCCCTAAAGGCTCCCCGGCTGGATGAGAAAAAGGCAGAGATTATGCTGAAGGTAGCTAAAATGCGGTGTTTCCGGGACTATACCAATGGGAAACTCCTGTTGCGGCTTTATGATTATTACAAAGAGAAAAAGGATATGGCCATGATTTTGGAGGTGCTGGATGATATTGTACCCGAGGCCATTAAGCGGGAGCGCATTGGTGAGGTGGCCACGGACTGTATCTACCATGGCATGTATGACAGAGCGGAAAAAATGCTTTTGCGCTACGGTCTGGCAGGCTGTGAGAAAAAGGCGCTGGCCATGCTTTTGCAGGAAAAAATCCAGAAAAATGGAGGCGAGTTTTCGCCGGTTTTGGTAAAATGGGCTTTCCACCTCTATCAGGAACACTTTTATGAGCGGGGAGCCATGCACTATCTTCTGCAATATTATATGGGAAGTACCGGAACCTTGACGGATATTTACAAAAAATGTCTGGAAAACCCGGAGATTACCATTGATGACGGTTCAAAGGAGCGGCTGCTGGGGCAGGTACTCTTTGCAGAAATCGATACCGCCCCCTACGAAAACCTGTTTTTAGAATATTATCAGGATGGAAACAACCGGGTATTAGTGAAGGCATTTTTATCTGCCATGGCATATGAATATATTGTGGGACAACTGGAATTGTCCGAGGAAGTCTTTTCTAAAATTGAGAAAGAGGCTTATTATGAAAAAGAAACGGTAATGGTACTGGCCACCCTGAAATATTACAGCACCCGCAGTGAATTTACCGAGAAGCAGAAAGATTTTATTGAACTAAGTCTGGAAAACTGTGCCAGTGAGGGAAGGATTCTCACCTTTATGAAAGAGTTTGTAGGAAAGCTGGCTGTGCCATACGAAATTGAAAATACGGTGCTGCTTCAATATAACAGTGGCACGGATAAGGGAGTATTTCTTTTCGTGAGAAATCCGGAGGGGAAATTTGAGGGACAGCCGATGAAGCGAATTTTTGACGGGATTTTCACCCAGGAGCTTCTGCTGTTTGAGGGAGAGGAAAAGACCTGCTATATTTATGAGGAAGAAACCGATGAGAGGACAGGGGATATGGTGGTACGCCGGCCCAGGGATGCGGGCTTTTCACCGGGATTTTTCAAACAGGTCAATGATATGATTCAGGCGAAGGAGCAGGGCGAAACGGAACAGTATGATGCGCTGCGACAGCAGTACGAGAAGGAACGGCGAATGGCAGCGAAGCTGTTTTCGCTGCAGTAGGCAAAGAATGGAATGACGGAAGGAGGGGAAAAAATGGATGAAAAGGAGACAGGGGGAAGGCTGGTGTCTGGCAGAACCTTATTGGTAGGATGCGATTTGGGAGATGAAAAAACCCAGTTGGCAGTCTATAACCGCCAGCAGAGAGAGCCAGTTCTGGTGGGACAGACGGAGGAGAATCCGGATGCCCTCATGGATACAGCCATCTATCTGGAGGAACAGCCGCCCCTTCGGGATTTTCTCCCCAAAATCCGGCAGGGCGAGGAGATTTTGGTAGAAGGCAGGCATTCCAATCCTGTCAATGTACTGGCATATTTTTTCCGTAAGACCCTGTCTCTCACAAGGCAGCAGTACCCTTCCGAGACCATTCAGCAGCTGGTGGTGACAGTAGAGGAACAGTCCATGGACTATATCCAGTTAATCTATGACGCTTTGGCAGTGTTGGGTATTGGAAGAGACCGGGCGCTGGTAATTAGCCATAAGCAGAGCTATCTTTACTATGTGCTGTATCAGAAAAAGGAATTGTGGATTAACGATGTGGGGCTTTTTGACTACGATGGGAGGCGTCTGCGGTATTATCAGATGCAGGTGGACCGTCAGCGTAAGCCGGCTCTGGTGGGAGTGACGGAGAGGGATTTTTCCGATGCGATGGAGAACACAGACGAGAACGGCCATAGAGGGGCCGTATTTGAAAACATTGCCCAGGGGGCCATCCACAAGCAGATTCTCTCGGCGCTTTACATGACAGGAGAGGGCTTTGAGGGAGAATGGGCTGACCCGGTTTTCCGCAGACTTTGTGTGGGACGGCGGCTTTTCCGGGGGAGAAATCTCTATGTCAGCGGTGCCTGCTATGCGGCCAGGGAAGTCAGCGAGAAGGCCAGGCTGTCGGATTATATTTTATTGGATGAGGAAATGATATTTTCCCATATATCGGCGATGATGTATACCGAGGCCAAAGAGCAGGAGGTTATATTTGCCAAGGCCGGGACGCCCTGGTATCAGGTGGACAAGGAACTGGATATCATACCGGATGGCGAGACAGAGCTGAAACTGACGGCCCGGAATCTTTTTACCAGAGAGGAAAAGCATTTTATTCTGGATTTGGAGCCAGTGTCCGGCAAAAGCGCCAGACAGTGCCGGCTGGGCGTCCGCGTCCGATTTGACAATGTGCACACCTGTGTTGTGACATTGCGGGACAAGGGATTTGGGGAAATGTTTCCCACCTCAAACCGGATTTGGGAGAAAACACTGACGATAGACTGATGGGTGGAGCAGAGATGGAGGTGTCATAGGGATGTTTATTTTGTGCAGGGACAGCGTGGCAAAAAAGCCGTATCCGCTGCCTTACGCCGAGCAAAAGGTATATTCGCTGGAGGAACTATGCTATTATATCTACAATAACATTTACAGTATAAACGAGGACTTCTTCCAGAAATCCCTGGCAGTGTGGCTACGGGAGGAAGCAGGTCTGCCGGCGTTAGCAAAGAAGTTAGATGATATGCTTTCGGCGGAACCCTCCCTGAAGGATTTGGTGGTGACGGTGTTGTGCGGATGCGATTATTACCGGGAAGAGGAAATCCGCAGTCTGGTGGATGTGATGGATGGCATTGCTAATCTGCCATTATACAAGAAAAAGAAAATTAAGGCGGACAATTACCTGCGGGCCGGACGGTATGGAAAGAGCCTGTTGGAATACCGAAAGCTTCTCCGTGGCAGTTTTGCCGTGAATTTTACCACAGGGGAGTATGGGGATATTCTCCACAATCAGGGCATTGCCCATTTTTATACCTCCTCGTTTGCCGAGGCAGAGAATGATTTCAAGGAGGCCTATGTCCGGAATCACCAGAAAAGTTCCCTGAAGCACTATCTATGGCTCCTTTTGATGCAGGACAAAGAGCAGGATTTTGAGACAGAGGCAGTATCCTTTGGCATGAGCCAGGAAGAAGTGCGGGCTGCTAAAAATGAGTATACGAAAGCGTTGTCCCAGTGCAGGGTTCCCGAACCGCAGGAGGGAGATATTGAGCGCTACAAGGAGCAGTTAAAAAAGGCATTTGCGTGCTGATAGAATGACAGAAAGGAAGGACTGGCATGGCATTCCATTTATTTAGAAAACGCCGGGAGGAGAAAGAGCCGGAAAGCGTTCAGGAAGCGGCCGAAGAACAGACAGAAGAGAGAGAGCCGGAAGATATTCTGGAGAAGATGGCAAGAGAGCCGGTGCGGGTGGAAAAGGAAAAAGTAGACATCCAGAATGATAAGGCCAGGCTGGACTATTTAGAGCGGCTGCACGGGGCCATCCGGGAGGCAAAGGCCCAGTGCGAGGATATAAAATTTGAATACGGGCAGGTGACCTCCTATCTGAAGGACATCCAGTTAATCGATCAGGCTCCCATAGAGGAAAAGCAGGCGTTATATGGAGCAGCCAGGCGGATTGTGGACCTGACGGAAGAGCGCCGGAGACTTCAGCGCCAGAAATACAAAATGACAGACGCCCAGAAGCGGGCCATGGAAAATTATGAGACTGTCGTGCCGGAGGATACCCGGAAACTGTCGGAATACGAGGATTACCAGGTTAAGATAAAAAATGATTTGCGCCAGTTGAGCAGTGAGAAAAATCTTCTTCTGGCAGATAAGAGAGATATTATCCGCAGACAGCGAACATTAAAAACCATTGGCAAGTGCCTGTTGGCAGTGCTGATTGCCATGGGGGCCATGCTGGCGGCGCTGCTTTTCTGCTTCCGGGTGGATATTACCATTCCTTTTGTGGCTACGGTGGCCTTTGCCTTTGTAGTGGCGGCCATTATTCTGAATGAAGCCAGAAAAAACCGTATTGACATGGTAATTACAGAGAAAAAGTGTAACCGGGCCATTTTCCTCAGCAACCGGGTGAAATTGAAATATTTTAACAATGTAAGAACACTGGATTATCTCCGCCACAAGTATCAGGTGCGCAACGCCACAGAACTGGATTTTGTGTTTGGCCAGTATCTGAAAGCGAAAAAGGAATGGGCCAGACAGCGTGAGAGCACGATACAGATTCATGAAAACCATCAGATTCTCCTGCAGGAATTACAGCGTCTGGGGGTAAAGGACCGGGACATCTGGTTTGCCCAGGCCAATGCCCTGGTGGAGCCAAAGGAAATGGTAGAGGTGCGCCACGACTTGAATGTGCGCCGCCAGAAGCTGCGGGAGCAGCTGGATGGCAACACTGCCATCATGGAGGAGTGTCTGGAGGAAATGGAAAAAATCCGGGACAAAAAGCCGGAGTATGCAGCAGAGGTGGAGCGGATTCTGAGTCAGGGACCTGGAATTCGATAATTAAAACAGGATTTAACCATGAAAAAAGGAGTGGATAAGGGGCGTGAAACCGAAAATTGATTATACCCTGTATCTGTGCACAGACCGCAGAATTATGACCGCAGATACCATTGAAGAATCCGTGGAGTTAGCCATTAAGGGTGGCGCCACGGTAGTGCAGCTGCGGGAAAAGGAGTGCAGCTCCCTGGAATTTTTTCAGATGGCGGAGCGGGTCAAGGAGATAACCGATGCCTACGAAATTCCTCTGCTTATCAATGACCGGGTGGATATTGCGCTGGCAGTGGGGGCCGACGGCGTACATCTGGGGCAGACCGACTTGCCGGTACAGGCGGCCAGAGGCCTGCTGGGTTCCGATAAAATTGTGGGAGCCACAGCCAATACCGTGGAGCTGGCGGTGAAAGCATGGAAATCCGGAGCGGATTATCTGGGTGTGGGGGATATATTTGGAACCACTACCAAAGCCGGCACCCGGCACATCACAGTGGAGGAACTGACGGAAATTTGTCAGGCGGTGCCGATTCCGATAGTGGCTATTGGGGGAATTACCGCGGAGAATATTGCCAAACTCAAACCGGCAGGCATAAAAGGGGCAGCTGTAATCTCTGCCGTTGTCGGTCAAAAGGATATTACAGCCGCCGCTAAGGAACTTATTTCAAATTTTCAAGAAGCATAACCGGAACCCGGAGGTTTCCTTCGCCCCTTCCGATTTCCAAATCCGGTTTGTTGGCGCCATGGAAATCCGTGCCTCCGGTGATAAATAAATCAAAATCTTTCGCCAGTTTGCGGACAAAGGCCTCGTCGTTGCCATGGTTACGGGAGTACATCGCCTCAATACCCTTCAGGCCGTATCCCTTTAACTCCGTAATCAGGTTGTGCAGTTCCGTAACAGAAAGTTTATACAGCAGAGGATGTGCCAGCACCGGTACGCCCCCTGCTTTTTTAATGAGCCGGATGCCCTCCTCTGGCGTCAGATACCGGCGCACCACAAAATATGGCCCGTTTTCTGCCAGAATTTTCTTAAAGGCAGAATCAATGCTGGGGATGGCCCCCTGTTCCAGTAAAAAGCGGGCGAAGTGGGCCCGGGTCAGAATATTGCTTCCAAAACGCTGTATCAGCGACTCATAGTCAATAGGAAAGCCGGCGTCATGAAGATTTTCACACATTTTCCGGTTCCGGTTGTCCCGTTCCTCTGCCACGCCGGTGAGAGTATCCAAAAGCTCCGACATGGTGTAATCGATATTGTAGCCAAGAATGTGGATTTCCTTCTTTTTTTCAGGGGAAACCACGTACTCACAGGAGAGTTCTACGCCGGGAATGACGGAGATGGGCCTGTCCTTAGCCGCTGCCATGGCCCGGGAGACGCCGTCCACCGTGTCGTGGTCTGTCAAGGCGAAGGCCACCAGTTCGTTATCCAGTGCCAGTTGTACCAGCTCCTCCGGGGTACAGGTTCCGTCAGAGCAGTTTGAATGAACATGTAAGTCAATATATTGCATAATGGCATTCCTTTCTTCTCTATTGAAATCACTAATTACTATACCATAGTTATAATTTTTTGAAAAGGTTCATATTTTTTCATATAAGTGTTTTGTGCGTGTAAACGGCCCATGGGTGTCGGCACAGAAAGGAAGGAAAAATGAAAAAGGGGATGGTTTTACAGGTGATAAAGGGCGTGGTCTTAGCCTATGCCATATCGGCTGTCATTCTTTTAATTCTGGCGTTTTTGCTGTTTCAGTGGGAGGTGTCAGAAGGGGTTGTCCGGGGTGGTATTATTTTTGCCTATGTATTTTCCTGCTTTATCAGCGGCATGGTGGTGAGCAGATATCACAATGACCGGAAATATTTATGGGGCATTCTGATGGGAGCTGCCTATTATCTGATACTCCTTATTACTTCCATGATTTGTAACCGGGAAATATTTACCAATATTCCCGGCATTCTGCCCGCCTTATTTCTCTGCGTATTTGGCGGTATGTTAGGGGGGATGCTCCAGGCCGGGCGCAAATAGCGGCTCCAAAATAGTAGTGGGAAAATACCCGTATTTGTGGTATCATAAAAACAGCATAACGATGCCAATGGGCGCCGTTATGCCGGCCAGATGTGCACTGACCTCTCGAATACAGTGTGCAAAAGGAAGGATAACCATGAAAAAGAAAAAAGAAATACGGCTGAGTATGGAGGAAGTAATTTCAGAATACTCAGAGATGATATTCCGCCTTGCATACATTCAGAAAATGTAAGGGCAAAACCACCAACTCCGCCGGTTATTATTACACCCATTATTACCGGATTTAGTAATGAACAATGATAGAATTTACAAAGGGCGTGCGCTTTTTGGCCACGCCTTTTTTCTGTTGCTTTGACAATTGCCTGAAAAATAATTAAAATGTACGTATGATATATTATGCGGAAAGGAGAAGAGCGATGAAAAACTATGAACTAAAGGGAGTTTCCAGTGATTATTCCCAAAAGGAAAACTGGATGCACATTCCGGAGATTACAAAGGAGGCAGATACGATTTATCTCTATCCCACTGCCTTTATTGACCCATCACCGGGGGCACCCTCCATGTCAACCATCGATGATGAATCTATGCATGCCGGCGCGCAATTCATGTTTGGAAGGCAGGCAACGGCATTCATGGAGAGCACCAATGTCTTTGCGCCCTATTACAGGCAGGGCAATCTGGCTGTTTTAGCAGGGATGGCTGCGGAAGAGCTGATTGAGAACCTGCATCAGGAAGGGAGGACGGATGTATTTGGAGCGTTAGATTACTATTTTGAACATTATAACGGGGGCAGGCCCTTTATTCTGGCCAGCCATTCCCAGGGTTCCAGCATGACTATAATAGTTCTTGAGGAGTATATGCGGGAGCATCCGGAGTATTATGAGCGCATGATTGCCGCCTATGTGCTTGGGTTTTCGGTGACGCAGGATGACCTGGAAGAGAATCCGCATTTGAAGTTTGCCGAGGGAGCGGATGATACCGGCGTTATCATTTCCTGGAACACAGAGGGCCCGGAGAATAAGGGAAGTGAAAGTCTCCTGCTCCGGCCGAATACAATAGCAATCAATCCCATTAACTGGAAAAGGGATGATACATATGCTTCCAGAGAAGAAAACATGGGCAGCAGGACCATGAACATGGAAACCGGAGAATATAGTATCACGAAGCCCGGTATTGCAGACGCCAGACTGGATACGGAGAGAGGTACTGTGATTTGCACGACACTTCCGGAGGCTTATGTCACCACAGAGGCGTTGAACGGTATAGAAAATCCCTTCGGCCCTGCTTCCCTGCATGGCATGGACTATGACGCCTATTATTTTAACCTGCAGGCGAATGTGAAGACCCGGGTGGAAAAGTTTTTGGCAAAGTAACCCTGGCATAGCGGCGCTGAGTTTTCGTGCCTTGTCATGACCCTGCACTTATGCTAAAATCAGAATAATTGCAGTAATAACGGAAAAGAAGGGGATTTTGCATGGGAAGGATAAAAAAAATTGGGAAATTAGCCATTCTTCTGCCGGCGGTGTTGGCGGTTAGTTTTGTGCCGCTGATTGTGACGGCGAAACGATATAACATTGGCCTGAATGGCTTTGACTGGTTTGGTTCGGAGACTTCGGTGGATTTATTTCTGTACTGGAAGGGCCAGGCTTTAATCCTGCTGGCCGGTCTTATGCTGGCTGGTTTTTTGTTCTACGTGTCGGAATCGGGGCGGCGGAGCCGTCTGTGGCAGAAGACAAAGGTGCCGGCTGTGGCTTGGCTGGCTCTCTATTTTCTACTGGCGGCGTTGTCTACCCTGTTTTCCCAGGAGCGGGACAAGGCGTTTTGGGGAAGTTATGAACAGTGGGAGGGACTGCTGATTATCGCCGCCTATGTAGTGTTGTTTTTATACACTTACTGGATGGTGGATTCCGAAAGAGCCGTGAGATTTTTTGTGTATGGGCTTATGATAGGGAGTTTTGTGCTGGGGCTGATTGGTACCTGCCAGTTTATGAACATGGATTTGTTTCGCAGTGAGACAGGGCAGGCCATTATGAACCTGCTCAGTGATAAAAAATTGGAATATTCCTTTAATTTTTCCAGCGGGTGGGTCTATGCCACTTTGTATAACCCCAATTATGTGGGTTCCTATGCCGCGCTGGTACTGCCGGTGGTAGTGGGCGTGGCAGCAGTGGAATGGAAAAAAATCCCCATATTCTGGACGGGGCTTGCCATGATTGACTCCTGTCTTTTGACGGTGACACTGCTTGGCTCCCAGTCTGTTACCGGCTGTGTAGGTGTGGTGGCAAGTCTTATATTCCTTCTGGTTTATATGTGGCCGCGGCTGGTAAATACAATGGGATTCAGGAAAATTCTGGCAGGAGCGGTTGGAATCGGGATTTTTGCAGCAGTGGCGTTCTTTTTATTCCCGGAAGAAATACAGTATGGCATAAATAAAATTTTTCATCCCACCGAGGATTATCATGTGATTCAGCAGATGATTTCCACCGGCCAGGGCTTACAGGTGACTACCGTAAAAGGGGATGTTTTTTATGTGGAGATTACAGGAGAGGACAGCCGTCCTTTTGTGGTGACAGGAGAAGGCGGGGAGGAAATTCCGCTGGAAAAAAATACAGAGAAGGATTATTATACGCTGCAGGATGAACGATTTGACAACTTCCGGCTGTATTCCAAAGAGGTTACACCGGCGGGGAAATCTTATCCGGCTGTTCGGATTTTCAATCCTACGATTAATAAAGAATGGACGATTGCCAAAGTCGGGGAAAACTATATGGTATACAATGCCTTTGGCAAACTGGATGAATGGCGTGAGATTCCGGCCTGGGGCTTTGAAAACAACCAGCACTTTGGCGATAAGCGGGGCTATATCTGGTCCAGGACTTTTCCATTGCTACCGAACTATATGCTTCTTGGGTGCGGCCCTAACATATATACTATAGTATTCCCAAATGATGACTATGTGGGGAAAACCAACATGAATTATGATGGTGTTATCGTGACGAAACCCCACAATCTGTATTTACAGATTTGGGTACAGACCGGCCTGCTCTCCCTGATTGCCTTTCTGGCAATGGTTCTCTGGTATATGGTGGATAGTATGAAACTGTATTTTAACAGGCCCCTTACGGCTGTGGCGGATAAACTGGGATTGTCCATTATGATTGGTATTTTTGGATATCTGGTAACGGGTCTGGCCAATGATTCCACTGTGGCGGTGGCGCCGGTGTTCTGGGGACTGCTTGGCCTTGGCATGGCGGTAAACCATGGCATAAAAAAGGGCTGGGCTGAGAGAGATACAGGAAAGGCACAGTGAAAATGAAGCAGGAGTTGGAATATTTCCGTGTAGGTGATGCCTACGGCGGCTGTCAGGACTGGTTTTCATGACCTCTGGAATACTGGATACCAGAGGAAGGGGGGACTGGTGGTGTATGAATGAGAAATGAAGAAAAATAAGCGCTTTGCGAGGCGTTTATTTTTTTATGTTCCTGTATTTTTACCCCCCCTGGTCATAACTTGAACCTATTATAAAAGACGCCAAACTGCGGCTGGATAGTGGCAATATATTTGGGGACAGCGGCAGAGGATTCCAGAGGATCAATGTAGCCTGCCCAAAAAGCGTATTGGAAGAGGCGCTGAACCGACTGGCAGAGGCGGTAAGGAAAGGAAACAACAAAAAGAGTTGACAATCGCAGGATAAGGCGATATAATCAGACCTGCAACCTAATAACTTAGAAAACCTATTGAATTACTAGGGATTAAACAAGAAGGGGATGCCCTGGAGACCTTCCGGCTGGTGAGGAAAAATATCCATCACTGATTCAGTGTATGAGTACCAACGGCCTGTTTTTATAGGAAATGAGGGAGAAAATGAGCAAAAAAATATCGACACGATGTATTCACTTAGAGGAAAAACGGGAAGGAGCGATAGAGCACTACGGTGCCATCAGCTATCCCATCTACCAGACGGCTACCTACGCCCACAGAGGGGTGGGGGAGAGCAGCGGCTACGATTACAGTAGACTGCAAAATCCCACCCGTGAGCATCTGGAAAAAATCATAGCCGGCTTGGAGGGAGGCATTGACGCACTGGCATTTACCAGCGGCATGGCGGCCATCACTGCAATGTTGGAGATATTCGAGCCCGGGGACCATTTGATTGCGGACGCTGATTTGTATGGTGGAAGCATACGGCTCTTTGACAATATCTCCAAGAAAAATGGCCTGGCATTTACCAGAATTGACTGCTGCAGAGAGGATGTAAGCCAGTATATTCAGGAGAACACAAAGGCGATTTACATAGAGACCCCTACCAATCCCATGATGAATGTAACGGATATTGAGGCATTGAGCCGGGTGGCAAAGGAAAACAATCTGCTGTTAATTGTGGACAATACCTTTTTATCTCCGTACTTTCAGAATCCCCTTTCTCTGGGAGCGGATATCGTTGTTCACAGCGGTACCAAATATCTGGGGGGGCATAACGATACCCTGGCTGGCTTTCTGGTGACGGCTAGAGAGGACATCAGCGAAAAATTTCGTTTTATCATAAAGACCACGGGAGCGGGACTGCCGCCCTTTGATGCCTGGCTGATTGCCAGAGGAATTAAGACCCTGGCACTTCGGATGGAGAAGGCCCAGGAAAACGCCATAGGGCTGGTAGAATGGCTGGGAGAGCAAAAAAGGGTGAAAAAGGTGCTCTATCCAGGACTTGCCAGTCATCCGGGATATGAAATAATGAAGAAACAGAGCCGGGGCTTTGGCGCCATGGTGACATTTGAAGTAGAAAGCAGGGAGTTCGCCCTGGAGGTTCTGAAAGCCGTAAGATTAATCCGCTTTGCAGAAAGTCTGGGAGGGGTGGAGACGCTGATTACCTATCCTTACACCCAGACCCATGCGGATGTGCCGGAGGAGATACGGCTGAAAAATGGAATTACCGACAGCATTTTGCGTTTGTCGGTGGGAATTGAGGACGTGGAGGACCTGATTCACGATTTGGCAGGAGCATTTGAGAAAGCAGAGGAGGCAGCATATGGCAGAGAAAAATCTTAATTTTGATGCAGTAATCGAGCGAAGGAATACCCGATGTCTAAAATATGATTTTGCCAAAAGAAGGGGCATGCCGGAGGATTTGCTCCCACTCTGGGTGGCGGATATGGATTTCAAAACTTCTTCCTACATACAGGAGGCGCTGGCGGCAGAGGCGGAACATGGCATTTTTGGCTACAGTGAGATACAGGAGGACTATTTTGAAATTGTAAGGGAGTGGATGCAGCGCCACTATCAATGGGAAGTAAAATATAAGTGGCTGATCAAGACGCCGGGCATTGTGTACGCCCTGGCCATGGCAGTAAAAGCCTTTACGGAGGAAGGCGATGGGGTATTGCTCCAGCTGCCGGTATATTATCCCTTCAGTGAGGTGATTGAGGACAATAACCGGAAAATCGTGAGCAATACGCTGATACTGGGAGAGGATGGACGGTATCACATCGACTTTGAGGATTTTGAGGAGAAAATTGTCAAAGAGAAAATCAAGCTGTTTTTCCTGTGTAATCCCCACAATCCTGTGGGACGCGTGTGGACAGAGAAGGAACTGGTGCGGCTGGGAGATATCTGTTACCGGCATCATGTGGTTGTCGTAAGTGATGAGATACATGCGGACTTCGTATTTTCCGGCAAACACCGGGTATTTGCCAGTCTGCGCAAGGAATATGAAGAAATTACCGTTACCTGTACCTCGCCCAGCAAGACCTTTAACATGGCGGGACTGCAGATTTCCAATATTTTCATTGCCAATCCCAAATTGAAACGGGCCTTTCGTGGACAGGTGAATGCCTCCGGTTACAGCCAGTTGAATATAATGGGCCTGGTAGCCTGCGAAGCGGCGTACCGGGACGGGGAGGAATGGTATCAGGCCATGTATTCCTATGTGAAGGAAAACATTTCCTATTGCCGGAACTATATCCGGGAGAAGCTTCCCGAGGTTACAATGATAGAACCGGAGGGCACATATTTGGTATGGCTGGATTTCCGGGGCATGGGAATAACCGATGAAGAACTGGAGCATCTGATTATAAGAGACGCTAAACTGTGGCTGGACAGTGGAAAGATATTTGGGGACAGCGGCCGGGGGTTCCAGAGAGTTAATGTAGCCTGTCCAAGAAGCATATTGGAAGAGGCACTGAACCGACTGGAAGAGGCAGTGAGGAAAAGAAACGACAAAAAGAGTTGACAATCGCAGGATAAGGCGATATAATCAGACCTGCAACCAAATAACTTAGTAAACCTATAAAATTACTAGGAATTAAAACGAGAGGGGGATGTCTGTGAGTAATACATACGAGGATTTACAGCATTCACACCCCTGCTTCGGCGGACATAAAAAAAATGCAGGAAGAATCCATCTGCCGGTAAGTCCGGGGTGTAACATTGCCTGCCGGTTCTGTGACCGGGTCATCAATGACACCGAGGAGCGGCCGGGGGTTACGTCAAAAGTGATTACTCCAGAGGAAAGCCTGGAGGTGTTGGATAAAGCCCTGGCGTTGTGTCCGGAAATTACAGTGGCGGGCATTGCCGGGCCGGGGGATACACTGGCTTCGGATTATGCTCTGGAGACCTTCCGGCTGGTGAAGGAAAAATATCCGTCACTGATTCAGTGTATGAGTACCAACGGCCTGCTTTTATATGAGAAGGCGGAGGAAATCATTGACGTGGGTATTGACTCTCTGACGGTTACGGTAAATGCCGTGGAGCCGGAGATTGAAGCACAGCTAAATAAATACATCATTTTTCATGGAAAACGGTATGAGGGCGTGGAAGGAGCCCGGATTCTCATTGAAAACCAGTTAAAGGGAATTCGGAAAATAGCAGATGCGGGCATTACCGTTAAGGTAAATACCGTACTGGTGCCAGAGATAAACGCTTCTCATATTCCGGAGATTGCCAGACAGGTGAAAGAGGCGGGGGCCAAAATATATAATATTATCCCGCTGATACCGCAGGCGGAATTAAAGGACTGTCAGGCGCCGGTGTGTGCAGAGATTGACCGGGCCAGGACAGAGGCTTCGGAGTATATCGACGTATTCCGCCATTGCCAGCACTGCCGGGCAGACGCCGCAGGTGTTCCCGGTGAGTCAGAATATGGAGATAAAATATATCAGAGAAGAATTGTAGGAAAGGAAACCTTTTCCCATGGATAAAAAAGAAGAAGAGAAATACCGGATTGCGGCAGCCTCCTCGGATGGAATTGTAGTAAACCAGCATTTTGGAAGGGCAGAAACCTTTTACATATATGAGGCTTCTTCCCGGGAAGAACCCAGATATTTGGAAAAGAGAGAAGTGGAGCCCCTGTGTCAGGGGGGAAACCACCAGGAGGCAAAGCTTACGGAAAGCGTGGAACACCTGAAGGACTGCCAGTATGTTCTGGTAAGCCGAATTGGGCCGGGAGCCGTGGCGGCACTGGAACAAAAAGGGATTACGCCAATGGAATTGCCAGGGATGATAGAGGAATCCATTCACCGGCTGATAACGTATATTGAAATACAAAACCTAACAATGTAGGAAGCAGAAATGGAGGAAGAAAATGAGTGAATTAAGACAGATTGCAATTTATGGAAAGGGTGGAATTGGTAAATCCACTACCACCCAGAACCTTACGGCGGGCCTGGTGGAGCATGGAAAAAAGGTAATGGTAGTGGGATGTGACCCGAAGGCGGACTCCACCCGGCTGCTGCTGGGCGGCCTGGCCCAGAAAACCGTGCTGGACACTATCCGGGATGAGGGTGAAGATATTGAACTGGAAAGAATCATGAGAGAGGGCTACGGCGGTACACGATGTGTGGAATCCGGCGGCCCGGAACCAGGCGTAGGCTGTGCGGGAAGGGGAATTATTACCTCCATTAACATGCTGGAGAACCTGGGAGCCTACACAGATGATTTGGACTATGTGTTCTATGATGTTTTGGGAGACGTAGTCTGCGGCGGTTTCGCTATGCCAATCCGTGAGGGAAAAGCACAGGAAATCTACATTGTAGCCAGCGGCGAGATGATGGCATTGTATGCCGCCAACAATATTGCCAAGGGAATCCGGCGCTATGCCAGAACCGGCGGCTGCCGCCTGGGAGGCATCATCTGTAACAGCCGGAACGTCGACAGAGAATCGGATTTGCTCCGGGCATTTTCCAAAGAACTGGGAACGAAGCTGTTATATTTTGTTCCCCGTGATAACATCGTACAGCATGCAGAGATTAACAAAAAGACAGTCATTGAGTATAAACCAGACTCAAACCAGGCGCAGGAATACCGCAATCTGGCAGAGGCAGTCATCCATAATAATGACTTTGTCATTCCGTCTCCTATGACCCAGGAACGGCTGGAGGAAATCCTTTTTGAATATGGTCTGATGGATTTTGCCGATGATTACCATATTTAGAATCCTGCTGTAAGGAGAGGAAAGGAGAAAACCTATGAGTAACATATATTCGTCTATTACGGAACTGGTGGGAAAGACCCCGCTGCTGGAATTAAAGAATTATGAAAAAGAAAAGCAATTAGAGGCGAAAATTCTTGTAAAACTGGAATACTACAATCCCGCCCAGAGCGTAAAAGACCGGATTGCCTATGCCATGGTGGAGGACGCTGAGGAAAAGGGCCTCCTAAAGCCGGGCTACACCATTGTAGAAGCCACCAGCGGCAACACAGGCATCGGCCTGGCGGCCATTGCCGCCGCCAAGGGATATAAATTCCGTGTATATATACAGGACAATGTCAGTGAGGAGCGGTTCAAGGTAATTCACGCCTTTGGCGGTGAGACCATAAAATTTTCCGAAGTACCGGCCATTGCCGATACCATGGAGGAGACAGGTGGTGACTTCGTGGCGGCTCTCCGAGCGTTGGGGGAGATACTTTCCACCGAAGAGGGAATCTACTTTGTGGACCAGGGAAGCAATCCCATGAATCCGGGAATCCATGAAACCACTACCGGGCCGGAGATATGGGAGGACACCGACGGGGATGTAGATATTTTTGTTTCCACTGTGGGAACCGGCGGAACCATATCCGGTGTTGGAAAATATTTGAAATCCAGAAATAAGGACATTCAGGTAGTGGCAATCCAGCCGGGAGCGCAGTCCCTTCCCAGTGAGGAAAACCCGGAGCCGGAAGAAATTACCGGCGTACATCCTTTTGAGGGCATACCAGTGGAGCGGATACCGGACGTTATGGATATGGATATTTATGATGAAAAGGTTGAAGTGGAGACGGACCAGGCCTATGAGGCGGCAAGAGAAGTGGCAAGAACCGATGGCATCTTAGTGGGCACCTCCTCCGGGGCGGCGATTTATGCGGCAACCCGGCTGGCACAGAGACCGGAGAACAAAGGCAAGACCATTGTGACAGTAGTGCCGGACACCGGACTTCGTTATCTGTCTACTAATTTATTTGAATAAAATTTGGAGGTGCATTATGGCATATAAAATAGCAGTGGCCTCCTCCGATGGAATCTCCGTGGATTTACACTTTGGAGCGGCATCGGAATTTCGGATTTATCAGATGGAAGACGGTGAATATTCCCTGCTGGAACAGCGTGCCGTGGAAGAGTCGGAGGAAATCACGGGGGGTCGTGGAGGAGCAGGCTGTGGCGGCGGAGCTTTACAAAAGGTGGAGCAGATTGGGGACTGCCGGTGTGTAGTCTGCCGGAAAATCGGTTTTCAGATGCAAAAGCAACTGGAAAAGAAGGCTATTCCCTATTTTGACGTCTCCTGTACCGTGGAGGAAGCATTGGGGAAAATTATGATCTATTTTGACAGAATAGATAAGCGCCAGTCCTTGCGGGGGCTTTCGGGAAGGTAGGAAGAAAGAACATGCGCATTTCGATGAAGGGCAAATATGCCATTGAGCTTATGATTGACCTGGCCGCCCATAATACCGGCCAGCCAATCAAGATTAAGGATATTGCCAGAAGGCAGGAAATTTCGGTGAAGTATCTGGAGCAGATCATCTCATCGTTACATAAGGCCTCTCTGGTAAAAAGCATCCGGGGGAGCCAGGGCGGTTATGTCCTGGCAAAGGAGCCGGAGGAGTATACGGTGGAAATGATTTTGAAGATTACCGAGAGAACACTTTCACCCTCCGACTGCGTAGGAGAAAACAGTGTTGCCTGTGAAAATAAACCTATGTGTGTGACAAACCGCATATGGGAGAAACTGGAGGACGCAATCAGTGGTGTTCTTGGCGATATCACACTGGCGGACCTGTTAGGGTGGCAGCGTGAACTGGGGAACCACTACAGCATATAACGAATAGATGTGGGAACGTGTGAAATAGAAAAACAAAAAGGAAGGAAGATGAATTCAATGAAAAAAAGAGTGAGAAAAGTAACGGCAGGAATCCTGGTTATGGCCATGAGCCTTTTGTCTCTGACTGCCTGTGCAGGAGAGAAGGAGGGGACGGCGCAGGAGGATTATGTCTTGAAAATCGGAACCCAGAGCGGCTCGGTATGTATGGCTCCGCTTCATGTGGCAGAGGACTTGGGATATTTTAAGGAAGAATTTGAAAAAGTAGGACTTTCTTATGAATTAGTAGAAATTGATGTGACACAGATGTCAGAACTGGTGGCTTCCGGGCAGGTGGATGCCAGCGTTGGATTATCGGGAGGAATGATTCCGCAGATTGACAGTGGACTGGAGGTAGCCTTTACCGGTGGCGTCCATACGGGCTGTACCAAATATTATGTAAAAGACGACTCGGATATTCAGTCTCTGGAGGACTTGAAGGGAAAGAAAATCGGTGTTCCGGGACTCAACGATACTTCGGTGCTGCAGCTGAAGCGTAAACTCTTTGACCTGGGAATCGGGGTAACTACCGACAACATGGAAGTAGAGCTGGTTGCTTATAACATGACAGACCTGCCTCAGGCTCTGGACAACGGAGCAATTGATGCCGCTGCCATGCACGACCCGGTGGCTACCTCCTCGCAAAAGGAATATGGTTTCCGCAAGATTCTTGATTTGACAGAGGATGAAAAGTTCAAGGAGGAATACTGCTGTCAGACCTTTGTTACCACGACGGCAGCAGAGGAGCATCCGGAGGCGGCAGCAGCGTATACAAGAGCAATATTAAAGGCGTCAGCCTATGTTCAGGCAAAGCCGGAGGAAGCAGCCAAACTGCAGATTGACAACAAACAGTGCTCCGGTGATGTAAAGGAGAATGCGGCTCTGTTAGCTTCCTATAACTATACTCCTTCGGTAAGTAAGGCGAAAAAGACATTCCGGGATGCGTCGGATGAACTGATTATCATGGGTGAGCTGACGGAAGGAAGAGATTTGGATGCATTTACTGAAGAACACTTTAAGACCTTTGAGGATGTGCCGGATTCCTACGTCTATGAGGAGGACGGAACCTTTACAGAGGCATAAGCAAATGGTGCGGCGCCAATAGCGAAGGAGCGGTTTTGGTTCTGGCATTGGCGCCCTTTGTATGAATGGAGATGAGAAAATGAAAAGAAAGGCAGTGAACTGGATTATACTGATTCTGCCTCTGATAGCAGTAGGGTTTGCCCTTTTTACCTATTATGGCTTTGCGGATAATGGGAAACAGAAGGAGACAGACCACCCCTACTTTGTATATCTTCTCCTGATTCTTGCGGGAATATATCTGCTTTTTGGCATACTGTCCCTGTTTTTTTCAAAACTGCATGGGAAAATTCTGCAAAAAGCACCCCTGTATACAGGAGTCGTTGTATTTGTGGCACTGTTAAACGTGGTTATTACGAAAACTACCCTGTTGCCTACCCTGTATTTTCCGTCCCTGGACAGAATATTTGGACTGATGTTTGAGCAGAGAATTTTTCTGCTGGAAAATGTCTGGTCTTCCCTCAAATTGTTATTCGTAGGTTTTTTGTGGGGAGGCATTGTCGGATTTTTCACTGGAATTGCACTGGGCTACAACAAAAAGGTAGGCTACTGGCTGAATCCTGTCACAAAGGTCGTGGGGCCTATTCCCACTACAGCATGGATTCCGTTAGCCCTTAGTGTGTTTCCCACCACGTATAACGCCAATGTATTTTTGATTGCATTTGCCGTGTGGTTCCCTGTGACGCTGATGACAAGCAGCGGCATACAGGGCACAAGCAATGTGTATTTTGAAGTTTCCAGCACTCTGGGGGCCAAAACTCTGTTCCGGGTGTTCCGGGTGGCGATTCCCAGTGCCATGCCAAGCATTTTCCTGGGAGTCTTTTATGGAACCGTTTCCTCCTTTGCCACGTTAATGGCGGTGGAAATGAATGGAAATTCCAGTGGAATCGGCTGGTATATCAACTGGCAGAAGCAGGTAATGATGTACGATGGTGTGTATGCCGGACTTATTTTAATTGCCATTTTATGCTCCGTTATTCTTACATTGCTGTTTAAGCTGAGGGATAAGATTCTTGTATGGCAGAAAGGAGTGATAAAATGGTAGGAGAAATTCATATCAGTGGAATAAATAAGCAGTTTCGCAATCCGAATCCAGGAGAGGAGGATATTGTAGCGTTAGAAGGTTTCTCCCTGGATATTGAACCAGGCTCCTTTGTCAGTCTGATTGGACCTTCGGGCTGTGGAAAATCCACTCTGCTGCGGTTGATTGGCGGTCTGGACAAACCGGATCAGGGAGATATTAAACTGGACGGCGAGAGGGTGGAAAAGCCGGGAAGCGACAGAGGCTTTGCCTTTCAGGGCTCCAATTTATTTCCCTGGCTGACGGTGGAGAATAACATTGCCTTTGGCTTAAAGGCCAGACATGTTTACCGCCAGCGGAAAGCGGATGTGGGGGAGTACATCCGTCTGGTGGGCCTGGAGGGTTTTGAAAAATCCTATCCCCATCAGTTGTCCGGGGGTATGTGCCAGAGAGCTTCCCTGGCAAGAGCTCTGGCAGGGCACCCGAAGGTATTACTGATGGATGAGCCGCTGGGAGCGCTGGATGCATTTACCCGTATGAACCTTCAGGATGAAATTCTGAATATCTGGAAAGAACGGCAGATGACGATGATTATGGTGACCCACGATGTGGATGAGGCTATTTATATGTCCGACAAGGTGGTGGTAATGTCGGCACGGCCCTCCAGGGTGGAAAAAATCATAGACATTGATCTGCCAAGGCCAAGGGCGAGAATACAGGATACTTTCCAGATATACAGGAGTAAGATACTGGAAATTCTGAATTACGGCGGAACCATCGCCGAGGCCGAGTACAATATCTGATTGTGCCGGAGCAATGTGAAAAAGCAAAGAGTGACATTTAAGTCCCTCTTATGTAAATAGAAAGAAAGGTGAGGATATGGCAAATGTGAGGTATTCCGGCGTTCGAGAGAGCAGGCCCGGAAGAGTGAACGATTTGGGAACCACGGGAAAAGAAGTGGAAGAAAATTACAAAAAGGGCTGTTTGAAAAGAGCGGACAGAAGTTTTGCCCAAGGCCTGCAATGCCAGCAGATTAACAGTATGGCGGCGCTGATGTCACTGGAGGATGCGGTATTTATATCCCATTCCCCCCAAGGCTGCGTGGGCTGTGCGATTATGGCGATTGACATGTTCCGTGTTGGGCAGGCGCACCGGGGAATTAAGAACATCCGCAACCCGCGGCTTATTGTGTCAAACCTGGACCAGAAGAGCATCGTATTTGGCGGAGAAGAGAAGCTGAGAGAGTCTGTAAAAAAGGCAGTGGAGCGATATAATCCCAAACTGATTTTTATTTACGCTTCCTGTGCCTCCGGGATTATCGGCGATGACATAGACGCCATTGCCGAGGATTTACAGCAGGAAAATGAGGCGCTGATTGTGCCAATCCACTGCGAGGGCTTCAAATCCAAAATATGTGCGTCGGGCTTTGACGCCGCCTTTATTGCCATCAATAAATATATTTTGAAGCAGGAGAAAATACCGAAGCAGGAGGGACTGGTAAACCTCTTTGCTCCGACTACGGTAAGCTATGCGGACCAGAAAGAAATGGAGCGTATGCTGTCGCTTCTGGGAGGGACGGCAAACTATATTCCGTTTTACAGTTCTCTGGAAAAAATAAAGAAAATACCGGCAGCCGTGGCTTCTACTTCCATTTGTAAAGTGTTTGCCGATGAATTTATGAAAACACTGGAGGAGGACTACGATATTCCCTATTCCCATACCGTGATGCCTATCGGAATGCGGAATACCGATAAATGGTATCGGGGAATTGCCAGGGTGCTGGGCAAGGAAAAAGAGGTAGAGGAAATCATCGCCAGTGAACACGCCCGCATTGAGCCACTGGTGGCTAAAATTCGGGAGCGTCTGGCCGGTAAGAGAGTCTTTATCTGTGGCGGCACCGGCCGTTCCTTTGCGGCGGCGGCGCTGATTGATGACTTTGGCATGGAGTTAGTTGGTCTGGAAACACCGACCTATGACGCAGATGCACAGGTGGATATAGAATATCTGAATGGAATCCACAAGGACTTTGTGGTGGACGTTGCCAACATGCAGCCATTTGAGCAGGTAAACCTGATTAACAAGCTGAAACCGGATGCCTTTATCGGCGTACCGGACTGGGCCGCTAAGCTGGGTATACCAACGACCCATGTCCTGGATGGCAAACGTCCTACCATGGGGTATGACGGTCTGCTGTATCTGGGCAACAAAATTGCGGACCAGCTGGATAATCCGGGCTTTAACAAAAAACTGGCAAAATATGCGAAACTTCCCTATAAGCAAAGCTGGTATGAGGAAGACGCATTCAAATACATTGTAGGAGGGAATGGATGATATGTCGCAAGTATTAGAAAACGCAAGAGGCGGTTGTGTCCTGGCGGGTATTTGTTCGGTGTTAGAAGCAATTGACCGGGTCTGCCCGGTATATCATTCCGGGCCGGGCTGCTGTATGCAGACCACTGCCGCAGAACAGGGGCAGTCCGGGCATAAATCGGCCTGTTTTGTCAGCGGTGTCTCCGCTCCTTCCAGCAATATGCTGGAAAAAGAGGTGGTCTTTGGCGGAATTGACAAATTGAAAACCACCATTCAGGGAGCCATCGATATTATTGATGCGGATTCCTATTTTGTACTCACCGGCTGTACGGCGGGGATTATTGGAGACGATATTGTCAGTGTCACAGACGAATTCCAGCAGCAGGGACACAACGTATATCCCATTGAGACGCCGGGCTTTACCGGAGACAGCAACCTGGGCTATGAAGTCGTGTGGAATACCATGATTGATCAGGTGATTCAGGAGGATGTGCCAAAGGAAGAAAATCTGGTAAATATCTTTGGCATCGTGCCGTACCATGACCCGTTCTGGAGCGGTAACCTGGAGGAAATTTCCCGTATTTTCACGGCCCTGGGATTAAAGGTCAACACCTTTTTCACCGGCCATCAGGGGATGGATACCGTCCGCACCTGCTCCGCCGCCGCCTTAAATATCATTGTAAATCCGTGGCTGTTTAAGGGGCCGGCAGAAAAATTTGAGAAAAAATTTGGCGTTCCTTCCCTGCGGATTCCAGGTCTGCCAATAGGCGCCACCGATACCACAAAATTTGTGTGGCAGGTAGCTGAGGCGCTGAATCTGGATAAGGAAATGGTACAGAAATTCGTTGAAAGCGAGGAGGACTATGTATACAGTTATCTGGCACAGTCCATCGGTGTAGTCAGCTGGAAACGGTTCGCTGTTGTGGCAGATGCCAGCAACGCTGTGGGACTGACCCGGTATCTTGCCAATGATTTCAGTTTTACTCCGGTACTGGTGGTAATATCGGAGCCAATCTTCCGGACAGAGGACAAGGAGCGGATTCTGAACCAAATCCAGTCGCTGGAATATGCCAGGCCGCCAAAGGTGGTCTTTACTGCCGACCAGTATGAAATCAACCGTGCCCTCTATGATGAGGAGGACGACATCACACTGATTATCGGCAGCAGTAATGACAGGGAGGCCGCCCTGGAAAAGGATGTGCAGTTTATTCTGGCCTCTTTCCCGATGAATGAGAGACTGGTATTTAACCGGACCTATGCCGGTTACCGTGGCAGCCTCACCTTCACAGAGGATTTGTACGACAATTTATAAGAGTGTATTCAATTCAACAGGCAATTTTAGACGGTAAACATGGGTTTGCCGTCTTTTATTGTAACTTAACGCATGCGGAAACCTTGCCAAAATGGAGGATGTGTCATATACTTATGATAACCTAACCGGTCTTGTGGAAAAAGAGGAGGATAGAAATTAATGTTAAGTTATGGGCGGAAAAAGATATATATAGTTTTATTTTTTGTAATAGTGGCGGTTGTTGCTACATTTTATGTATATAAAAAAACAAGAATAAATGCGGGGAAAGAAGTTAAATCGAATACTGAAAGTATGGCAAAAAACAATATTAAACTACTAAAAAATGATTCGTATTTTGATAAGTTTTATATAAAAGAAAATAAAGTTTTTATAAAATGTGAACTTGTTATTCAAAATAGTGGTGATAAGGATGAGTATATAAAATTGCGGGCCAATATGGAAAGTGATTACAATAATGGACTGTTAAAATCGCCTATAGTATATGGCTATAATAAAAAAGGTAATGATGAGTTTCTTGTTCCCGCAAATTCAAAAAAAGAGTATAATGTTTCTTTTATTGGAGATTTTGCAGGAAAAAAACAAAAAAGTAATCGTAATCTTCCCTCAATAGAGATAATCGACGGGAGTACGATTTGATGGGCTGCCAGATCAAAGAATGGAGACCCGTATCCAAAGAAAATGGCAAGGCACAGTATCAACTGGCAACGTGCACTGCCTGAAAGAACGAGGGAGGTTGTTATGAAAAAAATAATTGCATTAAGTGTTTGTTTCTTACTTTTAACTGCCTGCACCACTCTGAAAAACAATGCAGGCAACGATAGCCCAAACACAGCCACAGATTCTGCTATTACCGGCAGCAGCATAACAGCCTCTGCTGTCTCTGGCGGTGTGGTAAGTGCCGAGGCGGTCAGCGGAGAGGTGACGGCAGAAAAAAGGAAAATAGGAAAAGGCGGGAAAAAGAAAGCAGGCTTTGTCATAGATGAAACGGGAAAGAGCCGAAAACTGAATCTGGGAAAAGTAAATACAGGGGATGTGGGGGTAAACCTTGGTGTTTTTGACAGCCAGCCGGTGGGACTTTATTCACAGGTGTCTGGTGGACACTACTACTATATGAAATCGGATGGAAAGCATAATTACACCATTTATCGAGATAAGGGGGAGAAGATGGGACAGTTTTCCTTTGATATAGATTCCAGGGCTTCCGGCAATTTTCTGGAATATTTTGTGAAATATGGGAGTGAGTATTATGCCCTGCTGATGTATGAATATAGCAAAGGGGATGATGATGACGATCTCTATGATATTAAAACATATCTGGCACAGGTAGATTTGAAAAAAGGAAAAGCGGAACCAATTCTGAAACTCACTGACAGATCCTATGGAGACCTGTATCTGTATCAAAAAGGACTTTATTTTGAAGATCAGAGCACGATTGATGATGACATTGACTGGTCAGAATTTGAGTGGTATGATTTTCCGGGGGATTTCGTGAAGATGGACATGAAAAAGGACTTTTCGGAAACAAAACTTTCTTCTACCAAACATCTGGACAGGCAGCTGGGATGCCTGACTTTTATGGATGGGAAAATATATTATGGAGTACAAAAAGGGAAAAAGGTTACGCTGTATTCGTATGATTTGAAGACCAAAAGGGAAGAAAAGATACTTTTCAAAGTGCACCGGTTTACAAAGAAAACATACGAAGATATGATAATCAGTAATATGAAGGCAATGGATGTAAAGTGCACGGAAGATAGTGTTTACGTGCAGGAGTACGATGAAGCTTTATCCGATGAAGGAGAGGATGATTATGTATTCAAGGACGATAACCCTGCTTCCACTAATGTATACTATATGGATATAAATGGGGAACATGTGGAGAAGATAGCGGACGGGGTTGCGCGGGAGATAGATGAAACCGAAGATTGGTGGTAAACAGATGGAAATAACAGTACAGGAATTAAAACAATTAGAGAGCGGCAGTTACCAGCTGGTGGACATACGGACGGAAATTGAAATTTCCCATGGAATATTTCCAGATTCCACCCGGATTTCCAGAGATTCGGTTGTGGATAGTCCTCTGCTGGAGCCAGATAAGAAACTGGTGATTTGCTGCAGCAGGGGCCAGTACAGCAAAGAGGTGGCGGAGCAGTTATGCCAGAGAGGCCTGGAGGCTGTCAGTCTCACCGGGGGCTACAATGCCTGGCTGTTAGACCGGATGCAGGAGGAAACAGATACCGATGGCGAACTGTGCCAAAATGTGGAGCAGAGCCTGCGGAAAAAATTCCGTAAGGAAATCTGGGCTAAATTTGCAAAAGCCGTAAAACGTTACGAACTGGTAAAGGAGGGGGACTGTATTGCTGTCTGCATTTCCGGCGGAAAGGATTCCATGCTGATGGCAAAGCTGTTTC
>JAFLTB010000033.1 GCA_022510605.1 Lachnospiraceae bacterium
ATCAGCGAGAGCATTTGATGCGAAGCATCACCCGCTCGAGTCGATTCGTGGATTTGCTTGAGTCCCTAAAACCCTCAAAAGAGCCAGTCCTGCTAAGCAGAGTCCTCACTCTTTGGCCTCTAACTCCGAAGTACAATGCGGACACCGGGTAGCGCCTATGGCAATCTCGCTCATGCAGTATGGGCAGGACTTGGTAGTAGGTTCTTCCGCTTCCTCTTCTGCATTTTTCTTTCCCAGGGAAGCCAGGGCATTCATTCCCTTTACCAACAGGAAAATGGAAAAGGCCATAATGACAAAATTGATAATGGCGGTAAGGAAGGCGCCATACTTAATCGGGACGTCCAGAATCTTAAAGGACAGGTCGCTCAAATCGGTATTCGCCACCAGACCAATCAACGGTGAAAGTACATCATTTACCAGAGAATTAATGATGGCTTGGAAAGCAGCACCGATGATAACACCGATTGCCAAATCCATCACATTACCCCGCAGGGCAAATTCTTTGAATTCCTGTAAAAACTTTTTCATGATATGCAAATCCTCCTGAACTTTGTATTTTTGACATAAATCCTCACGTTTCTTTGTTTAGTGTAGCATATTTTTTTCAAAGATGCCATGAAAATAGAAAATATTCCAAACTATTTTTGTTTTTTCTAAAAAAATGGGATATTTTAGTGCGAGAGGGATTTATACAGATATAAAGTAAAATCGGAATGGGGAGGTAGCATGAAAATGAAAGATATACAAAATACTATCCTGCGGTTAAAAACGGGATATGGGGTGTGTTGCACCCTGAGCATGCTTATGGTAATATGTCTGCTGACGGGGTGCGGAAGCCCGGAAACTCCCGCTGCATCCCTCCCGGTGAGTGAGCCGGGATACTGGGTAGAGGAAATTCCCATTCCCATTGGGAATTCCATGGATGCTTGGGGAGAATACTGCATGTGGACTATCGTTCCGGGAGAGCGTTTATTGATTTTTCAGCAGAGGGAAAAGAAAGATGGCGTAGAGCAGTTCGTGGTACATAGCTATGACTGTCTGACCCATTCATGGGAATCGTCTCCTTTTGTATGGAATGAAAAGCTGGTAGAAAGCAGAATAAATCTGCAGAGCAATTATATGGAGGACTCCCTGGGAAATATGTACTTTATTGGCGCTCCGGCACAGGGGAAGAATGCTGTGACGAAGATTTATCAGATTAGTTCATCGGGTCAGGTCGCACAGATGGATTCGGAAAACAAATTGATTCCGGCAGACCGTAATGTGACGGATTTCCAATTGCTGGAGGATGGCACTTTTCTGGTGGCTGTGGAGGAGGAGATAAGCGTAGATGAATGGATATCTGAGTTTTCGCACATAGATTTTAATAAAGGGGAAAAGATGGAAATGAAATGTCTGGAGGATGTTACTTCCAGTGGCATTATATTAAGTACGCTCACCTGTATGGATAATCAGATTGTATATCCTTTTCAGGCGCCTTACCAGGTGGATGGTTCAAAAATCTATGTTAAATTTCAAAAAATAGAGGAAACCCTTCCGGAGAAGATTGTTACCTTCGATTATGAACTAAATCAAGGACCAGAGGATCACGAGTGGATTGAATTTTGGAATCTGGCCCGGAATGCAAGGGATGGGGTGTATGTCTTTTTGAAAAAGGGCATCTGGGACATAGAGGGGGAGCAGGCCAGACAGGTTGTGAAAGAAGAAGAACTACAGGAGATTTTTACACATTATGATGACATTATAGGTACTATGCAGGTGGAAGGGGGGGAATACTTTGTTGTTGTCCAGAAGGATACAGAAGTGGGTTTTTACCGGGTCCATTCGGAGAATGTGGCGAAGTAGGCCTTTACCAGGTCGATTCGGAGGATGTGGGATAAAGAGGTGACAGGAACGTATGGAAATGGAAAAGGAAAAATATGAAGAATACTACCGGCGGCTGTATCGATTTGTCCTGCTTCAGGTTAAAAATCCGGCGGAAGCAGAGGATATCGTGCAGGAGGTCTTTTACCAGTACATCAAGGCGGGAATTTCCTTTGGGACTGAGCAGGAGGAAACGGCATGGCTGTGGAAGGTGGCGGCCAACCTGTGCCGCAAGCTCTGGCGTTCTGCCTGGTACAGGAAAACCCGGCCGGTGGAGGAGTGGAAAGGATTTACCATAGAGACAGCGGAAAGCGCTGTATTGTCCGCGGAACGACAGAAGGCCGTACTGAAGGAAGTACAGAACCTGCCAATAAAGTACCGCCAGGTAGTTCTTTTGTATTATTTTGAGGAAATGAACATCCGGGAAATGGCAAAGGTTCTTCAGAGGCAGGAAAGTACGATACAGACGCAGTTACAGAGAGCCAGAGAACTGCTTGGCAGGAAATTGGAAGGAGAGTGGCGGTAATGGATAATGGGAAGATATTAAAAGAAACATTGAACCAGATGAAGGTAGAGGTGCCGGAGTGGGATGCTGTGGGAAGTCTTTCACATCATCGCAGATACCTGCGGACAAGAAGAAAAACTTTGACTTTTTCTACCTTTCTTGTGTTTCTTCTTGTGGCGGCCTGCGGAGCCACCACGGCAGGAGCGGCAGAATTGGCAGGATTGTTTCACCTGCGTGATATAGAAGTGACGGAGGGTGGAGAGGACAACAGCCTGAAAATGGAAAACCCCAATGAACTGACAGAGGAGGAAGGTGGGTATGCCTTCCGCTATATGGATAAAATGTTAAGCGGTCTTACGTACCACTCCGGTCAGACAGACAACTGGGAAGAAGTGGAAAAATGGATGGAGGGCTACGAACTTCCTTATAAGTATGAACTGCCGGGGCAATATACTTCCCTGAATATTCAGGCGAATATAGACCGGATGGGCGTAGTTATAGCGGCGGATTATCAGGTGGCGCCGGGGAAAAAACTTTGGTATTTGTTCGACAGCACTACTACTATGATGGGGGGCGGAGAAATTTTCTTTGAGAGTCCTATCGTCTCCCGGCAGAGGTATGTCAATGAGGCGGGCACAGGTTTTGAACTTGTAGAATTGTCCGATGGGAGTATTCAGGCCATTGTAGAAAAACTTTTCTGTCAGGTTCGTTTTAAATTTTGCGGGTATGAGCTGGCGGAGATAAAAGAGGCGCTGGCCGATTATGATTTAAGTGCTTATGATGTTATACAAAAGCAGGAGGCCACGCTGGCAGAGCAGGAGGTAATTGCGCTGACGGAGGAAACTCATCTGGCTTCTACGGAGGGGACTGCGAAGCGCCTGTTTGATGAAAAAGGCAACTGGCTGTCTGACACAAAAATAGGCAAGTATAAAAAGTTTTTAACCTATTCCAAACTGACGGGACGGCCAAGCACAGACCGGGAACTGGCATACCGCACGGCACAGCTCTGCGGGAGGGGAGAATTACTGGTATTGTATAAAAACGGCTATCTGCGGCGCTATAGACTTTCCGATGGGGAACTCCTAAAGGATTACGGTGAGGGATATTCCAGTGCCTTTATCCGGGGAGACAATCTCTATGTCACAACGGAGGAAGGCGAACAGCTTTACCGGTTGGATGCCAGGACAGGAGAGATACAGAATAGTCTCTGCCCCTATAGGACAGGGAGAGGAGCTGCCTATTATGTTAATGAAAAGAAACAGTTATATGTTTGTCTGGAAGACCGCTTGTATATGGTGGATGAGACAATGGATTTACTGGTAGGAGTCAGATATGAGGGAGATATAGCAAATAAATCCTATGCCTATCCTATGGCAATTTCCATGGAGGGAGATACCGTAGTTATCTCCTGGGCGGAAACCTTTTCCTGCAAGCGCTATGAAAATTATCAGTACACCATTCAGAAAAAACTTCAGGACAGTGAAAAACGGGTCAGATGAAGTTTAGCATCGGCGTCCTGATGAAGAATATAAAAAATCCTTTTTTTAGCGGCTTGAAAGTATAAAATGCGGTTCTTCTCGGAAATGCCAAGGGCGTTAAAATTCTCTGCCAGCTGAAAAGAACCAGCATTGGGAGAGCAGATATAAAGGCCCCCCTTGGTTAAAAGATAGAATTTATCCTGAACATTGGAGAGATAAAATTCTCTGGTGGAAAAGGCATCCGAACTGGCGTCAAGGGAAATGGTGCGTCGCAATTCCCCGGAGCGGATGTCATAGAGGCTAAAGGAAAGGGGTTTTCGGTTATCCCAGAGGCTTTCGGACAGATAGCCGTAATCATAAAAGATATTTTGGCCGGCCTGTCCGGTGATGGAGGAAGCCCCCAGGGCTTCCCCTTCTTCAATATTATAAAATTTTACGGCGTAATTGCTGTAGGTAATGGCCAGGGCCGTGCCGCAGAATTTAATGTCGGTGATGTTGTGGGTGGCGGCGCCGCCCCTCTTCTTTATCGAGGAATCCAGACGGGTCGATGGCACCTGGTTCAGACCTTTCAGGTGGACTGTCTGGATTTTTCCTCTGCCTTTCAGACGGACAAGGGCCTGTCTGGTATATCCTTTTTTGGTGTAGTGCTTGAGACAGGCATAGAAACGCCCGTCTGCACCATAGACAAAATTGTCGAGAAAATATCCTTGCTTTATTTTCCAGCGGGAGGGCTGGGGGGCCCAGGTGCCATTCTTTTTCAGTGTAAAAGCGGTATAGGAAGCTTCCTTTCGGCTGATTAATGTCAGGGTGTTGTCTGCGGGATTATAGGCAAGGGCCTCGGTATCAGGTGGGGTGAGGGGGATTTCTGTATAGGTCTTTTCCGGGGCGGCGGTGGCCCTGGTTACTGTTTCGGTAACGACCTCTTCCTGCGTACAGGCAGTAAAGAAAAAAATCGGAAGTGCGGTGAAAATCATAAGCAGGAGTGGCCGGTAACTCATAAAATCCCTCATTTCTGCCCATAACTGGCAATTATACTATTTATTTTATGCAGGGAAATGAGGGAATATGAGTAAATATTCTTTGTTGCGCTACTATTTTTCTGGAGTATGGCTGCCTGTGATGGCAGGATCATCTGCCCCGGTGTAACCGTTTCCCTGGGCGTCGGTGGAAATTTCACGAAGATGTTCTGTCTCGGTTTTGTTCTCCGGACGGTCTGCGCTGCTGCTTTCCCACACGCCATCGGGAATTGTGTGGATGGGCTTGTCTTTTCTTACCATTTTCATAAGTCTGCCTCCTGTCTTTTTTGGACTAGTATGGCCGGAATAGCAGGGAGATATACGGGAATCTGTCTGTTTTATCCCATCGAATAAATGAGAAGGCACAGGGAAAAAATAGTGGCGTACTATATTGTAGAAAGAAAAAAGGAGATACTGCCATGTGTACGGCACTTGCCTATAAAACGAAGGATTTCTATTTTGGACGCAATTTGGATTTGGAATTTTGCTATCAGGAAACCGTTACTATAACTCCCCGGAATTTTCCGCTGTCTTTTCGGGAAAGCGGTGCTCTGTCAAATCACCATGCCATGATTGGTATGGCTTATGTGGTGGAAAATTATCCGCTGTATTACGATGCTGTCAATGAAAAGGGTCTGGGAATGGCAGGACTTAATTTTCCGGGAAAAGCAGTTTATCTGCCTAAGGTGGAGGGCAGGGATAATGTGTCTCCCTTTGAATTTATCCCCTGGATTCTGGGACAGTGTGCAGACCTGGAAGAAGCGCGGACGTTACTGGAACGGATTCATCTGGCAGACATTCCCTTCAGTGAAGAACTGCCTCTGTCGCCGCTGCACTGGATAATTGCAGATAAAAACGATTCTATAGTTGTAGAACAAACGAAAGATGGACTGAAAATATGGGATAATCCTGTGGGAATTATGACAAATAATCCCCCTTTCGATATGCAGATGTTCAATCTGAATAATTATATGGGACTGACGGCACAGCCCCCGCAAAACCGTTTTTGTAAAAAACTGAGGCTGACGGCATACAGCCGGGGCATGGGTGCCATGGGACTGCCAGGAGATTTATCCTCAGAATCCCGTTTTGTAAAAGCGGCATTTACAAAGTTGAATTCTGTCTCTGGCGATTCAGAATCGGAGAGTATCAGCCAGTTTTTCCATATTCTCGGTTCTGTGGTTCAGCAAAGGGGATGTGTACAGTTAGGAAAGGGAAAGTACGAGATTACCATTTACAGCTCCTGCTGCAATGGGGATAAGGGAATCTATTATTATACCACCTATGAAAACAATCAGATTACTGCAGTGGATATGCACCGAGAAAACCTGGAAGGAAGCCGGCTGATTCTCTATCCCCTGATTCAGGGCCAGCAGATAAAATGGCAGAATTAGAACGGCGGTGCCAATCCGCCGAAAGCCGCCGTGTCAATACGCCTTCATCCATTTTATAATCCGGCGGACCAAGCGGTAAATCGGTCCTTCCAGTTTCTTTCTGGCATTCTTTAACTGCTCACGGATTTCGATATTCTGTGGGCAATGTGTTTCACACTTGCCACAACGAACGCAGTTGGAAGCGGCTGAAGAGGTCTTGCGCATGGCAGTGCACATAATGTATTCTTTCCAGGCCGTGAACCGGCGCTCCGTATAATACCGGTTGTAGGCGGCAAAGGTTCCCGGAATGTCTACATTTTTCGGGCAGGGCATGCAATATCCACAGCCGGTACAGCCCACCTTCATTTTGGCATTGATGGCAGACACAACCCTTTGCAGCATTTTCTCGTCCTCCTCCGTCATTTCTCCCGCTTTTACAGAGGCGGCGGTCTGCACATTATCCTCCACCATTTCCACGGAATTCATGCCCGACAGGACACAGGTTACCTCCGGCTGGTTCCATAACCACCGAAGTGCCCATTGGACGGGAGAGCGTTTGACCGGGTACTGCTCAAAAATTCCCAGAGCGTCCTCTGGCAGACGGTTGGCCAGCCAGCCGCCCCGGAGAGGTTCCATAATAATAACGGGAATGCCCTTTTTGCTGGCATAATGCAGTCCCCGTCTTCCGGCTTGGGAATTTTCATCCATATAATTATATTGAATCTGGCAAAAATCCCAGTCGTAGGCATCTATCAGCTGACAGAACATATCCGAATTGCCGTGGTAGGAAAAGCCAATCTGCCGGATGGCGCCGCTTTTTTTCTTATCCTCCAGCCACTCCAGGATTCCTAAGGATTTCAGCCGTTCCCATGTCTTTACATCCGTCAGCATGTGCATCAGATAATAGTCCACATAATCGGTCTGCAGCCGCTTTAACTGTTCTGCAAAATATTTTTCCATACTGTTCGCATTTTTCAGCAGATAGTGAGGAAGCTTGGTGGCGATTTTTACCTTGTCACGTATCTGGTGCTTCTGCAGTATTTTCCCAAGAGCCGTTTCGCTTCCGGGATATACATAAGCCGTATCATAGTAGTTTACTCCCGCCTGGAACGCCGTCATAATTTCCTGCTCCGCCTTTTCCAGATTGATTTTTCCTTTGTTCTGGGTGAAGCGCATACATCCATATCCCAAGATGGAAATATCATTGCCATACCTGTCTTTGCGATAGTTCATAGAAACCTCCATATCATAGCGTTTTCAGCGGGCGTGATTTGTCAAACCGCCTTTACTTTGAAATTATTATACCACAGGAAACCGGGGAAAGCAAAGAGACTTGATGTGACATTTGATATGGATTATAATGGAGAAAATCAATGGAAATGGGTAAGAAGGGAATGGCGGTGCAGTGATTTTTGAGAAAGGAGAAAGGGGTATGAAACTGAAAAAATGGCAGAAACGGGTTCTCCTGGTATTGGCTGTTCTGGCAGTCATAGTAATACTGTTTTATCTGCTTCAGCGATTCTGGGCTCACCGGGATGGCTATTTTGTCCCGGATTATCCTCAGGAAGTCCTGACAGAAAATTCTGACTATGAAACTATTTTTCTCCAGACCGGTCTGGGAGCTGCGGCGGTGGACAGGTTATTGGAGGAGGGGAAATTCCAGGAGATTCTAAAGGCCCAGACTGCTTTTTTTCATCCACCGGAGGCTGACTGCTCCCCGATGCTTGGCTGGTTTACCCGAGAAGACCGTCTGATAAATGCCCCGGGAACTCCGTTGGTGGATTTGCAGCCAGGGGATATACTGGTCAGTCTGTCCACTCATACCGGCGGCTGGCGGCATGGACATGCCGGATTGGTTATAAATGAAAATACTATTTTAGAGTCCGCTGTGCTCGGTGAGGATTCTGGGATGGTAAGTGCTGCCCATTGGACGACATACTCCAATTATGCGGTACTGCGCGTAAAGGGGGTTACTCCTCAGTTGCAGCGGGAGGTTGCAGAATATGGGCGAACCACCCTGAATGGGGTGCCTTACCGCATATCTTCCGGATTCATAGGCCCTAAGGCTCCTGAGCCCGATGACTGGCAGTTTGGCCTGCAATGTTCCTATCTGGTCTGGTATGCCTGGCAGCATTTTGATTATGATTTGGATTCGGATGGCGGGCGTCTGGTGTCCACCTGTGACCTGCTGCATTCTGACGAGCTGGAGGTTGTTCAGCTTTACGGGATGGACCCAAGGGAGTTTTGGGACTGAGGGATGTAGGGTTTGGCGAAGGAGTAATTGAGTGCCATTGACTAAAAGATGAATCAGTGCTATTTTAATAGAAAAGATTTGGAGGTTTTTTATGAAGAGTAGACATATTATTTTTGCAGCGTTATTTATAATGATTTTCGGATGTGTTTTTTGCAAAGAATCAGTCAAAGCAAAAACTTATAATTTGCAGGCAGGTAAAACGAATCATATAGAAGTAACTTATAGTGAAGATGAATCCGATGATGATGATTTTCATTATATCCGCATCCCATTTTCTTATTGTTATTTTACGATTCAAATAACAAATATTCACGTGCAAATTGATGGCAAGTATCATGATGAGTATGTAAAGTATGTAAAAGTTGACGATATTTTTGATACCGATAATGAATATTATGCCAGTAATGGTACCATTACATTTAGGAAAAATGGAAATTTACCATCTGAGGATCGTGAATTTATTTTGGAATTGGATACTATAGAGTTGTATTATGCAGTTAATGATGCAGATTATTACTCAATTAGCTGTGATATTACGGTAAGTGCAAATTCTACGCCGGCGATGTCAGAAACCAATATAACCTGTTACCTTGATAACCATGGTGGAAAGACTGTAAAACTAAAAAATGCAAGTAATAGTGTAACATGGTCTATAACGAATAAAAAGATTGCCTCAATTAGTAAAGACGACAATCAAGTGACAGTCTATCCTAAAAAGATAGGCACATGTTATGTAAAAGCTAAATCTGGTGGAAAAACATATAAATGCAAAGTGAAAGTAAAGGGAAGAAAGTATCTATATGCCGGTGGGACATTGGAATCGTATAGTACACGAAGTAATATATTTGTAATGAAATTTAAAAATTGTTCTAATAAGACCGTTAAAATAAAAGCTTCGGATGCTATAGCAGTGGATTCAGATTATATAAGTTACGATAGAAATCTAAAACTTGGAAAGACAATTAGCGTAAAACCAGGAAGCGTTAAGCGGCTAAAATTTAAGGTGATAGGAAGATATACCTGGTACAATGTTAATGATTTTTGTATTAATTATACTGTTATTTATAAAGGGAAAAAATACAGAATGGCCTCGGATACTGAAACAACATGGATAAGACGTAAGGGGAAATGGAAAGAATTATTAACCTATGATATGATAGGGGATTATTGATACTTTGGACGGGTACCTGATTTTTGACGCATAGATATTTTATACTATATCGAAAGGAAGAAAAATGAAGAGAAAGATAACAATGTGTTTAGTTATCATTGTAACAATGATGGCTGTTTGGGGTTGTAATAACGAAAGTGCTATATTAAGAAGTGCTAAATCAGAGATAGAAACTACTTATTCACAAGGCATAGAAATTATTGAAGCATATTATAATGAAGAAGATGCCAAATGTTATGTTACTTTTAGTGCGAATGGTATTAAAGATGAAGCTTTAGTAGATTTCAAAGAGGATAAAGTGTCATATATGAGCTTAAATGATAAATATACTGCAGAAGCTAATAGGTATCGTGAACTTGGCAACCAAAGTATGTGTAAAGAATATGCTAATAAAGCCTTAGAACACTTGGATGTTGTATTGTGCCGATACAATATTAGCAAAGGGACGAAAGAAAATAATTATAATGGCTGGGAAAAAATACGGTAGAAGGTTAATTAAAGAAATAAGAGATGGGTTCTGATAGGTCATTTAATTATACCATGCACAGAACGGATGTTCAATGAAAAACGCTTATAAATTGACGCATTTCTTTTTTCGAGGTGATTCCCCCATAAATTGATAAAAACCGCATAATAATGGGGAAAAATCAAAACAAGTGGAAAAGGGGCCTTTGGTATGGTAAAATAAACCATGATATACCAAAAACCAGATTTTAAGGCAAATTTGAGAAATGCCGCATTTATGCGGCTTTTCCCGGTGATAAAGGAGTTTACAGGATATGGTAAAAATACTATTCATCTGCCACGGCAATATCTGCCGTTCAACAATGGCCCAGTTCGTATTTCAGGACATGGTAAACAAGCGCGGACTGGCAGACCAGTTCGTGATTGATTCCATGGCGACCAGTACAGAGGAATTAGGCAATCCGCCCCACCGTGGCACAGTGCGAAAAATGAACGAGATGAACATCCCCATGAAGCCTCACAGGGCAAGACAGATAAGTTTTCGTGACTATGGGGACTATGATTATATCATCGGCATGGACACCTGGAATATGCGGAATCTCAATCGCATACTGAAAGGAGACCCGGAAGGTAAGGTTTATAAGTTCCTTACCTTTGGAAGCGATGGACGGGATATTGCGGACCCGTGGTATACAGGAAACTTTGATGAGACCTATGAAGATGTGGTAGAGGGCTGTGAGGGACTTCTGGCCTATTTGTTTGAAAACGGCCTGATAACATGAGGAGGGAACTTGTGAGAAGAATTGTTTCTGTTATAGTGATTTTTGCATTATCGATATCCTTGTGCAGTGAAGCGTTTGCCTGGACAGAGTTGCTTGCTGAAAATCAAAAATACAAGAAATTCACCTATTCGATTTATAGCGCCGCCAACGGATGTGTTGTTGATAAATATGTGGAACTGGATTCCTATAAGGGGAAAGCAAGTAATCTGAAACTGCCAAGTTCGATTAAAATAGATGGAAGGCTTATGCGGGTGGCAGCTCCTCCCTCTCAATATAAATATCCGAAGAAGATTAAAAAGATCACCTTAGAAAGCAGCTTTTCTCGGGTATATAGAGGACAGTATGCAGGCCTGCCCAATTTGAAGGCATTTTATTTCAAAAATCCTTCCAGCAGGGATTTTGTAAAAAAGGGTATTTTGTTTCATGATTTTATGGGAGGAATCTGGCTGGAGGTATATCCGCGGGGCAAGAAAGAAAAAAGTTATAAACTGCCAAAGAATGTAAGTGTAATTGGGCCCTATGCCTTTGCCAATTGCAAGAATTTGAAGTCCATTACACTTCCCGAAAACCTGATAGAGATTAACGACTATGCGTTTTATGGCTGTAAATCCTTAAAGAAGATTACAATTCCTAAGTGGGTAAACTACATTGGAGCCGGGGCATTCAAAAAATGCCAGGCCAATGTTATCATGCCGCCTTATATGGAAAAGGTGCAGGATCAGTCCGGGGAAGGGTATCATTATGAATTATTTGTTGACAGCCGTCCTAAAGAGGATCTAAATGCTGCGATAGAACATATACCATATCGGGATATCAGGGAGATACAACCAGATGTAGAGACGTTGGAAATGACTGTGGATAGTAAACATTCTCTGGTTACGCATTTTCGGATAGATGACCGTTGGAGTACGCTTTTGTCAGACGGATTGGCCTATAAATCTTCCGACCCAAGGATAGCAGAAGTAGATGACCATGGCGTTGTGACAGCGAAGAAAAAGGGAACAGTAAAAATCACAGTCAAACATTTATATCTGTGGAAATATCATAGTTATGTATCAGGAAAATATACTGTAAAAGTAACAGTAAAATAATAAATGGAGAGTTAGTGCGAAAATCATGCTGACGCTTCAGAATGGAGGGTATCATGAAAGTATTATTAGTAAACGGCAGTCCCCATAAGGAAGGCTGCACCTACACCGCTTTACAAGAGGTGGCAGACACATTAGAGAAAAATGGAATCCAGACGGAGATGTTCTGGCTGGGAGTGGACGAAATCGCCGGGTGCATCGGCTGTGGCGCTTGTGCTAAAGAAGGCAGCTGCTTCCGGAAGGACCCGGTCAACGAATTTGTAGAAAAAGCGGCGTCGGCCGATGGGTTTGTCTTTGGCTCGCCGGTGCATTATGCGGCGGCTTCGGGAGCCTTGACAGCCTTTATGGACCGGGCATTTTACAGTGGCGGAGGAAATATGACTGGTAAGCCGGCAGCAGCGGTGGTCAGCTGTCGCCGTGGTGGAGCCTCTGCCGCCTTTGACCAGATTAACAAATATTTTACCATCAATTGTATGCCGGTGATTTCTTCCCAATACTGGAATCAGGTGCATGGAAATAACGCCGAAGAGGTGAGACGGGATGAGGAGGGTATGCAGACTATGCGCACCCTGGGCAGCAACATGGCGTGGATTTTGAAATGTATTGAGGCTGGAAAAGAAAAAGGCATTGGATTCCCGGAACGGGAGCCGGTGGTAAGAACCAATTATATACGATAGCGTTTGAGGGATTTTTATGAAACGAATATGTACAGAAGCCGAAAAGGAATTATTGTATAAAAACAGAGGCCAGATGCTGGAAGGGATTTATCAGACAGCATCGAAAAGTAAACTGAGTTATATTTTTATAGGAATTTTTTTATCTGCGATTGCTATGCTTGCAGTGACATTTTTAATTGCTGCCATATTTGAATTTAAAATGTCAAAAATTGTATTAGCTATAGTAATGATGTTTTTGTTTTTTCTGTTTTATGCAATTTTCGCTGCTATATTGAATACCTTCAGAATCAATAAGGAGAAAAAGAACTTTATAAAAAAAGAAAATCTTAAGATAAACGGAGCCACTCTGGTTGCGATGGAATCGGAGAACTGCTTTATTTACATAGAAGATGATGTCCTGGACAAGACAGGAAAGCCAATTATATTCGAGTATCCTTCACGGGTTTTGGAAATGTCCCGGGAAGATGAGGGAAAAAGATGTATTGTATTATATGATAGTGATTCTAATTTTCAGTTAGTACGGGTAAATGAAGAATTAAGCGGTTTGATTCCCAATGACTCTTCAGATTATCCGCTGACAGGGGAATACAGTGAATATACCCGCCTCCCTCATCCCAATGTGGAAAATGTGGAGAGGGATGGACGCCCGATTTCTGAAGGTGAAAAGGAAAAATTTGCAGATTTGTATGTTAAAGTGGTGCGAAGCGTATCGTCCCGATTTATAAAAAAGGGCGTCATTGCATTGGCTATTTTGGCTGTGATTATCTGCGTTCTATTGGATAATGTTGAAGGCGGATATCCATTGGAAAAAACGCTTCCCATTGCCGGTGTTGTATGGGGTGGCTATGTTTTATTGCTTTTTGTTATTAGTGCCCTTGGCAAACAGAATCTCAGGCGGCAGGGACGGAAACTTGTATATGTGAAGGAAGTTGTTTTTCATTCTTATATTATGGATGTTGAGGGAAGTTCAGCTACAGTAAAAGTATATGAGTGGAAGGATGGGCAGGTGCAGCTGTGTGAGTATTGGGCAGGCAATGTTGCAATGAATACAGTATATGGAAGTATTTTGTATAAGTTTACCAACCAAAAGGGAGACACTGTTTTGTTGAATACAAGCCCGGTGGAAAAGAAGCATAAATAAGTAAATTTTATAAAGTGTCCAAAGGTTTGGAAGATACTTAAAAGAGTCCTGTTATCAGGACTCTTTTAAGTATTTTTCGTTTGCTGCAATAATTTCATTCATGGCCGTTTGCCCCGGTGCGCCGATGGTATTTCGCTTTTCTACGCAGGTTTTCATGGAAATAGCATCGTAAATGTCCTCTTCAAAGGCCGGGCATATTTTCTGATATTCGTCAAGAGGCAGCTCGTCCAGAGAAATTTTCCGCTCGATGCAAAGCAGTACCAGCTGGCCAATAATGCCGTGGGCATCCCGGAATGGCACACCGTGGTTTACCAGGTAATCTGCCGCGTCAGTGGCATTGGTAAAACCGTGGCGGGCGCTGTCAGCCATGACATCCGGATGAAATTTCATCGTATCAATCATGCCGGTGAAAAGGGCCAGGCAGCCTTTTACGGTATCTATGGCGTCGAAGGTCAGTTCCTTATCCTCCTGCATATCTTTATTGTAAGCTAACGGAAGTCCTTTCATAGTAGTCAGCAGAGAAATCAGTGCCCCGTAGACACGGCCGGTTTTACCCCGGACCAGTTCCGCGATATCCGGATTTTTTTTCTGTGGCATAATACTGGAACCGGTGGAATAGGAATCATCAATCTCCACAAAACGATATTCGTTGGAGTTCCAGAGGATAATTTCCTCGCAGAACCGGCTCATATGCATCATAATAGTGGACATGGCACTGAGAAGTTCAATCAGATAATCCCGGTCAGACACTGAATCCATGCTGTTAAAGGTAGGGCCGTCGAATTTCAGCAGGGAGGCCGTATATTTCCGGTCCAACGGATAGGTGGTACCCGCCAGCGCGCCGGAGCCAAGAGGAGAGTAGTTCATACGGTCGTAGATGTCTCTCAGACGGCTGCGGTCACGACGGAACATTTCAAAATAAGCACCGAAATGGTGAGCCAGTGTCACTGGCTGTGCTTTTTGCAAATGGGTGAAGCCCGGCATAAAGGTTTCCGTATTTTCTGACATAATACGGTGAATCACCACCATTAATTCCTTTAACAAATCGTTGATGGCAACAATTTCATCCCGGGTATACAGTTTCATATCCAGAGCCACCTGGTCATTGCGGCTCCGTCCGGTGTGGAGTTTTTTTCCGGGCTCGCCGATTCGCTCAATCAGGTTGGCCTCTACAAAGCTGTGGATGTCCTCGTGTTCCCCGGTAATCTCCAGGGTGCCGTTTTCAATATCTGTAAGGATTCCCTGCAGGCCATCTACAATGGCTTCCTTTTCGCCAGTGGTGAGAATCCCCTGCTTTTCTAACATGGTGACATGGGCGATACTGCCCAGTATATCCTGTTTGTAAAATTTCTGGTCATAGGAAATGGAAGCATTAAAATTATGTACCAGTTCATTGGTTTCCTTTGTAAAGCGTCCTCCCCAAAGTTTCATGTATTTCCTCCATTCTTCCGCCTGTTCGGGCGGCATATACTCTCAAAATATAGTAACATTTTACCCGGGAAACTGCAATAGCAATTTGACCTTGCGTCGGGAACGTGATAAAATAAAAAAATATAATGGGAGAGCGAATAAGGAGGAAAATCCAAATGAAAAGTAAAGGAAAAGCGCTGCTCTGGACCGCTTTATATATGGCTCTGGCATTTATCTTCCCGGTTTTGGTGGTATTGATTTTTGCCATTGTGGTCTTCCTGATAGCGCTGACAGGCGGGATTACAGACAATTCATCTGCCATGCTGGAATATGTGGAAATCATCCAGGATGTTATGACAAACAGTGGTTCTCTGATGCTGCTGAATGGACTGTCGGAACTGCTGATGTTAGTCTGCTTTGGCCTGTGGTACTATTTTCGTGAGCATAAGTATACCTTTCGTCCTAATTACCGCCAGGCATTTTCGGCGAAAAATGTACTGAGCATTCTGGGGCTTGGGCTGTTTGGACAGATGGCGGTCAATCTGATTATAATGCTTGTCTATCTGGTACTTCCGGGTATTTTTAAAAGCTATGAGGAGTTGGCAGAAAATTTTGAACTGGATACACTGCCTCCAGCGGTCATGTTGTTTATGGTGTGCCTGCTAGGGCCTTTGGCAGAGGAAATGATTTTCCGCGGCATGATTTACGGAAAGCTGCGGCGTGCCTTTTCTCTTTGGCCGGCAGCGTGGATTTCCGGTCTTTTATTTGGAATCTTCCATATGAATCTGGTGCAGGGTATATATGCCACCCTGTTTGGCGTGATTCTAGCCTATATTTATGAGAGAACCCAGACTATATGGGGCTGTACTCTTTTGCACTGTGTATTTAATGCCAGCTCTTATCTGGCAGAGGAAGTGGAAGGTGTCCTGGGTACCGGTCTTGTGCCAGAGGGGGTGGCAGGAATTGGCTTTTTGTTGTTTGAGATTGTCAGTGTGGTGTTTATATTCCTGTTATTACGCCGCTTCCGGGTGACGACGAAAGGAAAAATAAGCGTCACTGACAGTGGGGCAGTGGATAAAAACAGCGATAAAATTGACGGATTGTCTTGATTTTAATTGTCTTCTCCTATATAATCAATCTATAGGACAAATCGTACTGGCAAAAATGCCGGTATTATGATACAGACAGAAAGGAGTGAGTAATATGTCCACCCTGGTGGTAAATGATGTGACAGCCGCAGAATCGTGGCAAAAGACGGCGAAAAAGACAGCGTCGGCCTCCAGAACGACCATTACTCCTTTTCAGAAAATGCTGGATAAAGAAGAGAAAAAGGTTTCCAGCAAGAAAAGTACGGCGGTTTCGGCAGAGAAGGAGACATCCAGGACTACAAGTTCAGCCTCTGGGGAGGCATCACTGCCGGATATATTTGAACGGGCTGCCAAGAAATACGATATTTCTTATGACTTTCTCGTAGCAGTGGCAAAAGCAGAGTCGAACTTTAATACAGATAGCGTATCCTCTGCCGGAGCACAGGGCATTATGCAGCTGATGCCGGCCACCAGCAAAGAACTGGGTGTGAAGGATCCCTTTGATGCAGAAGAGAGTATTATGGCGGCGGCCAAACTGCTGAAAGCCCATCTTGATAAATTTAATGGGGATTATACGTTGGCGGCGGCGGCTTACAATGCCGGAAGCGGTGCCGTGACAAAATATGGCGGGGTTCCGCCTTATGCCGAGACACAGAATTATGTTAAAAAGATTAGACAATATATGCAGGAAGGCGTGACGGTGCCAAACCGGAAGGTGTCGGTGGCATCCACAGACAGTTCGGAAGGCAGCGGAGGCTCGACCGAGGCAGAATTTGACAAGGGAGTAAGCGCCCTGCAAAAGGATTGGGATCAGGTAACAGTATCTGTAGGTACTGGCGATGCGGCAGTGACTATGAGTTATGGCGCTTATCTGAAATATCTGGAGCTTGGTACTACAGGTGTAGGATGATGCGTATTTCTCTAAACCGTGGTGTGATATAGAAATAACAGAAAGAGTATCAAGTCAGTAAAGAAAGGAGCGGCGGACATGAATCTGTATGAAAAAGAAGGCCAAGTGGATCCAAATACACAGAAATGCCAATTCTGCTCCGGTGAAATGTTTTATAAAGGGAGTGGAGTATATCTCTGTGAAAAATGTGGTGAGGAGTATCTCACCGATTTTGGGCAAGTAAAACGTTATCTTGAAAAGAATGGCCCCAGAACGGTCATGGAAATTGAAAAGGCTACCGGCGTAAACAGGCGGATTATCGGTGATTTGATAAATGAAGGACGGGTGGAAGTTGTAGCTACTTCTCATGGTCAGAACTTTTGTTTATCCTGTGGCATGGCAATTCGCAGTGGGCAGTATTGTCCGGCGTGTGCGAAAAAAATTGCAGGTAACCGGTAGAAAAATTTTAGTAGTTGAAATAATCAAGCAAATCCACGAATCGACACGAGCAGAGGTGATGCTTCGCATCAAATGCTCTCGCTGATTCGTGGATTTGCTTGACTTTAAACTACTAAGATTTTAAACACAAAAATACGGAATTACCTGGTATCCTTTTTGCAGTGCTGCTGCAGAGAAGAGAAAAATCATACTTATACCTGGCACTATTTTTTCTGTGGAATACAAATTGCAAAACAAAGCAATGGTGCGCCCTGCTCTGCTAAGCCTGTTTGCCGCGAAGCAGCCGTGTCACTGCCATCCGATATAATTCTTCACTGCTTTCCCGCCAGTTCTCACAAATCTTTCTGGCGTCCTCCTCGGTGGCAGCCTCCAATGCCAGCTGGAACAGGACATGGTTTCCCTCCCGCAGAGTGCAGGAGGAAAGATAAGTGCCCTGGGGCGTTCTCTCATAATCACTGACAAGAGAGGTTTCATTGAGGATTTCCATCCGGTTCTCTTTCAAATATTCGTCAATTTCTCCCCGGATATCAGGGGACAACTGATTTCCGAACAGCGCCAGAGTGTCCTCTCCGGCTTTGGTGAGACCATAATAAGCCAGGTGATAGGTGGCGTCCTCCCAAACCAAATCCGCCTGCAGGAGTTCACTCAAGGCATTCTGGGCATTAAAATAATTGGTGTAGCCCTGTTTTATGATATAATCATAAAGAATATCCTGTGGCAGGGTGGTTTCTACCCGGCTCAGGGTATATAAAATAATCAATTTATAAATGGTAATGGGTTCGTTTGCCATAAAAACCTCCATTCCAAAGAGTTAGCGATTATGCAAAATCAATTCTTATTCGTTGTTGGGACGATGGCATCCCTGCCAGATACCATCATTCCGCAGCTTTTGATGGAGCAGATTCAGGACTTCTCTCTTGCGGCTGCTCCACAGGGGGGCCAGTAACAGTTTTTTCGGGCCGTCTCCGGTGAGCCGGTGGATGACCATCTGCTCTGGCAGCAGAGAGAGGGCAGAAACAATCCAGTCCAGATACTCTTCTCTGGATAAAACCTCAAATGCCTTCTGGCGGTATTCTTCTGCCAAATCGGTGCCCTCCAGCACATGGAGCAGTTGGAGCTTGATACCGTCAGCGCCGGAGTCAGCCACATGGGTGACAGTCTCCAGAAAGTCCGTTTTGCTCTCGAAGGGCAGTCCGGCAATCACATGGGTCACTACCTCAAGACCCCGTTTTTTTAACTGTTCTACTGCTGTATCATAAACTTTCAGTGAATAACCACGCCGAATATAATCAGCGCTGGATGAGTGAATCGTCTGTAATCCGAGTTCTACAATTGTAGGCTTTGCTTCTGCGCAGTGTCTCAGTAGCTCCAGTACCTCCTCTGGCAGACAGTCCGGCCTTGTGGCAATGGACAGCATTACCACATCCGGGTGAGCCAGTGCCTCTTCGTACAGAGCAGTCAGCTGGGAGACGGGGGCATAGGTGTTGGTAAAGGACTGGAAATAAGCAATAAATTTTTTTCCTGTCTGTTTGCGGGCGGAGATTTCCCGGATACCCCGGTCAATCTGCTCCGTAATGGAACCCATGCGGGGAGCAGCGAAATCGCCGGAACCCTTTCCACTGCAGAAGATACAGCCTCTGGTATCCAGAGTGCCGTCCCGGTTGGGACAGGTCATGCCGCCTTCCAGAGCAATTTTATATACCTTTTCTCCAAAGCGGCGTTTCATCTCGTAATCCAAAGAGTGATAGGGCTTGTCTCCCCAGCGGCAGCTCCCCTGCTTTTTGGACAGTGATTGGTCAGTCATGAATATAGGCCTTTACAGCAGTGCTTACCACATCGGCCACCCGCGGGTCAAAGGCCTCCGGCATAATATTATCCTCGCTCAGTTCCTGGTCTGGCACCAGGGAGGCGATGGCGAGAGCCGCCGCCAGTTTCATTTCCTCGGTAATCTGGGATGCCCGGCCTTCCAGTGCCCCTTTGAAGATGCCAGGGAACGCCACCACATTATTGACCTGATTAGGGAAATCGGAGCGGCCGGTTCCCACCACCTTAGCTCCGGCTTTTTTCGCTATATCCGGCATGATTTCCGGCACGGGATTTGCCATGGCAAAAAGAATGGCATCTGAATTCATAGAAGCTACCATTTCCTCTGAAACAATGCCCGGTGCAGATACTCCCACAAAAATGTCGGCCCCGACAAAGGCATCGGCCAGTGTGCCCTCTTTTTCCTCCAGGTTGGTGACCTCCATCATTTCCTTCTGCATCCAGTTTAGTCCTTCGCTGTTTTTACTCAGAATGCCGGATTTGTCGCAGAGCGTCAAATCCCGGAAGCCATAGCGGAGAAGAAGCCGGCTGATGGCAATGCCTGCAGAACCGGCGCCATTTACAATGACCTTGCAGGCCTCCTTTTCCTTATGAACCACCTTTAAGGCATTGATGATGCCGGCAAGCACCACAATGGCAGTTCCGTGCTGGTCGTCGTGAAAAACGGGAATATCCAACAATTCCTTCAGACGGCTCTCAATTTCAAAGCAGCGGGGGGCAGATATGTCCTCCAGATTGATACCGCCAAAGGCGGGCGCAATACGGCAGACGGTCTGGATAATTTCCTCGGTATCCTGGGTGTCGAGGCAGATGGGAAAAGCATTTATCCCACCGAATTCCTTGAACAAAACGGCTTTTCCTTCCATGACGGGCAAAGCGGCCTCGGCGCCGATGTTGCCAAGCCCCAGCACGGCGCTTCCATCGGATACTACAGCCACCGTATTGGATTTGATAGTATATTGATAGACGTCCTCCCTGTTTTCCGCAATCTTCCGGCAGGGTTCAGCCACGCCCGGAGTATATGCAAGGGCCAGGTCCTCTCTGGATTTCACCTGGCATTTGGGAGTCGTATTAAGTTTTCCCTTCCATTCTCTATGCAGCTGTAATGCTTTTTCATTCTGTGTCATCTTGTATCTTATTCCTCCATTCTGAAAAATCGTTATACATCATCATACCATTTATAAGGGGTAAAAACAATATTTTCTCTTGTACTTTTTTCGGAAATTGAGTACAATGATTACAATAAATGAAGAAATACGGGACAGGGGAGCCCGTTGGAATGGAGGTACGGGATGACATACGAGGAGGCATTGCAGAAGCTGGCTCCGGCGGGGCAGGAGCATTTGCTGAGATATTATGGGGAACTCAGTGAGGGGGAACAGGAGAGTCTGTTAAGTCAGATTGAAGCGTTGGATTTGTCTCTGCTGGAGCTAATCAAGGAAGGGGTACAGGAGGTAAAAAAAGGGAAAATTGAGCCGCTGGGTGCGGTGACGCTGGAAGAAATTGAGGAAAAAAAGGACGGTTATGAAAAAAAGGGTCTTCAGGCGATTCAGGCCTGTAAAGTGGGAGCCGTTTTGCTGGCAGGCGGCCAGGGAACCCGTCTGGGGTTTGATAAGCCAAAGGGAATGCTGAATGTGGGAGTAAACCGGGAGTTATATCTCTTTGAGCAGTTAATCCATAATCTGCTGGCAGTGGTAAAGCAGGCGGATGCCTGGGTGCCGCTGTTTATTATGACAAGTGAGAAGAACAATGAAGACACTACCCGGTTTTTCCAGGAAAAGAAATATTTTGGATATAACCCGGACTACGTTTATTTCTTTGTGCAGGATATGGCTCCTTCGGTGGGATATGACGGCAGGATTTATATGGAGAGCAAAGCCAAGCTGGCGACTTCGCCAAACGGTAACGGAGGCTGGTTTTCCTCTTTGGCAAAGGCCGGACTTTTGGATAAAATCCGTGAACTGGGCGTGGAGTGGCTGAATGTATTTGCCGTGGATAATGTGCTGCAGAAAATAGCGGACCCGGTGTTTGTGGGGGCGACCATAGAGGCAGGTTGTGTCTGCGGCGCCAAAGTGGTGGCCAAGGCTGAGCCGGAGGAGCGGGTAGGCGTCCTCTGTCTGGAAGATGGAAAGCCTTCCATTGTGGAATATTACGAAATGACAGATGAGATTATTCATTCCAGAGATGAAGACGGACGGCTTCTCTATAATTATGGAGTCATTCTCAATTATCTGTTTGGGGTAGAGACCCTCACCCGGATTATGAATGAAAGAATGCCTGTCCATGTGGTGGAGAAAAAAATTCCGTATCTGGATGAAAATGCCGAACTGGTAAAGCCGGAGGAACCAAACGGCTATAAATTTGAGGAACTGGTGCTGGATATGATTCATATGATGGATAACTGCCTTTCCTATGAAGTGGAGAGAAGCCGGGAGTTCGCGCCGATTAAAAACCGTACCGGTGTGGACTCTTTAGAAAGTGCCAGAGAACTGATGGCCTATAATGGCATTGAGTTTTAATTGGTGCTGAAAAGACATCCGCACGCCCGACAGAAAAATAAAACCAGAGAAAAAAATGAATACCGGATAGGCTGGAATTGACATTCTGGCCTGTCTGCGTTATAATAAATATATTCATAAGGAGTAGCGGCAGCGGCAGATAGTATAGGCTGCTACATAATTTTCGATGTATTCTTGCATTTCAATAATCGAAATATTTTCCAAACTGATGATAGGGGATTGAAGCAATCGTTATGTCGATAAGCAGATAGAAAGGAAATAATGCAATGGATTTAAGTAAAAAAACATTGCCCGAATTACGGGAGATTGCAAAGGCAAAGGGAATTAAAAGAACTACGGGTATCCGCAAACAGGATTTGGTGCTCAAAATTACGGAAGCGATGCAGCAGGAGGAAAAAGACGCACGCCGGAGTAAAGGCTCTGGAACAGCAAAGGTTTCCAGGAAGACAGTGGAACGGGCACCGAAAAAGATGGAGGAAGGCTCAGCGGAGGAGAAACCAGCAGAAGAAAAGTCGGCAGAGGAAAAGCCAGCAGGGGAGAAAACAGTAGAGAGAGTTCCAGGGAGGCCGGCTGGCAGATCATCAGAGAGGCGGCCAGGCCATTGGCAGGGGCGCAGTATGGGGAATCGGAGAGAACCGGTTACAGGAAGAAGAATGGAAAATACGGTGAGCCAGAAAGAGAGAATCACTGAGACAAGAGCAGAACGGAAGTCGGAACGGGGGGAGGAGTTCCAAGCAGAACAGAGACCGGACCGGACAGCGCAGACTACGAACTATTATTATCATGCCAATCAGCCGCAGCGGTATCACGATGGCACGGATGGGCTGATTTCTATTATGAAGGAGCGGCAGGTTGTGGACGTCCATCCTACTGAGTTGAAGGAATTGGACAGTGGTGTAACCAAAAACGGTATTCTGGAGATTATGCCGGAGGGATATGGATTTATCCGCTGCGATAATTTCCTGCCGGGAGAAAATGACGTCTATGTGGCGCCGCAGTTTATCCGTCGGTTTGGACTGCGTACCGGGGATGTAATTGAGGGAAATTTGCGCATTCGTACCCAGAATGAGAAGTTCAGTGCGCTGTTATATATGAAAAAGGTCAATGACCGGACGCCGGCATATCTGTACCAGAGGAAGAAATTTGAGGAGTTAACGCCTGTTTTTCCCAATCAGCGAATCCATCTGGAGACGCCGGATGCCGGGGTGTCCATGAGGATGCTGGATTTGATTTCACCGATTGGCAAGGGCCAGCGAGGCATGATTGTCTCTCAGCCTAAGACAGGAAAGACCACGCTTTTGAAGCAGGTAGCCAGAGCGGTTACAAAGAATTATCCGAAGATGAATCTGATTATCCTTCTGATTGATGAGCGTCCGGAGGAAGTGACGGATATAAAGGAATCCATTGAAGGCGAGCGGGTTGAGGTGATTTATTCCACCTTCGATGAACTGCCGGAAAACCACAAGAGGGTATCGGAAATGGTAATTGAGCGGGCGAAGCGCCTGGTGGAGAGCGGCGAGGATGTTATGATTTTGCTGGACAGTATTACCCGTCTGGCAAGAGCCTACAATCTGACAGTGACTCCAAGCGGACGCACGTTGTCCGGTGGTCTGGACCCGGCGGCTCTGCATATGCCGAAACGGTTCTTTGGTGCGGCGAGAAATATGCGGGAGGGCGGCAGCTTGACAGTGTTAGCCACAGCGCTGGTGGACACCGGCAGTCGTATGGACGATGTGGTGTTTGAGGAATTTAAGGGTACCGGTAACATGGAGCTGGTGCTTGACAGGAGTTTATCCGAAAAACGGATTTTCCCAGCCATTGATATCCAGAAATCCAGTACCAGACGGGAGGATTTGCTTCTGAATCAGGAAGAGCAGGAAGCGGTGGTGAAAATCCGCAAGGCTTTAAGCGGAATGAAATCCGACCAGGCCCTGGAGCAGATATTGAATCTGTTTGTGCGGACGAAAAACAATGTGGAGTTTATTGAAACCGTGAAAAAGATGCATTTGTAAATAATTTGAATTTTTGTATATTGTTTGAAAACTAGTTTTCCAGATGCGATTCCAGTGCAATATTCACTCATCACATTCTGTGATAAGTGCTTTTTACACGCTGGGACAAAAAATACAGGAATTTAGAGTAAAAAAATGCTTGCATTTGATTAAATTCCATGGTACAATTATGAAGCAATTTTTGAGCAAGACAATTATCCTTTTATATACAAGGAAAAATATAAGTAGTGAGGTGAAAAAGAACATGAGAGAGGGAATTCATCCAGAATATTACCAGGCAAAGGTAATTTGCAACTGTGGTAATGAGTTTGTAACTGGCTCGACAAAGGAAGACATTCACGTTGAAGTTTGTTCCAAATGCCATCCGTTCTACACAGGACAGCAGAAGTCCATGGCAGCTCGTGGCGCGATTGATAAGTTCAACCGTAAGTATGGCTTAAAATAATTCATTGTGAGCAAGGGCAGAGTCGTGTGGCTCTGCCTTTATTATCTTAAACTTTTGACAGCACCTTTTGGCGCCATCGTGCCAAAAGTGAGGTTAGACAAAGGAGGTAGTCATGAAATATTCCGGTATTGGAGGACAGGCCGTTATAGAGGGCGTCATGATGAAAAATGCGCAGGAATATGCGGTGGCAGTACGCCGGCCTGACAATCAGATTGAAGTGAAAAAACAGAGTTGCAAAAGTATCCGGGAAAAGTACAGGCCGACAAATCTCCCGATAGTGCGGGGAATTATTACCTTTGTGGAATCCCTGATAACGGGAGTGCAAACGCTGAATTATTCGGCTTCTTTCTATGAGGAAGAGGAGGAAGAGGAAGAAAAAAAGGAAAAAACAGAAGGGCAGAAAAAGCAGGAGGAGTCAAAGGACGGACTTCTCATGGGGCTTGCTGTGGCAGCTGCCATTGTTGCCGCCATTGGGATTTTTGTACTGGTGCCGTTCTTTATCTCAGAAGCACTGCGTAAACCAATTCCTTCTGCTCAGGTGAGGGGACTGTTAGAGGGGGTAATCCGGGTAATACTATTTGTATCCTATGTAAAACTGATTTCCCTGATGGAGGATATTCGACGGGTTTTCATGTATCACGGAGCAGAGCACAAAACCATCAATTGTGTGGAAAACGGCTATGAACTGACAGTAGAGAATGTCCGCAGACAGAATATGGTACACAAGCGTTGTGGAACCAGTTTCCTCCTGATTGTCATGTTTATCAGCATTTTGTTCTTTATGTTTATCGTGGTGGATGCCATATGGCTTCGGATGATTCTTCGCATTTTGCTGGTGCCGGTCATTGCCGGGCTGGCCTATGAATATATCCGTTTTGCCGGAAGACATGACAATGCGGTAATAGCGGTTCTTAATAAGCCGGGGCTCTGGCTTCAGAAATTGACCACGAAGGAACCCACCGATGACATGATAGAGGTGGCAATTGCATCGGTGGATGCAGTATTCGACTGGAAAACATTTATTGTCGGTGTGGAGAAGGAAGAGCCGGTAATTCCTGTTCCATCTGGCAAGGTGGTCGGAGACGCTACAAAGATTTCCATGGAGGAGCTCAGTGGGAGAAAGGCGGCATCGGCCGCTAAAAAGGAGCAAAAAGCGGCAAAGTCAACAGAAACTGTCACGGCGACAGAGTCCGCCGTGGCGACAGAGTCCGCCGTAGCAGAGGAACAGCCACAGGATATAGAGATTCTGGATATTGAGGATAACGGGGACGAGGATGATGAGATTCTAAGTGCTTTAGACCGTTATTTTGAATCACCGGAAGCCGGGGAGAGTGAAGGAAAATGACCCTGGCAGAGGCGTTGCATCAGGGGGAGGAACAGTTGTTGAATGCCGGAGTGCCGGAAGCAGAGTTAAATGCCTGGTATCTATTTGCCCATTTTTTTCAGATGGAGAGAAGCCGGTATTTTCTTTTCAAGGACTCTGCGGCAGAACCAGACAGGCAGAAAGCCTATGAGACGGCACTGGCAAAGCGGGCAGAGCGCATTCCGCTGGAATATATTACCCATGAGACAGAGTTTATGGGTCTGCCTTTTTATGTGGATGAAAATGTACTGATTCCCAGACAGGACACAGAATGTCTTGTGGAGGAGGTGCTGAAGAAATCCTGGGGCAGAGAGGTACTGGATTTGTGCACGGGCTCTGGCTGTATCGGCATCAGCCTGGCAGCGCTTGGGAATTGTCATTCAGTGACAATGACCGATATATCGGAGGGGGCCCTTCGGGTGGCAGAGCGGAATGCCAGGAAAAATGGAGTCCAGGTTTCCCTGTTGCGGAGTGATTTATTTACTTCTGTGGAGGGAACATTTGATATTATTGTATCAAATCCCCCCTACATTCCCACAGCGGAGGTGGAAACGCTGATGCCGGAGGTGCGGGAGCATGAGCCGCGCCTGGCACTGGACGGAGCCGGAGACGGCCTATTATTCTACAACAGTATCATAAAGGAAAGCGGCCATTTTCTGCGTAAAGGAGGATGGCTTTTCTTCGAGATTGGAAGCGGGCAGGGAGAGGCAGTCAGTAAGCGGATGCGTCAGGCGGGTTTTTCGGAAGTAGAGGTAAAGAAGGATTTGGCGGGGCTTGAGCGTATCGTATGTGGATGCCTTCAAAAGTGATTATGACTGAAATGATATAGAATGGAGGAACTTGTATGTTTGACAAACTGGAAAACATTTTATTTCGCTATGAGGAGGTAGTAAATGAACTCAGCGAGCCGGAGGTCATAAATGACCCGGAGCGGTATCAAAAGCGGATGAAAGAACAGGCGGACTTAGAGCCAATTGTCATGAAGTATAAGGAATATAAGGAAAAAAAGGCGGGCATTGAGGACAGCCTTGCCATGCTGGAGGAGGAGACGGACGAAGAACTCCGGGAACTGGCAAAGGAGGAGTTAAACGAGTGCCGGAGCAGTATTGAGGGCATTGAACAGGAGCTGCGGATTCTGCTTCTTCCCAAGGACCCCAACGACGAAAAGAATGTCATTGTGGAAATCCGCGCTGGTGCCGGCGGCGATGAGGCAGCACTATTTGCGGCCGATTTGTATCGTATGTATGGAAAATATGCCGAGCGGAACCGCTGGAAAATCGATATGATGAATTCCAATGAAAATGGAATTGGCGGTTTTAAGGAAGTCGTATTTATGATAAATGGCACCGGAGCCTATTCCAAACTGAAATATGAGAGCGGCGTTCACCGGGTACAGCGCATTCCGGCTACGGAATCCGGCGGACGGATTCATACCTCCACCGCCACAGTGGCCATTATGCCGGAAGTAGAGGAAGTAGAAGTGGAACTGGACATGAACGACTGTAAGTTTGACGTATTCCGGGCTTCGGGAAATGGCGGCCAGTGCGTCAACACAACGGATTCTGCAGTCCGGCTGACCCACATTCCTACGGGCATTGTAATTTCCTGTCAGGATGAAAAATCCCAGTTGAAGAACAAAGACAAGGCTCTGAAGGTGCTTCGCGCCCGGCTGTATGAGCTGGAGTGCGCCAAAGCCCACGATGCGGAGGCAGAGGCCAGAAGAAGCCAGATTGGTACCGGAGACCGCTCGGAGAAGATTCGTACCTATAATTATCCCCAGGGCCGGGTAACGGACCATCGGATTAAACTGACCCTGCATAAACTGGATTCCATTATTGATGGAGATATGGAGGAAGTCATTGACAGTCTGATTGCAGCCGACCAGGCGGCGAAGCTGGCCAATATGGATGAGGGTGCATAAACGAAAGACTATGTTCAGTAGGAGGAATGTTGGTATGTGGAACATGATATGGCCACTGATATTAATTGTCGGCTCAAACTGTTTTTATAATATCTGTACCAAGTCGATGCCGGAAAATGTGAATACTTTTGGAGCATTAACAGTCACATACCTTGTCGGAGCAGTGCTTTCAGCAATTCTTCTTGTAAGCAGCGCAGGCCCGGCGAAAGCAATCACTGAAATCAGTCAGGTCAACTGGACATCCTTTGTTTTAGGGTTGTCCGTTGTTGGACTCGAAGCAGGGTATGTTTTTCTATACCGGGCCGGCTGGAAAGTCAACAACGGAGCATTGACAGCAAACATCTGTCTTGCAATTGCTCTTCTTGTAATAGGATTCCTTCTTTATAAAGAAACGATTTCTCTGCGACAGGTTTTGGGCATTGTTGTATGTGGGATAGGCCTGTTTTTGATCAACCACTAAATTCCAATCTGCAGGGAGAATAATGTAGACGACAAAGTTGAATTTGGAGGAAAGATTCTCGTGAGATTATTCCATGTGAGTGAGGAAAACAATATACAAATATTTGAACCAAGATACCCAAGCCGCAGTGATTTAGATAAAAACACGGGATTGGTATGGGCCATCGATGATGCAAGACTTCCCAATTTTCTTACACCAAGAGATTGTCCGAGGGTCGCATACCATATTGGCAGAAAAACGACGGAATCCGATAGAAAAAAGTTTTTCTCGTCTTCCACTGTTTCACATGCGATTGTGATTGAAAACAAATGGTTTGAGCAAATGAAAAATACAACATTATATTTATATGAATTTGCCGATGATGATTTTGCTTTGCAAGATGATGTGGCTGGTTATTATGTGGCAAAAACAACTCAGATACCAAAGGCAAAATATCAGTTAAATGATTTATTTTCTGAGTTGATAAAACGGAATGTTGAAATTAGAATGATTGATAATTTATGGGATATTGCAGAGGAGGTGAAAAACTCCACGCTTAATTGGTCGTTATGCCGAATGGGTAATGCACAGCCCCGTTTTTAAGAAGCAAACGAGAATTTGCAGGAAATAAAAATGAACAGCATTAAACGATTACAACTTAATGAACTTCAAAATTGTTTTTCTTTTTGGAATTTTGAAGATAATTTAGGAAAAAGGAAAAGAATTGAATGTGAAATTGCGACTGAAAAAAGAATGATGTATGCCCATATTCTTAATGGCGAATATGTAGCAGGTATGTCCTTGTGCCCGATGGAAAACAATACAATATATTTATCATATTTAGTTGTAAGAAGAGAATATCGTAATCAAGGGATAGGGACTAAAATGATTAAATATGCCTGTCAAATAGGCAAAAACAAAAGGTATTCTTATATTATCTTAAATGTAGATAAGGATAATCCAGGTGCAGAAAGATTATATGAAAAACTGGGATTTGTAGCAATAGGAACAGATCAACAAGGAAAAACTAAAATGAGGGTGGAACTTTGATGATTTATTGTATGATCTATGAGGAAGTATATTCATAGAGAATAGTAACTTTCTGATATGAAAAAGTGGATAATAAGAATTTAAGGAGTGAATATCGATGGAAGGACATAGGGTGATTTTAAATGATTTTCTTGATTTTGTAAAAAATGATAGCATTACAAGTATACTTGATGCAGGAAGCGGAAGGACAAGTCTGTCAATAATTACAGACTCCTTTTCCAATACACCTATTGATGCTGTTGTATATCCAGGTGATTTGAGAAAAATAAACTCGATCAAAGAAATTGCAGATCATAACAATAATGTAAGGGTGATTGAAAAAGATATATGCAGTGATGCGGTTATCAGGGAATATGATTTAATTATTGCCCATTTACTTTTTGGTGAGGCTACTAAGTTTGGCAATGCGTTTGAAGATTTACTTAAAAAAGTAATCACAATGAAATATAGGTATTTAATTTTAATAGATTACCTTGAAGATCCCGCCGTAAAAGAAATTGACATTATAAAAACGTGCGAAAAATATGATTTAACTATTGTCTATAAATCGTATTTTACTAATCTAGAACCACAAGTTTGGGAAGATTTCACAGGTGTACATAATTTTGGATATTTGATAAAGAGATTATAAATAATTCAATGAGAATTGAATAAAGAGGGGATTAAGATATGAATGATGAATTTTGGAATGCTATAGACAAGTTGGTTAAAAATGCAGATATAGTAATAGATAGACCCAAGGGAACTACTCATCCCCGATTTCCCAATTTTGTTTATAAGGTTGATTATGGTTATTTGAAAGAAACAACAT
>JAFLTB010000034.1 GCA_022510605.1 Lachnospiraceae bacterium
ACAAATCAGCGAGAGCATTTGATGCGAAGCATCACCTCTGCTCGAGTCGATTTGTAGATTTTTCTTGAGTAGTGGATATAAAGGGCATATCAAGAGTCGGTTTTCCGCAGAGAAACTGCCGTAGCCGCCCGACGCTTGCGATCCTCCTCTAAAGCCGCATAATGCTTTCTGGTGGTGTTTACATCGTTATGGCCTAATACCTCAGCCACCAGGTAAATATCCCCTGTTTCGCGATATAAACTGGTTCCATAGGTGCTTCGCAGCTTATGCGGGGTAATATGTTTAATGGTAGTGACATGTTTGGCACAGTCTGACACCAGATTTTCCACTGCCTGCACACACATACGGCGTTTTTGTACCGAAAGAAACAACGCATGTTCATGACCTTCCTTGGTAGGCATATTCTTTCTTTCCGCATAATAATCATACAGGGCTTCGCTGACCTCATCGCCAAAATAGACAAAATCCTCTTTGCCCCCCTTGCGGATAATTTTTATTCGGTTATTCTTAAAGTCCAAATCCTCCATATCCAGTCCCACACACTCTGACACACGGATACCGGTGCCAAGCAGGAGAGTGAAGAGAGCGAGATTTCTCGTCTTATTTTTCTCAAAATACACCTTTTTCATGCCAGTCATTTCATCCCCGCCATGCTCCACATAATCCAGCAGATTTGCCACCTCATCATAATCCAGCCGGACAATTTCCCGTTTATGCAGTTTGGGCATGTCTACAACCACTGTGGGATTGTTGTGAATCAGTTCCCGCTTGAAATAATAATTAAAAAAACTTCGCAGGGCTGCCAACTTGCGGTGGAGCCCCCGTTCGTTGTTTGTGTGGGCCACCCCCTGGGCATCTTCATAATATTTCAAATATTCCAGATATTCTTCAATATCTACGGGCTGTAATTTCTCTAAATCTGATAACTGAATGGCGGTAATATCATCCATTTTCTTAAAATAGGGATTGGTATCACATAAAAAATGAAAAAACAGCCGGATGTCATATACATAAGAAATTCTTGTTTTTGCAGAAGTATTTGGCTCAATGGCACGGAAATAATCTCTGGTAAAGCCTGGCAGGGTTGCCAGTACATTGCGCAGTTTTAATGTGTTTTCACGAGTTGTCTGTTCATGATACGTCAGTTTTTTATCCAAAAAATCGCCTCCTTCATATGTTTTACACATAAGCGGCTATACCCGAAAAACCGTCGCTTATACGTTTATTATAACATATTCCCGTTTTCTTTGCAACTCTTTTTGAAAAACTGGAGTTTGTCCAAGAGAGTTAGAGCGGAACAATGAGTGGCTTTCACCACTCTATCGTTTCATTCCCTTTATTATAGCCCCCGTTTACTACGTCTTGGTGGTTTACTTTTTTGGGGCCTACGATATACTTTGTTGCCATATTCATCATACCAGTATATAGATTTCCTTCCATTTTTCTTTCGGATTTTCCATGCTTCGTCTGAATATTCCTCACGGACAAATTTATACCAGGCTAGATAAATTAAAATGCAAAAAATAAAAATAAGAAGAATCAATTTTCCGTAGCCAATGGTATTTTGTATTAGATTGTGTAATTGTAATATGTATTTTATTATTTCGTCCATTATATATTCCCCCTATTCAATCTTTTGATTTACAATAACATCCTTTGCATCATATATGTAATAAAGGAACCATACCAAACATGATTCCCACCTACAAAACATTTTCGTAATATGATAATATGTTACAAAGGAAAATTTTCATATCTGCCGATTCAACACCCGCTGCAATTCAATGACCTGTTCGGTAGTCAATTTACAATTTCCAAGATATTCCGTAATAAAGGTGGATAAAGAACCATTGAACATTTTGGATAGCAAGGCATTGGTTTCAATTTCCTGGACTTGCTTTTTGGTCACTTCCGCACGACATAAAAAGCCAGGATCCTCACGGGAAATGGCACCCTTATCAATCAGACGCTTAATAACGGTATAGGTTGTATTTTTTTCCCAGCCAATATATTCTTTGATGATTTTAGAAATATCTTTGGCGGCAAGAACTTTATTGGACCACAATAATTCCATTACATTCAGTTCGCCTTCATGTAATCGAAGCTCTTTTGACGTCTCTTTACTCATTCTTACCCCTCCTTGCTACCTTATATTTCCCCTCATCATTCCCTATTTTATAGAACCTTTATGTAAATTGTAATAGATTGCCTGTAATCAATAGTCTACAGTTGTAGTTTCTCTAATCTACTTATGTAGTCTATGCTTGTGATTTCTTTCTACAACCCTCTCCTGTTTTTGCTGGAGAGAACAATTCCATACTACACCTATAGAGCCCTAATTGTCAAGTGTTTTTCGCCAAAATTTCTGCTTTTTATCCCTATTTTTCGAGGGTTTTCAGCAAATCCACAAAATATGGCGGCAATGGTGCTTCCACCTCTATATATTGATTGGTTACAGGATGAGTAAAACCAAGGGTTCTGGCGTGAAGTGTCTGTCCTTGAAGGGATGATATATTTATCATCCGGCCATCCGGTCCGGACAAAACTTTAGACGACTTTGCTCCATATACAGTATCACCCAATATTGGATGCTGAATATGTGCCATATGAACCCGTATCTGATGTGTCCGGCCAGTCTCCAGTTCACATTCAATATGATTGTATTGCCGGTTCAGATGGCTTAAGACACGATAGTGGGTAACCGCTCTCCGGCCCCCTTTTTCTTCTGTTACCACTGCCATTTTCTTTCGCTGAACCGGGTGTCGGCCAATAGGAGCGTCCACTGTCCCTTCCTCCGCAGTAAAATTATGGCAGGCAATGGCATTGTATTTTCTGGTAATGGAATGAACACTCAGCTGCTCTGCCAGTGACTGGTGGGCACGGTCCGTTTTGCACACAACAAGAGCCCCGGTAGTGTCTTTGTCAATGCGGTGGACAATTCCGGGACGTAATACGCCGTTAATCCCGGACAGATGTCCCTGGCAGTGATACAGCAGGCCATTTACCAGGGTATGGCTGGTGTGTCCCGCCGCCGGATGAACCACCATTCCTTTTGGTTTATTTACTACAAGAAGTTCCTCATCTTCGTAAAGAATATCCAGTTCCAGATTCTCTGGCAGAATTTCCATATTTTCCGGCGGTGGCACAATCACTTCAATCTGGTCATTCAAACGAACGGGAACTTTAGTCTTTGTGATAAAGTTCCCGCCAATGCGTATTTTTTCACTTTTTATGAGCTTTTGTATGTAGGAGCGGGAAAAGGGAAGTACCTCAGCCAGATAACTGTCCAGGCGAAATCCATCCCACTCTCCTGCCACCGTAAGCGTTATGATTTCTTCTTCCATAAAAATTCTTCATCCTTGTACTTGAATAACAGACAGTGGATAAACAGCACTGCTGCGATGCACACATAGCAGTCTGCCACGTTAAACACTGGAAAATGAATCCATTCCAGGTAAATAAAGTCCACTACATAGTGCCACACTGCACGGTCAACAAAATTCCCTATGGCGCCTGCGGTGAGTAAAATAACAGTAAAGCGAAGATACCAGTAAGATTTTTCAAAGGGAATCCTGGCATAAAACAGAATCATTACCACTACTACCAGAATGGTTATGATAAAAAACAGCCAGAAAGCATTTTGAAAAAGCCCCCAGGCAGCGCCCCGGTTTTCCAGATAATGGAGGGATAAAACATTCGGAATTAATTTAATATCTCCCTTCATCAAATAAACAGCCGCCATTTTTTTTGTGATCCGGTCAAAGGCAATCAGCAAAATAAAAATTGCCGCAAATACTAAATTGGTTTGTAAATACGTTTTCTTCATTAAAAATCATCAACAGAGCCAAGAAATTCAAATGGATCCTCTTCCTCCTGCCCTTTCTTTTTTTTCTTTTTGCTGCTCATATTCATGCTTTCCAGCAGAGAATCCAGTGTAGGCGCTTTCTTTTCACTTTCCACCGGTTCCAAAATTTCCGGCTGGGAATTTTTTATCTCAGCCTCTTTCAATTCCGCATCTAATGGTGTAGCAGGCTTTGCATCTACCGGGTCAATCACCAACGCCTCCTGAACCTCTTTTGGCTTGGCGTCCACCGGTTCCTGTAACTTCTTTTCTTCTTCTTTTTTCACAGCGTCAATGGAATCCCGCAAATCAATGGTATCTGCTGTCAGAATGGATAGGGTCTCCTCCTCCGAAACCTCCTTACGCTCCAGTTCCGGCTTCAAATCCGGAATTACCATGGTCTTGTCCAGTGTAGCCGCATCTTCCCCGCCATCAATTCCCTCTACTGCCTCCAGGGAAATCTCCGCATCCGAACCGCTTCCGCTATCCATAACAAAGTCAAGGTCATCCGGCATCGTCAGCTTTTCTTCCTGATTGTCTGACGGAGCCTTCACCTGATCCATTGGCTCTGCCACAGTGTCCTGAGGGGCTGCTGTATCATCCCCATCCTCAGGTACGTCAGGCAGGGAATTGTTCGCATACTGGATTGCCTCCATTTCAGGAGAATTTACATCAAAGGATTCACTGTTTACCAACTCTAACTGTGCGGCAGCAACTTGCTTTAACTGCACCTTATACTTGTTAAACTGCTGTATCAGATAGAGACATTTTTCCTTCGTTTTTTCGTAACTCTGTTCTGCTTCGGACAAAATCTTGGCGGCTCTGGAATTTGCATCCTTTTCAATGGCTTCCGCCTTTAAAATAGCCGCATCCTTTGTCTCCTTGGAGGTCTTTTCCGCCAGAACAAGCGCTTTTTGCAACGTGGATTCAATGGAACGGTAATACTGTATTCCATCGCTTAACGTCTTTACCTTCTTTTGCAATTCCTGATTTTCATTAAATAATTCCTTATAATTTTCAAAAACCAGATCCAGATATTCATCCATTTCGATCTTATCGTATTTGCGTTTTTTGGTTACAACCTTCTTATTCTGTAAATCCAATGGCGATAACATGGAAATTCCTCCTTACATGTATTTATATATTTTTATTTTCTGCTTGCCTTTTTTGGTATAGGAATCAGCAAGAACCTCCAGTTTATATTTTCCATAGCCCCGAATCGTCATTATCATGCCGTCCAGACAATGAAAACTCACAGAGGTTCGTTCCTCATGCCCTGCCGTCACAGCACCCTGGGTAATCAGTTCTGCCGCCTTTTTTCTGGCTGAACCTGTCATGGCAGCTACTACATTATCCAGGCGAAGGGACGCCACGCTGTGGACTTTCTCCTCATACTGCTGTGGCGGTAACTCTCCCGCCTTTACCAATTCACAGACCACAGGTGTGTGCTTCACCATCGTAAAGTTATCAATAACAAAAGAAGCGAAATCCTTTTTACAGAATACAAAGGCAGTCTCCCCGCTGATGCGGATATCCCCAATTTTCGACCGCTCCATTCCCAAATTCAGAATCGCTCCCAAGTAATCGCGGTGGCTTAACGCCTGGGCATATTTCTTATTCTTCGGTTGTACGCGGATACAGACTACAGGAAACAAATTCTCTGCCTCAGCCAGATAATCCGCTGGAAAAAAACCGCCGATTACATGGCTGCAATCCTCATGTCCGCCCCAGCAGACAACGGTGACACCAGATATCTGCCCTTTGCTTTTATTAAGAATCCCATATTCCTTTGTCGTCATAAAATCCGTAAATACCGGGTAATTCCCCTGGTAGGCACGGTTCGCCAAATCCTCCAGATGACGGGCAAAAAAATGTTCCTTTTTTTCATCCATCTTAAAATTCGCGGTTAATGACAGGCATGGTGGCTGTGTTCCCATCAAAGGTCAGGGAATCACCGCTGATGTCCACATTTTCCGGTGAAAAGATAAAGATATACTTGGAAATCTGATGGTATTTTCCGTTGATGGCATAAATGCAGCCCGAAATAAAATCCATAATCCTCTGGGCATCATCTGGATCAAACCCCTCTAAGTTTACCACAACCGGACGGCCGGCCAAAAGCATATTGCAAATTTCCTGGGAATCCTCAAAGGTACTTGGTTTGATAATACTCACCTGCATCGTTGAGCGGTTCATAGATACTACCTTTGGCTTCGAACCAAGAAAACCAGTACGCTTTGGCTCCTCATCATATTCCTCTACTGGCTGGCGAACCGGTTTTTTCCTCACCGGCGGCTCTGGTTTTTCTTCATAGCCGTCATCAAAACCGCCATCCTCATAATCGTCCTCCAAATCTTCATCTAATTTGAAGAAATTCAAAATGGAATTCAGGCCCATACTATCGTTCCTTTCTATAAGTATATTCGGCTTCCAAAAATGCCGGTTCCTACACGAACCCAAGTGGCTCCTTCTTCAATGGCTGTCTCATAATCACCGGTCATTCCCATAGAAAGCTCATCCATATTAATATTATCAATGTTTTTGCTGTTTATGTCAACTAGTAATTTGTTCAAATTGCGGAAATGAACCCGGTTTTCCTCGGGATTTTCCACAAAGGGGGCAATCGTCATAAGTCCCCTTACATGAATATTGGGAAGAAGCGCCATTTCCCGGAGAGCTTGTTCCGTCTCCTCTGGGGCAAAACCAAATTTAGACTCCTCTCCTGCCACATTGACTTCCACCAGAATATCTGCCGTTTTTCCCTGTTTCTCAAATTCACTTTGGATTTGTCTGGCCAGACGGAGAGAATCTACCGAATGAATCCTTGCTGTCTTCCCTACAATGGAGCGTACCTTGTTTCTCTGCAAATGTCCAATCAGATGCCACTGCAGCGGTTCTGTCAGAGTTTCCTGTTTGCTTAGCATTTCCTGTACCTTATTTTCTCCAAAGGTAACAATACCGGCCTCCATAGCCTCCCGCATCATCTCCACCGGTTTTGTTTTACTCACAGCAATCAGTGTAACATCCTCTCTTTTTCTTCCGGCCCGCTCACAGGCCTTTTGTATTTTTTCTTCTACCTGTTTCAGATTTTCTGTAACCATAGTTCTTCCTCTTTTCTCTTAAAATTCTTATTCAATAAAATCATCGTCATTTAACCGGGTCGGGTCTACTACAATGTGGTCATAGGCCGACAGCCCTCCGGATGTGGTATCAGAGACAATGGTGTATTCTTTATTCTGATAGAGAACATCAATGGGACGAAACTGGCAAAAGCCCTGGTTCACACAATACACCCCCGGAAGCGCCTCCGTGGAACTGACAACATGGGTCTCCTTAAACTGTTCATCCACCAGAACATCACTGCCATGCAGGACCGAAGTGTTAATGTAGTAAAAATCTTCCAAAGAAAGATTGTCTCCAAGGGGCACAAACTCGGTAACCGTATTGCCAGCCTCATTTACCTTCTGCCGGACCACGCCCTTCTCTCCTCCTCTGGTAGAAACAAATTTAGACGGAACCACGTAAAAATCCTTTGTCAAAACAGAACTATTGGGAATTTTCAGCCCTGTGGCAGATTTTAAGTGAAATTCCAATTCCAAAAAGCGGTCATTGATATAACGCTCCATAAAACGGGCCGTGCTCAGTCTGGCAAAATGCATCCCGTCCTGTTCAAAAAGAATAACCGAAGCATTAAAGGAAATATCGTCCTTTTCTATCGTCACCCTCACGGTAGACATTTCTTTTAATTGTTCGTAATACACATCATCCAGTTTCACCACCAGAGACCAGTCGTTTTTGGTCACCAGTTTATAGACGGGCGAGCCGGCTTTTACGCTCTCACTGCTTTGGAGCTGCTGTCTGGTTTCAATTCCATATTGGTCCATGAGTTCTGCGGTAATATCTTTTTGCTTCATCTCTTCATAACCATCCACAGAATACGATATAACTCCACTTTTTTTTGCCTTTACCCTGGTGAACTCCTGTCCCTTCCCAGAAGATTTCATGGCTTTATTTAAATCACTGAATAACTGTCCCTTGCTCTGCTCAAAAATTACATTATTTACTGAAAATTTAAAATCGGAAACCCTGCTGTAGGAGGACATGGAAAAGGAATTTTGAAAAGAGGCAATAACCTCCCGCATAGAGGAAATACTTTCTGTGGCCGTACCCTGGCTTTGCAGCTGTTCTAACATGCTGTTCACTTCACCGCTCTGATCCACGGTATACACCACATCGCCCACGCCAATCCGGGTTCCCTCTGCGTTATAATAATTGATATAGCCTTCCTGCTCCGTATTTACCACTTCCTCTGAACGCAGAATAAAGCCATACAGCGGAGCGTCATCCGAAATTTCCGTTGTATTGACTTCATAGATGGAAATATGTTCTTTTGTCAAATAATTCCAGCCCAGCACAATGACATAAATAATAATAATTAAAAAAATAAACAGTGCAATATTGGGCTGAAACTTTTTTTTCATGGGAACTACTTTTCTGGCAGTCACAAAAGTTCTTCCTTTCTGATTTCCATTTACAATGAATATTATTCCGGCTTTCATGGTACACTAATCCCAAAGGAGGTTGGCACCTATGAAAGGATTGGATTATACCGTACTGATTTTAGTCATTATTGGAGCCATTAACTGGGGTCTCATCGGCTTCTTTGGCCTGGACCTGGTTGCTTTTACCTGTGGCTCCATGTCGATTCTTTCCCGTATTATTTATGCGGTAATTGGTCTCTGTGGCCTTTATGCCATCAGTTTCTGCGGCCGAATCGGTAAAAATTAAAGGTCAGTGCGCATATGAAAAAGTAAACAGAGGTGCGATGGAGATACTGCCCGCACCTTTTACATACGCACCAGCTCGCGCCAGTCCAAATCGCCGCGCTCCAGCGCCTTTACTAACAGCTCCGCTGTGGCCAGATTTGTGGCCAGGGGTATGTTATGAATATCGCAGAGGCGGAACACGGTATTGACGTCCGGTTCATGCACTTTCGGCGTCAGCGGGTCACGCAAAAAGATAACTAAATCCAGTTCGTTATTTTCAATCTGCGCCCCCAGCTGCTTTTCGCCGCCCAGATGACCGGCCAGGTATTTATGAATGTTTAAGTTTGTCACTTCCTCCACCAGCCGTCCGGTAGTTCCTGTGGCAAATATCGTATGTTTACTTAGTATTCCCCGGTAAGCAATGCAGAAATTCTGCATCAGAATTTTTTTCGAGTCATGTGCTATCAGGCCTATATTCATTTTTTTCACTTCACTCCTTCCGGTTATCGAATTTCAAAACTGTTACTGCTCCCTCGGTTTGGCTGTATACCAATATTTAACAAAATTCCTATCGCCATCATATTACTCATTAAAGAGGTCAGACCATTGCTCAAAAACGGCAGCGGCAGTCCCGTATTCGGCAAAAGGGAGGTAGCTACTCCAATGTTAAAAAAGGTCTGAAAACAGAACATGGAGCCAATTCCTATGGCAATCATCATACCGGTATAATCTCTGGCATTTTTGGCCATAATAAAGCATTTGATAATGATAACCGAAATCAGCACCAGTATAATCATGCATCCAATAAACCCAAATTCTTCACTGATTGGCGTCCAGATGAAATCGCTCTCAATAACATCCACACTTTTGTAATTTCTGGCCAGTTCTTCATCCATTAACATTTTGCCGTACAATTTGCCTGAACCGATAGCGAGAATGGAGTTGTTCTGCTGATACATAACCCCCAGTTCCTTACCCTCTGGATGAAGCCATCCCAAAATTCGTTCCAGCTGATATCCCTTTAAGAGAATCTGGTTCGGCTGCTGGATATACCAGAAGAAAAAGACAATCAAAGGCAGGACTACCGCAGCCACAGGCCCCAGTATCCGATGCCCCATTCCGGAAGAAATCAGCATCATCACCAATACCATCATAATCACTACACTGGAGGACAAGTCCGACTGAATCAGAATAAAAAAAGTAGGCAGCATGGCAATGGCACAGGCCAGAAAGAACGTTTTAAAGGTTTTCAGGTGCTCTCTCATTCGATGAAAAAAGGTGGCCAATGCCAGTATAATAACGATTTTACATAACTCCGAGGGCTGGAATTTAATAATTTTAAAATCCAGCCAGCGGTAAGATCTGGTACCTCCATCATATCCAAGGGGCGACAAACGGGTGGCGGCTGCCATTAAGGTTGTCACCAGATAGATAATAGGGATATACAGACACAGATCGTGATAGTCAATCAGTGAAAACACGAAAATAATTACCAGTCCGGCCACTACACCCACCAACTGTCTGCGGAAGGAACTTTCACCAAGAATGGACAGGACATAGGAACTGATGAGGGAAAGCGTCAGCGTTACCACCACCAGAGATATATCATAATTTCTCCAATTATATCGTTTGAACTGAAACCATTGCTCGATTCGTTCCCGCATATTAATCCCGCCTGTCTAGTTTATTTTTGAGTGTTTAATATCTTTAATCGGAATGTTGGCAAACAACGCCGGTACCGTACCATTGCTTCCTTCGGATTCCGTCTGTTCAATCTTAATATCCAGTCCTTCCAGATCAATTTCCACATATTTTGAAATCACATGGATAATATCATTTTTCATCTGCTCCATAATATCCGGGGAGCAATTGGCCCGGTCCGATACCAGAACCAGTTTTAATCGGTCTTTTGCCACATTGCTGGATGATTTCTTTTTAAAAAAATCTGTAAAACCCATTTTCCTTCATCTCCTTAGTTTTTGAATTTGTTCTTTAGTCTGGAAAAGAAACCATTCTTTTGAAACAAGTCCAGAAACGGCACCTCTTCTCCCAAAATTCTGTGGCAAATATTTTCATAGGCCTGTCCCGCCAATGATTTACTGCCCACCAGTGGTTCCCCCTGATTGGTTGAGATAACAATATTTTCATCATCTGGCACAATTCCGAGCAAATCAATAGCCAGAATTTCCATCACATCCTCACTGGACATCATATCCCCCCGTTTTACCATGTCTGCCCGGAGACGGTTTACTACCAGTTCGGTTCTGGCGATTTCATTGGCCTCAAGAAGACCGATAATCCGGTCAGCATCCCGGACAGCCGATACCTCCGGTGTCGTCACCACAATGGCCCGGTCTGCGCCGGAAATGGCATTTTTAAATCCCTGCTCAATCCCCGCTGGACAATCCAACAGTATGTAATCAAATTCCTCTTTCAGTTCTTTCGCCAGTTTTGCCATTTGCTCAGGATTTACCGCTGTTTTATCCCGGGTCTGTGCCGATGGCAGCAGGTAGAGATTCGGAAAACGCTTATCCTTGATAAGTGCCTGCCGGATGCGGCAGCTTCCCTCAATGACATCTACCAGATTATATACAATCCGGTTTTCCAGGCCCATTACCACATCCAGATTTCGCAGTCCTATATCGGTATCAATCAGAACTACCTTCTTCCCTTCTTTGGCAAGACCGGTTCCTACATTGGCGGTAGTGGTTGTTTTTCCCACGCCGCCCTTTCCTGACGTTATTACAATTACTTCACTCATTATCTTATTCCTCCGTTCTATATATGAATATCTGCCAGTGTTTTTCGTGACAGAGTATCAACATAAATGGTGCCTTTCTCCAGATAGGCAATCTGCGGTTCCGGCGGTGGTGCCTGTTTCTCATCGGAGGAGCGGGCAATCACATCGCCAATCCGAATCTGCACCGGGTTCATTTTCAGGGCTGCCACAAAGCAGTTCTCCCGGCCGGAAGCCCCGGCATACACCGTTCCGTTTAAGGCCCCCAATACCACCACATTTCCAGTGGAGACAATCTGGGCGCCGGCATTGATGTCTCCCAGAATTACAATGCTGGTCTCAAATTCCATCACCTGTCCGGAACGAAGATTCCCCTTGAAAAATTGTCCGGTGCTGGCGTTCAGCTGCATCAGTCGGTCGTTCAGGGACTGGGTAAAATATTCCTCTCTCTTTTTGTCATTATCAATGATACATACCACGTCCAGTTTGGAATTTTCCGAGATACAGGAAAGCAATATGGCTTCCTCCTCCTCGGTGAGTTCCCGGCCTTCAAAAGAGACTGCCACCTGGGCATTACCAAGAAAATCCGCACTGGAGGAAAACTTTTCCTCCACTTCCTTCAATAGTTCCTGAAATTCCATTTTGGAATCCAGTACAATGCGGATTCCCGATTTATTCCCTTTGATTACAACCGGTGCTTTTTTCATACTCTCCCTCTTTTCTGTTCGGTTTTAATGCAAACCTTTATGCCCTAAACCTTTATGCTCTCTGTCAGAGTCATCAGTCGGTAACCTGGCTGGTGCCGCCCATGGTTGGGCTGGTAACCTTCTGATTCAACAGAGATTTTCTGGCGTTCTTATCAAAATAGTATCGATAAATTTTGCTGGCCAGTTCTGCCGCATTCGCCGAAGTAAAGCCATTTGGTATCAGAACCGTCACGGCAATTTCCGGATTCTGGTACGGAGCAAAACTGACAAACAGTGCATGGTTTGGTTCATTTGCCGTAATCTGGGCCGTACCGGTTTTGCCGGCCACTGTAACTGGAACAGACTGGAACAGGCCTGTATAACTTCCATTGTTTACCACCCGGTTCATGCCTGTCGTAATGGCAGACAACGTGGAGGAGGAAACATTCAACTCCTCTTTGACGTTGGCAGAGTTTTTCTTCGTTTTACCATTCTTGGTGTTTTTAATCTTATCCACCAGTGTCAAATCGTAGCAGGTACCGCCGTTGGCAATGGTGGTGACATAACGCGCCATCTGTACCGGGGTGTAACTGTTGGAACCCTGTCCAATGGAAGAACGGACAATGTCCACATCGGAAAAGGTAGGTTCCGCTTCGGATAATTCAATTCCGGATTTGTCTGTCAGCCCATATTTTTCCGCATATTTCCTAAGGCGATTTAAACCTCTTTCGTTATCTACCACGTTGCTGTGTCCGTTCCCCAGCCGGTATCCCATTTCATAAAAGAAATAGTTACAGGAATGCTGAATGGCTGAGGACACATTAATGGTGCCATGGGAGACAGAACTCCAGCATTTTGGCCATGGTTTATTAATTTTTTTGAATTGTACCTCGTCCCTTACTGTGCTGTAAGGATTGATAATGCCCTCCTCCAGTGCCGCCGTCGCTGTCACCATCTTAAAGGTGGAGCCCGGGGCGGTCTTTTGCTGGGTAGCACGATTCATCAAGGCCGAAGCGCTGCTGGTACTAATCTTGGAATAGTAATCGCTGTCCACCACATTGGCAAATTTATTGTTATCATAACTTGGATAAGATACCAGTGAAAGTACCTTTCCCGTTTTCACCGAAGTAATTACCACCGAGCAGGCACAGGGGGTCAATCCCAAATCCCCTGGGGGAATAGCTAACGAGCGGATTTTGGATTTCAAAAAGTCGTAAGGCGCTATCATTCCCGTCTGCAATTGGGCATACGTGCTTTTATTCTTTTTCAGCACCTTCTGGTCATAGAGCAGAAGGCAGATTTCCCTGCCGGACAGCGTTCCTCTGTCCACCATGACATGATACACTTTTTTATCAAAGACCATATCATCTGCAATCTCCTCCAGAACATAAGAGGCGATTTTCTCAAAGACCTCCTCCGAACTGTAATAATCCTCCCCGATTTCCAGATTTTCCAGGTTAATCCAGTTATTCTTAATTGCATAGACCAGAAATTCACTGAGGCTGATTTTGTCATTCACATAATCGTTGTAGGTGGAATCGGTGGTATCCATTTTCTGGCTGTCCAGAATACCATCCTCCCGAAGCATGGTAAAAATGTAATCCAGATAACTATCCAGAGCCTCCGATAAATCCTTACCAGCCACGGTATTATCATAATTCAGCTGTCGTTTTACGCTCTTAATAGCGGATTGCTTCGAGTCCGTAAACTTCCGGTAAACAGATTTTTCCAACGACGTAGCATCTTCATCTGAAAAATGGGAAATATCCACGATGCTGTTCTGTAGGATTGCATCATACACATCGTAAATGGAGACCAGAATACCCGCCGCATTTTTTCCCTTCGTACCATGACTTTTGCTGTTCACCAGTTTGGATGTCAGAATACCGGCAATTTCTTTTTCTGCCAGTTTATACACTGCCTTTTGCAGTGCTGCGTCAATGGACAGGTAAATATCGTTGCCTGCCACAGCATCTTCCGTCTGTTCTGAACTCACTACCCGGGAACTGCTGTCAATAATCAACTGCTCCACGCCTTTTTTTCCACGGAGTTCTTCTTCATATTCCATTTCAATGCCGGTTTTTCCAATCTGGTCTGCCGCTGTATACTCCGTATTACCCTCCTCCTGCATCCGGGACAGGGTATCCGAGGATACCAGGCCGGTATAACCAATGATATGGGCAAAGTATTTGCTGTCATAATACACCCGGTTCATCTCCGTAGTCACTTCTACCCCTGGCATGTCCACCATATTTTCCTCAATGGCGGCTACGGTCTTCTCCGACACATCCGAACTGAGAGTAATGGGTTCGTACTTGGAATAGGTATTCATTAGCAGGGCATACCGCACGGTCATAATTTCCAGTGCTTCCTCCTGGCTGTAATTTTCTTCTTTTTCCATGTCAAAAAAGCGGGGGGAATTAATATCATCTGCTGTACGCAGATAGGTAAAGCATTCTGCCGCTGACATATCCTGCTGCTTAGGAGTAAGCTCATCAATGGATTTACAGAAGAAAATATCCCTTTTAAACCGCAGTTGTGCTGACTTGTTGACAGCCCATTGTATCTTCCCCTTTTTGTTTATAACAAGGGGAAATTCCAAATCAATTTCATCCCCGTTTTTTTCAATGAGTTTAATACATTTTCGTATCATCGTGTTTTTAGAAAAATTGTCCTCTAATTCACCGGAATCTTCCATGGTAATGGCATAACTCTGTTCATTGGCAGCCAGCAGTTTTCCGGTGGAATCATAAATTTTTCCCCTGGCACTCTTAATTGTCTTTGTTTTTTGCATCTGAAGAGAGGCCTCTCTGTCATAGGTCTCCCCCTTGACAATCTGGAGGTAAAACATGCGGCCTACCAGAATACTAAACAGTACAATATATGTTATAATCATGACAAAAAGCCGGGATTTTGTAATGCTTTTAATATGTTCCAGTATGCTGTCTAACAAGGTTATGCCTCCTTTCTTTGCGGAGAGAAAAACGGTTCCAGCGCCGCCAGCAGACGATACACTAAAATACCCACTAAGGCAGTATAAATCACCTCCGGCAGAATCACACGGAGGAAATAAAAGCCCAGGTTCATCCGGCCCCGCATGAGAAATTCCATAACATAGTAATAAATTCCATATACCAGGTCACTGCCGGTAATCAGTACCGCCGGCAAAATTAAACGGTCTGTGAAATATATTTTTCGGCAGAATCCCACAGCAAAACCAATACTCATAAAAATAAAGGCATACAGTCCTACAACACTGCCATAAACCATATCCATCAGCAGGCCACAGAAAAAACCATTGATAAGACCAGAGGTCCGCCCCCTCAGATAGGCATAACATACTGTGACAACCAAAAGAAGGTTCGGCACCACCTCAGCTAACGCCAGCGCCTGAAACACGGTTGTCTGTAATACAAAGGCTATGAGTATTATCAATACGGATGCTGCTTTTCTCTTAATCATAATTTGATATATCCTTAATTTCCGAATTATCCTTTAACTGCGTAATCACCAATACATATTCCAACTGGTCAAAATTCACTACCGGCGTCAGATGGGCTGTTTTTGTCATAGTGGAGCTGTCACTGGTAATATCCCTGACATAGCCCACAGACAAACCCTGTAAAAATTTATCGCTGATATGGGAGGTGACAACTTCATCGCCCTCTTTAATCTTGGCAGAGTTGCTTATCATCTCCACATCAATGTAGCCGTTGTAAATGCTCTCCATATTCCCCTTGACCATACAGGTCTCGCCAGTCTCCTCAAACATGGCGCTGACATTGCTCTTATCATCAATGATTGCCCGCACCTTGGCATAATGGTTGCCGGCTTCAGAGACAATGCCCACCAGACCGTTACCGGATATCACATTCATATCTACATCCACGCCATCTTCTTTCCCCTTGTCAATGGTGAAGACATTAAACCAGTTATTGCCATCCCGGCTGATAATGGTAGCCGCCACCTTGGGGTATACGGGATATTTCTGGTCTAACTTGTATAACTCCCGGTAATTCTCCAGTTCACTGTTTTCCCCCGCCAGAATCTTATTGTCATAACTAAGGGAATCTATTTTTTCTTTCAATTCCCGGTTCTCCTGCAGAAGGGTTTCCTTGGAATGAAATAAATCCATCTTATCAGACAAATATTTCCCCACGGTGTTAATTCCCTTTTGCATCGGAGAGACAATATTGCCCGCCATGGTCTTAACCGAAGCGAACTGATTGGAAAACCGGAAGGAAAGTACCACCAGAATCACACACACAAGGGAAAGACAGATATATAAAATTTTCGGATGAATCCAGTCCTTTTTCCTGCGTCTTTTCATAGTCTTCTCCATTCTCCCCAGGTTAATTTACAAAGTCAGTTTGGCCAGGTTCGGGTCTTCTATAATGGAACCAAGTCCCATGATAACGGTACTCTCTGGCTCCTCGCATAGGTTTACTTTAAGCCCCAGCTGCTCGTATACGAAACGTCCCAGGTCTTTAATCCGACTGGAACCGCCGGTAATATATACACCGGCCTTGTAAATATCCGAAGATATTTCCGGTGGTGTGCGTTCCAGAATAATCCGGACAGAATCCACAATGCTCTGGAACAGCTCACCAAGGGCTTGGTATACATCCTCACTGGTTACCGTAATCTCACTTGGCAGACCTGTCACCAGATTTCGTCCGCAAATATCAATGGTTTCCTCGGTGATATAGGCTGAGCCAATGGTTTTCTTAATCTGCTCCGCTGTCTTTTCTCCAATGACAAAGTTTTTATCCTTCTTTATCTTGCTGATAATAGATTCATCAAATTTATTGCCGCCCACCGGAATCAGCCGGCTTAACACAATACCCCCCAGAGAAAGAACCGAAATCTCTGTGGTATTGGCGCCTATATCCACCACCAGGGTCCCGGTGGATTTGGTAATATCCAGACTCATTCCCAACGCATCGGCAATGGGTTTTTCTACCACATGAATTTTTTTCGGTTTTAAGTTGGTGTTGGAAATCAAGTCAAAGTAAGCCCGCTTCTCCACTTCGGTAATATCCGTAGGCACGGCAATATAGTAATCCGCACCTTTTAATCGTCTCTTGCCATCTAATTCCTGAAAGAAGTAGTCCACCATGGCCTGCATGTTGCCAATGTCGGCGATGACGCCGTTTTTTACCGGGTAGGACACGTCGATATTCACCGGAGCCTTTTCGTACATCTCAAAAGCCTCATTTCCCACAGCAAAGGTGTGGCTCTTATTATAGATGGCAATGACGCTTTTCTCATGCAGTATCACGCCTTCCCCATTCTTGTAAAACTTGATGGAACTTGTACCAAAATCAATACCAATTGCTTTTCCTGACATATACATTCTTCCTCTCTTATCGTTCTGCACGGGAACCGGCAGGCCTCCCTGCAGTCAATCTTCAATATATCCCCGCTCTTTCAGACTGATATATTGATTATCTCCAATTATGATGTGGTCCATAAGCGGAATTCCCACAATTTCTGAAGCTTCCATCAGCCTCTTTGTAATATCAATATCCTCCCTGCTTGGCGTCGGATCTCCGCTGGGGTGATTGTGCAAAACCAGATAGTGGGCCGCATCGTACTGCAAAGCCAGGCGGAGTATCTCCCGCGGATTGGCAAGAGACGACTGAATTGTGCCGATAAACACCACCTGATAGTGTAATAGACGGCCGCTGGCGTCCAGATATGCCACATAGAGGTGCTCCTGTTCCAGACAGCGCATCTCGCTCATGAAAAAAGCGGCGGCCTCCGATGGCGCATTCAACCGGACCACTTCCTCCTTAGTCTCCCTGGCAAGGCGCTTGGACAGTTCTACCATACAGAGCAGCTGGACAGCTTTCACCCGGCCGATTCCCTTCACCTTCATTAAATCCTGATAGGTCAGATGGTAAAGCCCCATCAATCCCTGAAACGAAGGATGGAGTTTCAGCACCTCCATGGCCAGAGACAGACTTGTCCTTTCTCTTGTCCCGGTCTTAATAATCACTGCCAGCAATTCCGCATCGGATAAAGCCCCGGCGCCAGAGCGCACACATTTTTCATAAGGCTTTTCTGATTCCGGCAGTTCCTTCATGGTATAATTCTTTTTTTCCCTCATATTCCCTATCAATCCAAATCTAACCAAACATAATTATTTTATCATATAATATATAAAAAGTATACCTTTTAACTAAGATTTTTCTGTGAATTTTACCAATTCATCCGACGAGGTTCATGGCAGTTCGACAAAACCGCCATCTATCATATTCTGCAGGGTTTTCAAAATTCCAAGTTTCCCATGGGGCCAGGTAATTCCACCCTGAAAAAAGACGCTGTAAGGCGGTTCAATGGGGGCGTCGGCGCTGAGTTCAATGGAGGAGCCCTGAACAAAAGCCCCCGCCGCCATAATTACGTCACTGTGATATCCCGGCATGGCGTAGGGTTCCGGCAGCACATAGGAGTCCACCGGCGCCGCCTGCTGGATTCCCTGACAGAAGGCAATGACTCTCTCCGGGCTTCCAAAGGCAATGGCCTGGATAATATCATGCCGGCTCTCGGTTCCGTCCGGACTGGCAGTAAAACCCAGTTTTTCATAGAGATTGGCGGCAAAAACAGCCGATTTCAAAGCACTTGCCACCACCGTAGGCGAAAGGAAAAGTCCCTGGTAAAAGGCCGGGTTGACCTGTAAAGAGGCTCCCACCTCTTTCCCAAGCCCCGGTGCCGTCAGACGGCAGGCTGCCAGTTCAATCAAATCCTTTCTTCCCACAAGATAGCCCCCTAAAGGAGCCAGACCGCCCCCGGGATTTTTTATCAGGGAGCCCACGCACAAATCCGCTCCCACCTCCGTGGGCTCTATGGTTTCCACAAATTCACCGTAGCAGTTATCCACCATGCAGATAACCTCCGGCTTTATGCTCTTTATAAAGGCAATCAGCTCTCTTATGCGCTCCACGGACAGGGTTTTTCGCAGGGCATAGCCTTTGGAACGCTGTATTGTCACAAGTTTTGTCTTTTCTCCTATCGCCGCCCGGATTCCGTCATAGTCAAATTCACTGTCTTCCAGCAAATCCACCTGGCGGTAACGAATGCCAAATTCCCGCAGGGAACCTTTAGTTTTTGAACCTTCCATACCGATTACACCCTCCAAAGTATCGTAGGGCTTTCCCACGGGAGAAAGCAGTTCATCTCCCGGCCGCAAAACAGCAGACAAAGCAAGGCTCAGGGCGTGGGTGCCACAGGTTATCTGGGAGCGCACCAAAGCATCCTCTGCCCGGAAAATATCCGCATATACTCTTTCTAACGTATCCCGTCCGGTATCATTATATCCATATCCGGTGGAGCCGGAAAGATGGCTCTCACTGACCCGGTTTTTCTGCATGGCATGAATTACCTTTAACTGATTGATTTCCGCTGTCTCATCCAGTGCCGCAAACCGCTCTTTTATTTCCTCCAACACCCGATTTCCGAAATCAATCACTCTCTCGTCAATGCCAAAGGCCTGATATCCTGTTTTAAGATTTTCTATCATACTATAACTCCTTTTTTCTCCGCCAGCCGCAGAATTTCTTCCACCAGTTCTTCCGTGGAAGCATAGTTTTCCTTCTCTAACATAATGACATCTCTCTCCCTGCGAAACCATGTCATCTGCCGTTTGGCAAAATGCCTGGTATCCCGCTTTAACCGGTACACCGCTTCTTCCATGGTACACTCCCCGGCTAACGCCGCCGCAATTTCCTTGTAGCCAAGCCCCTGCATGGAAGTAAGCCCCCGGTGGCATCCCCGGTCCAAAAGTCCCTGAACCTCTGTGACCAGGCCCTCTTCCATCATCTGCTCCACCCGCTCATCAATCCGTTTATATAGAAGACTCCTCTCCATGGTAAGCACCACATATAAAAAAAGATAGGGAGATTCCTTTTTCCTCTGCTCCGCATTGTGAAGAGAAAATTTTTCTCCCGAAAAATGATGATACTCCAAAGCCCGGATGACCCGCTTTACATTGTTTTCATGAATGGCAGCAGCCGATTCCGAATCAATGGAAGACAGCATTTCATGCAGAACATGAGGCCCCTGCTCCTTAGCCGTCTGCTCTAACTGTCTGCGGTAGCTGCCATCCTGCTCTTCTTTGGAAAAATCAATATCGTATAGGATGGCCTGGATATAAAATCCGGTGCCACCGGTAAGAATCGGTATCTTTCCCCTAGCATGAATATCTGCCATATACTCCCTGACCCGCTTTTGAAAGAGAACTACATTGGCCTCCTCCTCGGGCTCCCACTCGTCAATCATGTAGTGGGGAATGCCCTGTCTCTGCGCTGGCGGTATTTTAGCTGTACCAATATCCATATGTCGGTATACCTGCATGGAATCCACGGAAATAATCTCTCCTCCGCATCTCTTTGCAAGCTGTAAGGAGGTTTCCGTCTTTCCCACCGCCGTGGGCCCGGTCAGAACTAACACTGGTTTTTTCAACTCCATCCCCTCCTATAGGATTCTCTTAAATTTCTTTTCAAATTCCTGTCTGCTCATGGCAATGGTGGTAGGCCGTCCATGGGGACAGTGATAGGGTTGCTCCATCTGAAGCATCTGCTCAAAAAGAGTTTCTGCCTCGGCAAAGGACAGCCGGTTATTCCCCTTCACTGCCGCCTTGCAGGCCATGGACGCACAGCGCTCTAAGATTAACTCTGGCTGGCCTTTCCCCTCCTCCATCAGACCATCTAACATTTCCAGAAACAATTCCCGGGAAGCCACATTAAGAAAATCCGCCGGTACGCCGTGAATCAGATACTCCTTATCTCCAAAGGGTTCAAAACGGAAACCGATTTTTTCAAACACCTCTGCATTTTCCGAAAGAACTTCGATTTCCCGGCCGGAAAGCGTCACCACAACGGGTGCCGCCAGATTCTGTGTCAGCCCATCCTTTTCCTTCAAGCGCTTCATCAGTTTTTCATACAGTACCTTCTCATGGGCGGCGTGCTGGTCAATAATAAGAAGTTCCGACTGGTATTCTAAGAGCCAGTAGGTGTCAAACACCTGCCCAATCATCCGAAACTGTGGAGCCTCCTCCTGAATCAGCTCTTCTTTCAACAGATTCATCTGGGTAAAATCCGTGGTTTTTTCCTTTTCCTCCGGCACAGACTGCGATTCCTTTTTTCCCCATACCGGAGTCTCCCTGACGTACAAAGGCGGCTTTTTTTCCGCTGCCGCTTCCACAGGCTCCGGCACCTTCTTTTGTGCCGCTGTTTCAAAAGGTTCCGGTGCTTTTTCTGTCGTCTTTGAAACCGGAACTGTTTTCCCTTCCCTCTTTTTTCTTTCCGGCTCTAAAGAGACCTCTGGTATCAGAGTAATCTGCTTGAGTGCATCGTAAATACTCTGATAAAAGAGATTATATACCTCCTCCTGATTGGTAAACCGCACCTCCATTTTAGTTGGATGCACATTGACGTCCAGATACCGACTGTCAATGGTGAGCATCAGCGCCGTAAAAGGGTATCGGTGGCTCATAAGAAACTCCTTATAGGCATGCTCTATGGCGCTGGTAATCACCGAACTTTTAATATATCTTCCGTTGACAAAATAATTCATAAAGGTACGGTTGCCCCGGGAGAGCTCCGGCTTCCCAATAAAGCCTGTAAGCTTCATCTGTCCTTCCTCTGCCTCCAAAGGCACCAGGCACCGTGTTACATCCGGCCCATAATTGTAAAAAATATTGGTCTTCACCTGTCCGTCCCCGGAGGTTTGCAGCTTTGTCTTTCCATCCACAATAAAGTGAAACCGGATGTCGGCATGAGCCAGGGAGTAACGAAGCACCAAATCCTGGATATATCCGCTCTCGGTAGTTTTGGTTTTCAAAAATTTCTTTCTGGCCGGAGTGTTGTAAAAGAGATTCCGCACAAGGAAGGTGGTTCCCTCCGGGCACCCCACTTCCTCCATGGTCTTTTCCTCTCCCCCCGCAATTTCATACCGGGCGCCGGTGATTTCCTCTCCTGAACGGGTAATCAGTTCCACCTGAGCCACCGCCGCAATACTGGACAGGGCCTCACCACGAAAACCAAGACTATGAACGGTGAGTAAATCCTCCATAGTCTTGATTTTGCTTGTGGCATGGCGTAAAAATGCCGTTTTTATTTCATTTTTGGCAATTCCCGAACCATTGTCGGTAATACGGATAAAGGAGATCCCTCCCTCTTTTATTTCAATGGTAATGGCCGTGGCTCCGGCATCAATAGCATTTTCCACCAGTTCCTTTACCACCGCCGAAGGTCTCTCGATTACCTCTCCTGCCGCAATCTGGTTAATCGTCTCATTGTCTAAAACCTGTATCATGTTTTACCATCGCTCCTTTAACTGGTTCTGCCATTTATAGACCAGATTCATGGCATCCATAGGTGTGACATTGGACAGATTAATGTCCCGCAGTTCAAACAGGATATCATCGGTCTGACTGCCATTCATCGTATCAAAAATAGACATTTGAGTCATTTCTCCCTCTGCCGCTGGTTCGCTTGCTGGTTCTAAAGGCAGAACACCCGTTGTCTCGCTGCCGGCTTCCAGACAATCCGAAATTTCTCTGGCCCGGTGCAGCACCTCTTCCGGAACGCCGGCCAGCTTGGCTACCTGGATACCATAACTGCGGTCAGCGCCGCCCTTAACAATTTTTCGTAAAAATACAATGTCCTCGCCGTCCTCTTTTACGGCAATGCAGTAATTTTGTACACCCTCCAGTTTCCCTTCCAGTTCTGTCAATTCATGGTAATGCGTGGCAAACAAGGTCTTGGCGCCAATTTTTTTCTTATCGACAATGTGCTCCACCACCGCCCAGGCAATACTCAGCCCGTCAAAAGTACTGGTACCCCGTCCGATTTCATCCAGAATAATCAGGCTGTTTTTCGTGGCGTTGTGCAGGATATTGGCCACCTCGGTCATTTCCACCATAAAGGTACTCTGGCCGCTGGCCAGATCATCCGAGGCCCCCACTCTGGTAAAAATCCGGTCTACCAGAGACAAATCCGCCGACTCAGCCGGAACAAAAGAGCCCACCTGCGCCATAAGAAGAATCAGAGCTGTCTGTCTCATATACGTAGATTTTCCCGCCATATTCGGCCCGGTAATAATCACAACCCGGTGGGTGTCTTCATCCAGGAAGGTATCATTGGCAATGAACATATCATGCTCCGTAATGCGTTCAATCACCGGATGCCGCCCTTCCTTTATATGGATTTCTCCCTTATGATTCAGGGACGGCCGCACATAATGGTTGTGCTCGGCCACGTAGGCAAGAGAGCCTAACATATCAATCATGGCAATAACAGAAGCGGTATTTTGAATACGCTCCATCTGCTCAAATATTTTATCCCGCAAATCGCAGAATACCGCATATTCCAGGCTGTAAAGCCTGTCCTCCGCCCCCAGAATCACATCTTCCATTTCCTTTAATTCCGGCGTTGTGTACCGTTCTGCGTTGGTGAGCGTCTGCTTACGGCTCCATGTATCCGGCACCTGGCTGATAAAGGACTTTGTCACCTCTAAATAATAGCCAAATACTTTATTGAATTTAATCCGGAGATTTTTAATCCCGGTGTTTTCCTTTTCCTTTGCCTCTAATTCTGCCAGCCAGGTTTTTCCTTCTGTTTTGGCATTTCGCAGCTTGTCTATTTCCTCGTGAAAGCCGCTTTTGAAAATTCCTCCTTCTCTAACAGAAATCGGCGGTTCTTCTTCAATGGCATTATGTATTAATTCGTAGATATCCTCCAGAGGGTCTAACTGCTCATAAAGTTCCCGGAACAATCCGGAAGTAAAATTACTGCACAAAAAACGAATGTGTGGAAGCATGGACAAGGAAGATTCCAGTGCAATCATATCCCGGGGATTTACCGTTTTATAACTGATTTTGCTCAACAGCCGCTCCAAATCATACACCGGATTCAGATATTCCCGCATTTCCTCGCGGGTGATGACATTTTCATTCAATTCCTCAATGGCATCATAACGTTTACATATCTCCTCCTCATGAATCAGAGGCTGCTCAATAGAGCTGCGGAGTTTCCGGGCTCCCATCGCCGTCTTTGTCTTATCTAACACCCAAAGAAGGGAGCCTCTCTTCTGCTTTTCCCGAAGAGTCTCCACCAGTTCCAGATTTCGTCTGGTGTTGCGGTCAAGGAGCATATATTTTCCTGTCTGATAGGGTTTTATCCTGGAAATATGGGCCAACGAACATTTCTGCGTCTCCTCCAGATACTGCATGACACAGCCGGCTGCTGTCACACCAATGGAGTATTCCTGTAAGCCCAGTCCCTCTAAGGTAGTTACGTGAAAATGACGACAAAGCGCCCGGATACAGGTATCCCGCTCAAAATACCGGGGTTCTAAAGCCGAAATGGCAATACCCAGTCTCTCACTCAAATCGGTCATATCTGCCCCGCTGATATAAAAGGAATCATTGCAGATAATCTCCGATGGCATGAATTTATTGATTTCATCTAACAGCTTGGAAAGGCTGTCCACCTCTGTCAGAGCATATTCGCCGGTGGTTACATCCACTACGGAAATACCAAAGCCATCCCCGGTGGAGACAATCCCCATCAGATAGTTATTTCTGGATTCATCCAAAGAACTGGTAAAGCAATTGGTTCCCGGGGTCACAATACGGGTGACATCCCGCTTCACCAGACCCTTGGCCAGCTTGGGATCCTCCATCTGCTCGCAGATGGCAACCTTATAACCCTTTTCCACCAACCGGTTAATATACCCTTCCGCAGAATGAAACGGGACACCACACATGGGTGCCCGCTCCTCTAGTCCACAGTTTTTGCCGGTCAGGGTAATTTCCAGTTCCTTCGATGCACAAAGGGCATCGTCAAAGAACATTTCATAGAAATCCCCCAGCCGGTAAAAGAGTATACAGTCCTTATATTGTTCTTTTGTCTCCATATACTGCTGCATCATTGGTGTCAACTGTTCCATAATTTCCTCACTTTTATAACCTTTTATTGTGCGGCCTGTTACTGCCCCGGCTCTGGAGTCGGCTCTGGAGTCGGCTCTGCTGTCGGTTCCGTTGTCGGTTCTGGAGTCGGCTCTGCCGTCGGTTCCGCTGTCGGTTCTGCCGTCGGCTTTGGCGTCTTCATCGGCTTTGGCGTCTTCGTCGGCTTCGGTGTCTTCATCGGTTTTGGCGTCTTCGTCGGTTTTGGCGTTTCCTTTGGTGTTGCCGTCGGCCTTGGAGTACTGTTTGGTACTGCCGTAGGCGCTGGCACCGGTTTGGTGGTGCTCAGATACATGGCATTGATATAGCCGGTAATTCCGTTATACACAACCTCCATCCACTCTTCATTGTGAAGTTTTACAAACTTCACCCGGACACCCTTCGGTACTTTAGTGACAACAGAAGCCGTCAGGGAAGCCGCACTTCTCATATTAACAATGGCTGTGGTATAACCGTATTTTTTGCTGGCCAAATCTTCATCCAGCCCATTCAGGTCTTCTTCATTGCCACTGTTCTCACTGATAATGGCATTGCCATACGGGGTAGCCGTCGGCGCTTCCGTTACAGTCACGGCACTTTCTGTCACAGAAGCCAGTTCAATCTCGTCATCTGTAATATTGCCGGAATTGCCATTTCTCCAGACAATGGCCAGCCAGACTATGCTGATAACAACCGCTATTGCTATAAGAATACTTATAATAAACATGGTTATTTCAAAACCACGGTGTTCGTCCTGTCTCATCCGAACAAAAAAATTATCCTTTTTTTCTGACATTCCTTTGTACACTCCCTTATATATAATATCTTTGTTTATTATAACCATTTCCCACCCGTTTGTCCATGAAAAATATTTATGAAAAATCTTTTTTTGTGAAAACAGAACATTCGTTTGACATCTCCTTTGTAATATGTTATAGTATAGACAGAAACCAAACTTTTGTTTGGTATCAGAGAAATCAAAGGAGGTATTTGCTAATGGGAAATGGCAGAATATCAAAAAAACAGTCAGAAATTCTGGAATATATAAAAGAACAGATTATACAAAAGGGGTATCCGCCAGCTGTCCGGGAGATTTGTGCCGCTGTGCATTTGAAGTCCACTTCGTCGGTTCACTCCCATCTGGAAACTCTGGAGAAAAACGGCTACATCCGGCGTGACCCCACCAAGCCGAGAGCCATTGAGATTGTAGATGATGAATTTAACATGACCCGCCGGGAGATGCGTAATATCCCGGTAATAGGACAAGTGGCTGCCGGTCTTCCGATTTTTGCTGAGCAGAACATCCGGGGATATTTCCCGCTTCTCTCCGACGAACTGCCTTCCGGTAATTTATTTATGCTGGATGTACGGGGAGAAAGCATGATTAACGCTGGTATTTATGACGGCGACAAAATCATCGTAAAGCAGACCCAGGTTGCCAGAAATGGCGATATCGTCGTTGCTTTAGTAGAGGATTCCGCCACAGTAAAGACCTATTATAAGGAAGAAGACCGCTATCGTCTCCAGCCGGAAAACGATACTATGGAGCCAATTTATGTGGACGAGGTGGTAATTCTGGGCCTGGTTGTGGGATTGTTCCGCCTGATGTAATTCAAGCGAATACCGTATTATTTCTTTATATGTAACAAAACAGCGAGCGACTCTCAAATGAGTCGCTCTTATGTTAGCACGATGGCGCCAATTTGAACCCTGTTTAGTCTTGTGCTAGCAATAAGAGATTATAAAAATTCAACACTGCCGTCCTCCAGGTGATACAGGGCGCCGCACACCCGCAGACCGTGGGTCTCCTCCTGCTGCTGAAGTTTCAGACTTTCTTCTATCCTTTTCATACTGTGCCGCACGTTCAGACAGCAGGCGGCATAATCATCCGTTTCATCGCCGATTGCTATTTTGATTTCATCTGCAATAAATTTGACATACCCTTCTGGATTGTGATGGATTGCCGCATGCACTGCGCCGCAATGGTTATGTCCCATAACAACGATCAGACGACAGCCCAGATGCTCTGCGGCATATTCAATGCTGCCCAGCTGATGGTCGTCAATTACATTGCCCGCCACCCGGATGACAAACAAATCCCCAATTCCTGCACTGAAAATGCTCTCAGGAATCACTCTGGAATCGGAGCAGGTAATGATGATGGCATAGGGGCTCTGTCCCTCGGCACAGGTCTGCCGTCGGAGCATCCGGGAGATGTCACCCTCGCTGTGATTTGCAGTCAAATACCGCTGGTTGCCCTTCTTCAATTTTTGCAAAGCTTCCTCTGCGGTGTATGTAACAATTGTGTGCATTCTGATTGCCTCCTTTTGTTTATATATAGTTGAATATTCTGTTTCAATTTTAAAACAACCGTCTCGACTGTTATCATGTTAAAAACTGCTCTACAATAAAAACAGTCAAACAAGCTCCCGCCGCCACCGTAACCAGGTTTCTGCGACAACAGGCAAGTATGACAGCTACTGCCACACCGGCAACCGCACTTGGCAGACTGCCCGTTGCATAAAAAACTGCCGGTACTGTCATAGCGGTCAGACAGGCATAAGGGACATAATATAAAAAAGAGCAGATAAATGGACTTGTAATCTTTTTTCGAAAAACAGTCAGGGGAATCATACGAATCAGATAAGTCACCAGTGCCATAACCAGAATATACAAATAAATCATGTCCTCACTCCTCCTTTTCATCCGATTCCTGTGTAACTGGGAAGAAAAATGCCCCAATTACAGAAGCCAGAACCGTGCAGATTATGATGGATATGCCCGTAGAAATTCCTGAAAACAACGGGATATAATAGAGCACACAGCTAAAAAAGGCTGCCAGAACAACTACCCATAGCACCGGTCGTATTTTAGCAGCCACAGGGACTACTACTGCAATAAACATTCCATAAAGAGCTACACTTAATGCACTGCTAATAGCTGGTGGCAGCACCTGACCGGCTACGGCTCCCAGTATCGTGCCTCCAGTCCACCCCAAAACAGGCAAACTCTGCAGTCCAACCATATAGGAAAAAGTCAGACTTTTGGCATGGCTCATGGCAACCGCAAAAATTTCATCTGTATTCGCAAAAGCAATTACCATACGTTTCCAGAGCGGCATTGTCTCTGGCAGCTTTTGTGACAATGACAGGCTCATCAGCGCATACCGCAGGTTAATGATCAACTGTGTTAAAATAAGTTCCAACAGGGTTCCCCCCGAAGCAATCACCGCAATCCCAGCAAATTGGCCTGCGCTGGTTACATTGGTAAGACTCATAAGTGCCCCCTGAAAAACATTCAACCCCGATGCCAGCGCCATAATTCCGATACTGAAACTGACCGATAAATAACCAAGCGCAATTGGCACGCCATCTTTTATTCCCTCTATAAAATGCCCTTTCATTTATGTACTCCTTTGGTCTAACCTACATCATGATTGACTTTAAGACAATCCTCTGGTTTTCAATCTTTCCTGCTCAAAACGCATATTGTCTCTATCCCCCGGGTCCATGGAAACATATCGACACATTGGCTTTTTACCGGGCGGTAGCCATATTCCAGAAAAGCCTCCAAATCCCTGGCCAAACTGGTCGGTTTACAGGAAATATAGACAATTTTCTCCACCTGGAAATCCAGAATCCGGCGGAGAGCCTTAGGATGGACGCCCTCTCTTGGCGGGTCCAGTACAATGGTGTCCGGCGTCTCCTCTAATTCATCCAGCACTTTCAATACGTCCCCAGCGATAAAGCGGCAGCCAGACAGTCCGTTTTTTTCGGCATTTTTTCTGGCGGCCTGGACAGCCTCCTCCACAATCTCCACTCCCACTACCTGCTTTGCCACTGGGGCCAGTACCTGGGCGATGGTTCCCGTACCACTGTATAAATCAAATACCACTTTTCCCTCAATGTCTCCCACATATTCCCTTGCCAATTCATAGAGTACCTCTGCTCCGGCAGAATTCGTCTGAAAAAAGGAAAAGGGAGAAATCCGAAAAGTCAGCCCCAATAGCTCCTCTGTGAAAAAATCCTTTCCATATAAGACAGTGGTCTCTTCCGATTTTACCGTGTCAGACAGGCTGTTATTTATCATATGTAAAATCCCCGCATATCGACCCTCTAAGGGAATCTCCAACAACCGCTCTTTATATTCCTCCAGCCAGTCCGGCCTGCCCTGTTCGGAGGTAGTCACCAGACAGACCAATGTTTCCTTTGTCTTCCAGCCCCGGCGGATTAAAAGGTGACGAAGCACCCCCTCATGGCGCATCTTATGATAAAAAGGAACCGGGGTTCCCTGCTGCTCCTTTTCCTGAAAGAAATTCAGGGTGGCCGCCAGTATCTTTCGAAAATCCTCCTCTACAATCTGGCAGCCCGGTACTGGCACAATATCATAAAAACTTCCCCGTTTGTGAAGTCCCAGGGAAAGGGGGCCGTCCTTCCTTTCATCCCCAAAGGAAAATTCCATTTTATTGCGGTACTCCCATTCTCTCGGAGAAGCCAGGCAGGAATCTAGCGGAAAATCGGGATACACTCTTTTAAGTAAGGTCTGTACCTGGGACAGCTTCAGATTTTTTTGATTCTCATAATCCATGGTCTGATAAGCACATCCCCCACAGTCTGCAAAATGGGCACAGGGCGGCGTAGCATTTTCCATAGGAGATGGTTCCAGTATCTCCAGGAGATTTCCCTCCGGGTTGGACTTTCGCGCCTTTTTAAGCCGAAAGCGCACTTTTTGTCCGGGCAGAGTGTTTTTCACGAGAACTGGCGTCTCGCTCTCCGGGGTATGTACCAGTCCTTTATTGGGAAATTTCAGAGAAATCACTTCTCCTTCATAGCATTCGTTTTTTTTCATTTCACAACTCCATTCCATAACAAAGATGAATCCTGAAACAAATTATATCAAAATACACAAACCAGGGCAACACAAAGGTTTTTGAGTTTTCTTGTTTTTTAGCTTCTATATGTAAAAAGCACTCATCACAGAAAGTGATGAGTGAATATGCACCAGAATCGCCCT
>JAFLTB010000035.1 GCA_022510605.1 Lachnospiraceae bacterium
ACCTTCACATCTTTCCCCTCTCTTTCGTCTTTACGGATATGTTGGTCCCGTACCACTTCCTCTTTCTTCGTCTCCAAATTGACTTTATATATCTCCTCAGAGGAGCGCCGGCGGTAATAAAAGGAATCTCCCCAAAAGCAGCCGGAGCGGACATCCCATCCAATCTGTTCTGCCGTTTTGCTTTCTATATCAATTTGAACCATCTCTAATCCGGCAATAAGAAAATACGTTTTTCCCTCATGTATCTGCATATCCCACAATTCTATATATTGCTCATCTACTCCTTTTATTTCCCTGCTGTAAAAAATTTCCTTTGCATTCTCTCCGGAAAAGCCGCAGGAGTACAGGTAAAATCCATCCGAATAGTAGAGACCATCCTCTGCCAGACATATAAATTCAATTTCTCCCTTACTGACAATTTTTTTCCTCTCTCCGGTTTTCTTATCGATGCGCACAATTCCTTTTTTGGCAGCATAAAAAAAGTATTCTTCGTTTTCCACCGGCGCACTATATACTTTTTCCTCCGACCAGTCCACAGATACAACTGCCGGTTCCTCCGTTGGTGTCACAGTGGCAGTACTCTCGCCTGCCGTGTTTTGCTGGCTGCATCCTGTCAACAGCAACAGAACTGCCAGCCAGATAGAAAGTACTTTCCTTCCCATTTTCTACCTCCATTATCCAAACAATCTACCCATTTTCATCAGCACCGTCGTGCTGGCATAACATCACCGTCATGCTACCAGGTCAGGCTCTTATACTCACTGACCTTATCCCGGACAAGCAAATCCTTCACCGCCTGCTCCGGCGACTTATTCTCAAATAAGATGGCATTAATCTGCTCTACAATCGGCATGGTGACATGGTGTTTATTGGCTAACGCCATGGCCGCCTTGGCACAGTTCACGCCCTCGATTACCTGCTTGATTTCTGCTTTCGCCTCATCCAGGGTTTTACCTTTTCCCAAGAGATAGCCGCAGTTGTGGTTCCGGCTGTGGGTACTGGTGCAGGTCACAATCAGGTCGCCGATTCCCGACAGGCCGCAGAAGGTCTCCATCTTGCCGCCCAGTTCAATGCCCAGACGGGAAATCTCTGCAATACCTCTGGTCATCAGTGCCGCCTTGGTGTTGTCTCCCAGACCCATGCCATCCAGAATGCCGGCAGCCAGGGCAATGACATTTTTTAACGCCCCTCCCAGTTCAATGCCCACAATATCCGGGCTGGTGTAGACACGAAAACGCCGTCCCATAAATACATCCTGAACAAATACCGCCGTCTTTTCTGTCTTGGCTCCCACTACCACTGTGGTGGGAATCCCCTTGGACACTTCCTCCGCATGGCTTGGGCCGGATAAAACTGCCACGTCCGCCATGGGAAGCTCATCCTCTAAGATTTCACAGAGCGTCATCAGCGTGTTATCCTCTATTCCTTTTCCCACATTGACAATAATCTGATTATCCTTAATATATGGTTTGGCCTCCTGTGCCGTGGAGCGCACAAAAGGAGAGGCCACAGAACAGACAATTATATCCTGATTTTCACAGGCCTTTTCCAAATCCTCTTCAATCACAATACTGTCTGGCAGCTTGACGCCCGGCAGACGCTCCACATGCTCCCGGTTCTCCCGAAGCATATCAATTTCCGCTTTTACCTTAGACCACAGTGTCACCTTATGTCCATTATCTGCACACTGGACGGCCAGTGCCGTTCCCCAGCTTCCTGCTCCCAAAAAACTTACTCTTTTCATCTATTCGTTCTCCTTTACTTTTTTCTCCCCTAATTTCCGCTCTGTCCCATTCATCAGGCGCTTGATATTTCCGGCATGCTTGATATAGGCCAGTGCCGTAAAAATCAGACTCACCACAAGCAGGATAGGAAAATACCGACTGTCCCTCTGATGTGCAATGGTATAAATGGGAAAAAACCAGACCACAATCAGGGAGCCCAGGGAGACATAACGGGTGACTGCCACCACCAGAATAAACACCACCAGGCCGATTCCAATCATAATCCATCCCAGTTTGGAATCCGAGGAGGAGGCCACAATTACGGCTGCTGACACGGCAATCCCCTTTCCTCCCTTAAAATCCAGATAAAAGGGGAAGTTATGGCCAATGACCACGCCCAGTCCCACAAGAAGCGTCATCAGATACGTCAGGTCTGCCTCATAGCCCATATTGGCGCAGAAGATAAACCGCACTGCCAAAGTAGGAATAAAGGCTTTTAACAAATCACCGGCAAAGGTTATTCCACCGCCTTTCGCTCCCATGGTCCGCAGGGCATTGGTGGTGCCGATGTTCCCGCTTCCCTCTGCACGGATATCCCGCCCATTCATTCGCCCTACAAAATATCCTGTGGAAAAACATCCGAAACCATACCCAACCAATAAAAATAAAACTCCAAATAGAATCTCCGACGTCATTACTCCTTACTCCTTTCCCTTTCTCTCACGAATCAGAATCCGAATCGGCGTTCCCAAAAAACCAAAGGCATCGCGAATCCGGTTTTCAATATATCGTTGATACGAAAAATGCATCAATTCTTTGCTGTTGACAAACAGCACAAAAGTCGGTGGCTTTATGCTCACCTGGGTCATATAAAACAGTTTCAGTCTCTTTCCTTTATCCGAAGGCGGCTGCTGCATCGCCACTGCCTCCATGAGAATTTCATTCAGCACTCCGGTCTGAACCCGCAGAGAGTGGTTCTGAATCACCACTTCCAGCTTGTCAAAAAGTTTTGTGGCCCGCTGGCCCGTCAGCGCTGAGATAAACAAAATTTCCGCATAGGGAACAAAGGAAAGAATTTCCCGAATCCTCTGGGTAAATTTCTTCACCGTGGAGTTATCCTTTTCCACCGCATCCCACTTGTTCACTGCAATGACCAGGCCCCGTCCCCGGTCATGGGCAATCCCTGCGATTTTGGCATCCTGTTCAGTAACACCCTCGGTGGCATCTATCATCAGTACCACCACATCGGAGCGCTCAATGGCCGCCACTGTACGGATAATACTGTAACGTTCAATATCCTCTTTTATTTTACTCTTCCGGCGGAGGCCTGCGGTATCAATCAACACATATTCCGTGCCATTCCAGACAATTTCCGTATCTATCGCATCCCTTGTGGTGCCTGCCACCTCCGATACAATCACCCGGTTTTCTCCTAACAGCCGGTTGATGAGCGAGGATTTTCCGGCATTTGGCTTGCCTACAATGGCAATCTTTGGCCGGTCGTCTTCTTCCTCCTCCCAATGGGTGGAATCCAGATGTTCCAAAACCGCATCCAGCATATCTCCGATACCCAACTTGCCAGTGGCTGACACCGGGTAGGGTTCTCCAATGCCAAGATTGTAAAATTCATATACATCCGGCATATACTTTTCCATATGGTCTACCTTATTGACTACTAACACCACCGGCTTACCGGATTTACGAAGCATGTCCGCCACCTTAAAATCCGAATCCACCAGTCCCTGGCGCACATCTACCAGAAACAGAATCACATCTGCCGTCTCAATGGCAAGAACCGCCTGCTCCCGCATGTGCATCAGCATTTTATCCCGGCTGTCCATCTCGATACCGCCGGTATCAATCAGGGAAAACGAGTGATTCAGCCAGGTCATGTCCGCATAAATCCGGTCCCGTGTGATACCGGGATAATCCTTCACAATAGAAATCTTCTCGCCGGCCAGCGTATTAAACAAGGTAGATTTTCCCACATTAGGGCGCCCCACGATGGCAATAATCGGTTTTCCCATAATTTCCTCATTTCCACAGGAGAGATTCCCCTGTTTTTATTGTGTATCAAACAATGTTGTATCTTTTATATTATATTGCTTTTGCATGGATAAATCAAGAAAATCCCACATAAGAAAACGCATTTTTAAGAAGGGAGAACGTTTCTCCCACAATGAAAACCACATCAAACCGCACAGGAGTATCGGGGGATATGGACTTTTCTGCCAGATAAAACCGGGCTCCTTTACAGATTCTCCGGATTTTTTCATGTGAAATCGTTCCTTCAATCCCTCCAAAACGGTTACTGTGCCTGTATTTTACTTCAACAAAACAAAGATACTCCCTCTCCCTTGCCACGATATCCAGTTCCGCTGACGGACACCGGTAATTGCGGGCCAGAATCTCATAGCCCTGCCCCGCCAGATAGGCCGCTGCCTGCTCTTCCCTTTCCCATCCTGTTTTACGCCGGTTCATTCTTTCCCCTTTCCGAGGCTTACACCCATCCTCTCTATTTTTGAATATCCTTTACCTTGCTCTGAATCCGGTCCATGCTGTCCACAAAAACCAGTACCTCTGCCACAATGGAATACAGTTCCGGTGGAATATACTCGCCAATATCCAGCACCGACAGAGAGCGGGCCAGTTTTTCATCCTTATGAATCGGCACATCCGCTTCCTTGGCCACTTCCACGATCTTTTCTGCCAGATATCCCTGTCCAGTGGCAATGACCTTTGGCGCCTGTTCCCCTGGCGTGTATTCCAGCGCCACCGCTGTCTTTTTTTCTTCCCGCTCTGCCATTGGTTATGCTTCCTCCTGTTTTACATAATTGTGAATAAAACTCCGCCTGTGAATCGGGCACGGCCCATATTTCCCCAGTGCTTCCCGGTGGCTTAAAGAGCCATAGCCCTTATTGCTCTCAAAGCCATACTCTGGATAAAGTTCCGCATATTCTACCATCAGCCGGTCCCTGGTGACCTTTGCCATAATGCTGGCCGCTGCAATGGAAAGACTTCTGGCATCTCCCTTTACGATACCAATCTGCTTAATGGGAATCTGGGGAATGGTTACCGCATCATTTAACAGTAAATCCGGCACCACCTCTAAATCCTGCACCGCATGGGCCATGGCCTCATAGGTAGCTTGCAAAATATTAATTTCATCAATTCTTGCCGGAGAACTCATGCCAATGCCCACACTGACTGCCTTCTCCCTGATTTCCTCAAAGAGCTCCTCACGGCGGCTGGGACTCACCTGTTTGGAATCGTTCAACCCCTGAATTTTCATCCCTGGGGGAAGCACCACCGCTCCCGCTACCACCGGCCCGGCAAAGGGCCCCCGGCCCGCCTCGTCAATGCCGCAGATACAGCTAAAGTCCTTCCCATATTTTTTTTCAAATTCCAGCATCTTTTCCAGACGCTTTTGCTCCTTCTCATAGGCCTGCAGTTTCCTGCGGTGCTGTGCCAGCAGCTTCTGCACCCCGGCCCGTTCATCTGTCTCATATTGCGAAAAAAGAGCATTCCACTGCTCTTTTTTCGTTTCTGCAAACAGGTTTTTTATCTCCTGAATTTTCTGCATATATTCTTACTCCAGATTAAATAATGTGCGTTCAGAAATGGCAATCTCATGAGTCTGTGGTTGACCGGTAACAAACCTTTCTTTCTTCTCATTATACATATGAGCCTGTGTGACAAGTTCTACCGTATTATAGCCTTTCTGCCAGTCGTACAGGGAATATGGAATAATGAAGGTCAGCGTACCGTTGGCATCCACACCATAGCCGTCCACACTGCCATTCCAACTACTGTCTCCCTGGGAATTCTTTACTTTATCCCTCTTAATTACCGTGGAGATATCCGTGGTTTCCTGAATATTTACGGTAATTGGAGCACCCGTACCATTTATATTTGTCAATTTGATACTTTTAATAATACCTGTCTGATTATTGGTGTTGCCCACTTTTACCTTCAGATACAGTGTCTTGTCTTCCTTGTATTTAGCCAGTGAACTGTAATCAATCAGTACCGCATTATCGGAAATCTTTTCATACCATTTCTTTTGTTTCAATACGGTAACTGTGAGATTTTCCACATTATCCGCCTGACCATTCATAATCTGGAAGGCTGTCTCAAAGGTATTGCTGGCAACACCGCCACCATCTCCCTTATTGGATAGCAGGCCGGAATGATTGGTGTCAGCAACAGAGCCTCCTGTGACTCCCACATTCTTATCATCCATACCATCACTTCCCCGCTGATGAGCCGCACTTCCGGCATCTCTGAATGGATTGGCATTGGTTGCAAAAAAGGTAGGGAGATATCCATTTTTCACATATATATCCTTATCACTACCCGCCGCATGTATATTCACCTGCAAATGGGTCGGGAAAAAGGTATAGAGATTCCAGAGATAATAACTTCTCTCTTTCTGCTCCTGCGTCCATGCAGTACAGGTACACAACGGCCGGTTATCAAAATACCCCGTAGTCGTAGCTGTATTCTTCACTGCTCCCTCTGCCTTTGGCAGAGAAATCTTTTTGATATATGGGAAGATATGCTCCATAAAGGTTCTATCCAGACCATCCTTTTTCTGTCTTGCTAATAAATCAAACTGAATAGAAATAAGATACATTTTGGAAATATTATTCAAACTTCCCTTGGCAGGGACATCGGTTTGAACACTTTCCGCAACGTTAGGAATTCCCTCTGTAACAAACATATGGGTCTCATATTCGCTTGACTGGGTAACTCCCTTCTCTATCATCATACCTACCATCTGGTTAAAGATGAGAGGAAGGTTTTTATTCTCACTTTCCCGCAGAATTATTTTACTGCATAAATCCCATTCCAAATCGTTTTCATAGAATAAGGTTACCTTATCTGCATCATATTCATAATTCTCTTCTCCCAATATTTCCTTGTGATACAAATTACACAAGAACTTCATATCATTCACGTCAGAACCACCGCCCGCAGAGTAGGTCTGGAACGAGAACATATCCGCCCGCTCAATCATATCCAGGGTTTCATCTGTATCTTTTTTGGACAGTTCATTCAATTCTGCCGGAGTCATACAAATAACCTGCATATGGAAGTTCTCAAATTCCTCCTGGTTCTTGAATACGAACAGGGCACGCTTTAGAATCTCATTGTTCTTCAGTCCGTAATACTTGAAGGTATATAACTGTTCCGATTTCTCCGGGGTCTCGGTGATACGATATGTCGGCCAGCTGCCTGCCACACTCGTATACAATCCTGTTATCTCCGAACCTTCCAAGTAGTTCTTTAAGTCTGACCATCCAATTCCAAGGTCATTATTCCAGAAATTACTTCCACTAATCCAATTTTTTGCTCCCGGGAAGCGCTCCTGCAATTCCTCCTGGGTTTTTACATAGACCCAGCGGTCTTTATCCGTTCCTGTCTTCGTCAGAATACGGCGGTAACCCACTCCCTCAATATCTCTGCCATCAAAATCTTCCTCACTGGCATAGCCATAATCTCCTTTTCCCGGTTCTACTGCCACAAGATATCCCGTACTCAGATCGTTTCCCTTTTCTTCCTGAATCACATGCTTTTTATTGTCAATTTCCCAGTTCTTACTATCCGCTTTGGCAATATCCCGGATAGTTTCACCATTATCATCTTTGGCAAAAAGTTCCGGGTACTTATCAAAAAGTTTTCCTATATCGTTTTTGTTTGCCTGATAATCTGCCTCGAACTGTTCTTGATTTTCAAGGTTCTTTGCAGAAATACTTATGGTATACAATTGAGCCAGCTCTACAAAAGGCATCTTTTCTTTTTGTGATTTGCTTCCAATTTTATATACTTCATACTGGTCATTGATAAACCATTGTCCATACTCGCTGGCAAATGGATAGTTACCAAGGTTTTTCTCATTCGTAAATCTTTTGGCATGATCGTTTTTGTAGGCTTTATCACTCACTTTAATACCAATCGCCATAGCATCCAGTTTTTCTGGCATGCCGGATTCCACACTACCACTGAGATAGGTCCACTGCTGCATGGCTTTGTCCGGTACTACCTCCAGCAGGACAAAAGGATTTGTCTCACTTCCCTTAATCCCCTCGGCTGTGGGAACTTTAGGAAGTCCTTCCGTAGCTGGACATGGCGAAGCGCCCGTACCAACGGATCCCTGCTGGGTACCTCCCTCTGAGGTGACTACTACCGAAGCGGTTTCCGGCATCCCTTCTACATAAGGTTCCTGAGATACAAACTTACCAAACACCTGGTTTGCCTGCAAAGCTAAAAATACTGCTACACAAATCACGGTACAGCCCAGGGTAAGTCCTACATATTTCCCAATCCTTCTCTTTCTCATACCAGCGCCTCCTTTACTGATTCCTCATATATATATCCTTGGAACAAATAAATTCCGACATCTCATCTCTCATCGTTATCTCAACATGAAGTATCTTTTTTCCCGTTTTGTCATCCTTCTTAATTTCACATTTAAAACCGTCCACATTCTCTGCCAATAGATACCGCTTATCTGCCGTGGATAATGCCGATTCGGAAACTGCGGAAGTCATATCCCCAAAATAAAGTGCATTGTCCGTCTGCCAATAGAAGTACATGTCAACCGATTTGATATTGCCATCGTCCCCAATCTTCTGGTTATGAAGTTCTAATACCTTAGTAGAATCCGTCCACAGCCCCCCGCTGGCTTCCATAGCATAAGCAGAAATATGATTTAAGGCATCTTTTGCCTGATCCTGTAAGGACACCTTCGCCTGAGTCAGACTCATGCTTCGGGAGGCATATCCAATAATAAGTATGACACTCGACATCACAATTGCCGATATTGCCATGGCAATCACCAATTCCACCAGCGAAAAACCCTCTTGATTCATTTTTTTCACAATACCACCGCCTTATCCCTCTTACTCCACATAATGCCGTCCGGTTGATTTCACAAGATACACTATATATTTAGAACCATTTGTTGCCGTCACTTCAATCTTTTCCGGTCCCTTAGTAAAGGCACCATCCTTTCTTCGGATAGCAAAACAGACATCGCCTTCTGCCGGCAGTTCTGTCCCATCACATTTAACTTCCACAGCACTGCTTCCAATTTTCTCCCCAAGGCCTTCTGATTCTGACAGAGCGTCTTCTGAGTCAGTATAATTCAGGTAATAATTGCCATCACGCTCAACCAGATGCATATAAACAGCCTCACTTTTGGCCATGGTTCTGGATTTTAAATCCGACAGGCCGCTGTTAATACCATAAGCCACACCTTTGGAATCCGCTGTGCGCAGATAGCCAAAACCAAGACCCATAAGTCCTGTCAGAATCGCCATAATCGCAATCACAATTATTAATTCCACCAGCGAAAAGCCCTGCTTATTTTTCTTCACCATCTGCCACCTCCTTTATGGAACCATACTTTCTAATTACTTATATCATTCTTTACCCAGTTCTGATAAGAAATACACTGGCTTAAATCCGTCGGGTTATGTGTCTCCGTTCCATTCATTCCACGGAACACTTTTGACAACTCCTCATCTTCCCTGGCATATTCCAGAAGATTACCTACCATTACAATATCAGACTCTAATTGAAGGTTCCCACTTTTGGTCGTCACCTTTCCTCCGGCGATAATCAATCCAGTAAAGTCGTGCTGCACATCCACATCGCCCTCAGCAATAATAAGTCCTCTCTGTATGCCGTCGCCATCCACCCAACTGCCATCTACCGTATAATCGCCCTTTGTCACATAAATTCGACCACCGGGAGCGTTATCCTCCGTGTCAATTCCCCCCGAAGGAATCTTACTGAAATCAATAATCTGGCTATCCACCAGTCCCTTAGCATCTGCCGCCAGTCGCATACTTCCCGTACCGCCAGAAGCCAACAGGGTCAACTGTCTTCCCACATAATCCTGACCTATTTTTCTTCCATCATCTAACAGGTCATCTTTCGGATTACCGGCATTATCATAATAATTCTCCGTCTGAATACTGGAGCCATCCGTTGCATAATAATTATGTATAATATTCCCCGCAATCAGATACAGGTTCGGCGAAAGTTTCATCCCATCCGTGTCTGAGGTAGAAATATAGGCCCTGGCCCGCTCTGTCAACTGGGTCTTGTTGGAAATTTCGTTGCCATCCTCGTCCTTTCCCGTTCCTGCATAGTATTGGCGGAAATATTCGTTTGCGTTCTTTTCATCCTTAAACTTCAAATAAAAGTATACATACCCGTTACTGTTGTAGTTGGCCATATAAGGTTCTGAACCATTTGGCAGATATGGGCCAATATCGGAATTTCGAAGAGCCGTTACATTTACAGTCGGATTATCACTGGTAAGAGAGGGGTTGCTGCCTGTGGAAATATATTCATTTGGAAGCAGGTAGGCAATCTGATTGCTCTTTACTGCCAGAGATTCACCCATCATAATATCCGATGGCTGGTCATCATACCGGGACACAAAGGTCCGTCCTGCCAGAATTAACTTATCCAGTGCATCCGTATCCAGAATCGTATTCAACCCATTAATTAAAATGGCACTGCTGTAATCCGCCCGGGCCTCTCCCGATGCTGTATTCTCCTCATTATAACTATATCCATAGTATTTTCCGGAAATGGTCACCACAGAATTGTCATCCCCTATATCCAAATCATTTTCTATATAGGCATTTTCATTCATAGTAAATTCCGTGGACAGAGAGGAACCACTATCTACTCCACTCTGAGACCGCATACGGAGCCCCAACAACCACAAATCTCCAGGCACAGCTGAGCCATCCGTTCCCGGCTCTCCGGAAACATCCACCTTGGCACCAGTATAAACATCCATATTCCCTCGGCTGATAATGGTCTGGCTCTTAAAGTCAGCGCCATTCTGGGTATCCACCCGGATACCGGTGTCCCGGTTCCCTGTATAAATATTACCAGTAAAGGTTACACCGGCACTGGTACTGCCATTGCTAACCTGAAGCATATCATCACAAATAACAATATAATCTTTCAACTCACCCAAAGTGGAATCCCCTTCAAATTTGTAATCGGGAACCCGGATATTAATGTCCGCCTGTATGGTGGAACGGTAATTGCTCTCATCTGTATAATCAATCAACAGATTTTTAATCGTCAGGGAATACCCCTTCGTATCACTATAATTAATAACAAAGCCCAAACTCGTTCCTGGCATCGTCTTCACTGCGTCAGGTTTCTTTGTCAGGGCCTGCAGTTTCTTAATATCACAGGGCTGGATTTTGCCAATTTCGCTATCTTGCCAGTTATAGGGAGTAATTCCTGTAATGCTTTCTGCAATTCCGCAGATATATTCCTTTGCAAAAGTCTCCTTCATGCTTTCCGTGGCCTTAGTATAATTTACCATAATATCATTGTAGGCCACCTCGCTGGAATCACCTGCGTACTCCAGCAGACCAGTGCGCACTTCTTCCAGAATTCCTTCTGTCTGATAAAAGTTATCGCTGGAATTGCTGTCCACATGTACTGTCACCAGATACCGGGTAGCCACCATCAGAATGGTAAAGCCCACTGCCGCCAAAAACAGAACACCAATAACAACAGAAACCAGAGAAGAACCCTCTTTTTTCCGACTGACCAGAGACTTCAGTTTTGAATTTCCTATGGCTTTACGTTTCTGAAATAAAGAAATCCTGTCCATACTCATACTCCTTTCGAGGTCTGCAGACTTGCCAGTCTGGTCGTCCCATCTCTATCATCATATACATCTACCGTTATAGCAGCAATCCGTTTTCCTGTACTGTGCTTAACAATCTTAGATTCCGCCAATGTGACTCCCTGCACTGTTATGTCATTGGAATAATAATGGAGTAAATTCTTATTCGTACCATTCACATTGAGAGAGTAACCATCTGGTTTTTCAAAGGAACCCTTCTGGCAGACAAAAAACAGATTGATTTTTTCGTCATCCGGAATGCCCAAATCTATACCCGTAATATTAATTTCTACGTTTTCATTTAAAACATCTTCCCGCAGTAAATCGTAGAACAAATAAATATTCTGCAATTTTGAGGCTTCTATCTTGGTGTTTTCCAGAACTGCTTCATAGGTTTCCCCGTCATATTCATAACGATAATAGCCCTTTACCAGATACAACTCCCCGCTCTTCTCCACATCCAGGCACAGAGTACGGCTCATGTCTTCCCTTATCTGGGCTTTTGTCACAGATATATTATCTGTCTTATAAGTCTGATAATAGAAATTACTGACAGCAGTCTCTGTTTCATCGGATTCTGCTATTACTACACTGTTAGGGGAATATACTTCCGTCAACTGTGGAGCAGGATAGTCATTATACTTGGAATCCACATCATCGCCGTCTGAGTTAGTGGTGGAATAATCAAAATCTACTGTCACTTTTGCCTGATAAGTGGTGTTGTCCACCTCCACTGTTTTTGTCAACTTGGACTGCTTCGGCCCCACTTCATCCACCTGCCACAAATGTTCCGGGTCTTCTTTTAATTCCTCCTCAATCTGCTCAAAACTGGTACAGGAATTCAATTCCTCCAGCACAGACTGAGCCGCCATATTGGCCTTCTGGGTATCCTTACCTCGGCTGGTGGAAACCGCTGCATTGGTAAAATACGCAAGAATCGGTATCGTAAGAATCGCCAGTACCGTAATGGCAATTACCAATTCCACCAGGGAAAAACCTTCTTTGTTTTGTTTCATTCTGACACCGCTCCTTTCCGCATTTATCTCCATTTGTTTCAAATTCTTTACTATTTCACTGTTCCAAATATATTATCGGTCCCAATTTGGATTCCCGAAATATTCGGCTCTTCATATTTTGCGCCATTTCCATTCATGGCAAAATAATTTACCCGCATCGTTCCAGTAAGTTTGCCAGTGCTGGAATCAAAGGAAAAACTCAGGTTCGTCACTGCCATATGCTCTAGGTTATTCGCAATCCATGCAACAGATTTTAAAATCTGATTCCGGGTACCAGTCATCTCTAATTCATAGGTAGTAACCTTCCCCACCATGGCATCCAGACTTACCTTTGTCTCCGGATTCTCTTCCACCGCACTTCCCGTGACAGTTTCCGTCTGTGCATCGGAGGTATTCTCCCCGCCTTCCAGGGAAATAAACTGCCCTGCTTCAAAAAATTTCCTCTCCATGCCGGGACTGATTCTGGTAATCCTAACACCAGTATCTGTCATCATCTGATATATATTGTAGATAACCTTCTGCTGGGTCATCCGGCAGGGAAATTCCTGCGTATAGGTATCTATCTCACCCTGCTTTTCAGGCGCCGTCTCCTGCATCTCATTCACCTGCATCTGCATGGCACTGAGATAATCTACCGCTGACTTGTACTTGTTGGTCTCAGTCTCAAGTTCCAGCACCGTTTCCATATTTCTCTGAAACACAAAGAAAAAGGTAAGCAGTAAAATCAATATGCCGGCGCAGATAAAAATGGCTCTTTTCTGATTGGTTGACATTCCATTCTTCATACTTACTGCACCTCCTCCCCAGTTTCTATCGGTTCTTCTGTCGGTTCTTTAGCCGGTTCTTTAGTATACTCAAATACCAGGGTATAGGAATACTGCCGTCTTCTGGCCAGCGCATCCCTTGTCTCCGAAATTTCATTAATGGTCACATTCTGGATATCCCTGATTTTCTCCAGCTGCATCTTCAATGCCGACAGAGAGGACAACCGGTCTGTGGAGGTACCACTGATGGTAATAGTCTCTTCATCTGCTGATATACTCTGAATCCGAAAAGATTTCGGACACAGACTGGATATCTTACGAATCAAGGTGTCAAAATGATTATTGTTGGTATCTATCGTATCCTGTAACAAATGGCACAATGCATAATTCGCTTCCAACTTCGTCAGTGTATCGAATTCATCCTGCACCGGTGCCAAAGCATTATTTCTGGCCTCCCAGAAATCTCTGTCCTGAGTAGCGGTAATCACTTGGAAGACAGAAAATCCTGCCAGCAAAACGCCAACAAGCAGACAGCCCACAAACACCAGAACTGACGCCGTCAGGGAACCTTTCCTTGCCTCCCTCTCTGCCACTATCCGGGGAACAAAATTCACCGGATTAAACACCGCACCAAAGCAGTTGACGTACTGCAGAATCGCTGCACCAATGTTGATTTTACGATTAAAGCGCACGCCGGCTATCGCCTTTGGCATCATGGCCGGAATCCCCAACTCATTCGTCAGTAATTCCTGAAGTCCTGCCACGCTGCAGCCACGTCCGATACATATGATTTCCCGAATTGGCTGATCCTGATAACGGGAATTGTAATACTCAATAACACGGCCGATATTTTCTATCAGATAACTGCCATTGTCTGTCACTTCAATCCGCTTGCCCAAAGAGAAATCCCCCGTTGGATTCTCGCTGTTCAGATGATGCAGTAACACCCGCTGGGTAGCCAGAATCTGAAGGGCACTGTCCATATCCTTTACCTGAAAGGCTTCCTCCTGTAACATAACTTCGGTAAACACACTGACACCGTAAGGCAGGACACGCTGTAACAGAAGTTTCTCTCCGTTGATAATATTTACAAGTGTCGAATCTCGATTAATCTGCAGCGCCATGGACACTCCGTCTTTCACCTGGCGCTTCATCAACTGAAATACACTGTTGCCATCTGCCTCAATGGCCACAATATTCAGCCCTGCTGCTTCGGCCAGGGAATAATAGGAGTCAATCAGGTCAGCAGGTGCCGCAAACACACGGACATCCTGTATCTTACCGCCCTCTCCGTCATCCGTTTCCTTCCCCTGCAGTACATGGGAAAAAATATATTTCTCCGCATCCACCGGAAACAAATCCGGCACCTTGGCCATAACCACAGAAGCCACCTTGTCTTTTTTCACGGACGGGATGGTGGTCTCACGGCTGGCAATCTTTGCAGATTCAATGGTAAAGATTACATCATGGGTTCGTATATTTTTTTCGGAACAGGCCTTTTTGATTCTCCGGGCAATCTCTGCAACATCCGTAACAAGTCCATCCTGCACCGAGCCTTCCGGCGTCGGCACACGCACACACCCGTAAATAGTGGGAGTAGATACCGTATTTTCCATATGCACAATATGGATAGTCCTGGTACCTATACGCACCACAATCACTTTTTTTGCCATCTATCCATTCCTCCCTAGTAAGTTTCCTTTGTTGTTTTTACAACTTTCATTCCATGAAAGTTTTTCATCTCATGAAAGTTTTTCGTTTTATTTTATGAAAGTTTTTTTGTTATGACAAAAATTTCTTCATGCAATAAAGGTTCTAAAAACAATAAAGTTTTCCGTCTTCTGTCATTGCAACCACCGCCTACATCCCATAGAGAACAAGGCCGATATACCAGTCGTAAATCACATCGCCCCACAGCATGGCAATGAAAATCCCCACTGCCAGATAAGGCCCAAAGGCAAATTTCCTGCCCTTCTTTGTAACTGCCAACTTAATCCCCTGAATCAGTGCTCCCATCACCGAGCCAAAAACAACGGCAAAAAGTGCATGTCCCCAGCCGATACAAAGGCCCGCACAGGCCATCAGTTCAATATCCCCCAGACCCAAGCCGCTCTTTTTCGTCACTGCGCGAAATAGCAGGGCGCATAACAGCAGAAAAAGGCTTGCACAAAAGAAGCCAATCACATAATAGTACCAGTTATCCAGATGTAAAAGCAGATGAATCACTCCCGCCGCCAGTATTACCAGGTCGGCGCCGGTGGGAATCATCATGGTGCGGGCGTCAATGACACTTATCACAAGTAAAGATGAAGTGACAATGCACCACAGCAGACTGTCCCAGTTCCACCCGTTCACAGCAAAAATTATGAGATACAGGATGCCGTTTGCCATTTCCACCAGCGGATACTGTATGGATATTTTTTCCTTACAATATCGGCACCGCCCTCTCAAACACAGCCAACTGAAAACCGGGAACAAATCGTACCACGATAACCGGTGACTACATTTCATACAATGAGAACCCACTGTGACTATACTTTCTTCCTTCGGTATCCGGTATATGCACACATTGAGAAAACTCCCCACGATAATGCCATATAAAAATACAATAATATAAAGGATAAAGCATTCTAATGCCATAGTGGGCTCTCCTTATATTTCTGTTTCTTTAGTTGCCAACAGCAAGTGCTGTTCCAGTTGCTTTCTTAGAAAGATTTGTGTCATACCCTGTTACATTGTCATAGCCGCTCGCAACAGCCGCAGTACCATCTGTAGAAGCATAAGCAACAATTGTATTTGAACTTGTGTCATACTTACAATAAACGGAACATCCATTGGCTGCATTAGAACCAAGAGATGGTACGGCATCTCCCAGTACCTCTTTCATTGCATCCTCAACCTTCTTGTCATTAGCATTGCTGGCAGCACCATATTTAAATGTGCCGCTTCCTGATATTTTGGTCTGAGCAACTGCCGTTGTCAATGCAGATGCTATAGTATCCAAACTGGACAAATCCTTACTCTCCTTGGATTTGTTCAGATATGGGATTACTGCCAGAGCAATAATACCAATCAGGATTGCCATGATTGCGATAACGATGATTAACTCTACCAGAGAAAAACCTTCGCGCTCGCCGCTCAGATACTTCTGAATTTTCTTTTTCATACTTCTTCTCTCCTTTTTATTTTTTATTTTCCCCAAAACACAAACCTATGTTTCAGGGTATTTACCCTCTTATACCAGAGGGTATATTATAATTACACCTGTATTATAACTGATTTGCCAGTGATTTTCAAGCAAAATGTTATAAAATATACGATTTTTTATGAATTTTTTGTTAATTTTAACAATTTTTTCTTCTTTTTCCTGCACGACGGTGCTAATTTGAATCCTGTTTAGTCTTGCGTCAGCGTGCTTATCAGCCATTACCAGCACTCTCGTATATGGTAAGCATAGGCATAAGGACAGCTCCCAGTATGGAACCTACTACCACCGCCAGCACAATAATAATCAGAGGTTCCATGGCTGCCGTCAGGTTCCGGGTAGTCTCCTCCACCTCGTCCTCATAGTACTCAGCAATTTTATCCAGCATATCCTCTGTAGTACCAGTTTCCTCCCCGATTCGTATCATATGATGCACCATAGGCGGAAAGACACCAGATGCTTCTAAAGGCTCTGACATAGGAATACCCTGCATAACCTCCTCTCTGCATCCTTTGATGGCCCGGCGGATTACCCGGTTTTCCACCACGTTGGCCACAATATCCAGCGATTCTACAACGGAGACACCGGACACAATCAGCGTGGACATGGTAAGGGAAAATTTAGCCGCTGCATTTTTTACAGAAAAATCTTTTATCAGGGGCATTTTTAATGCCACAGCGCTGGTAAAGTTTTTCCCCGGCTCCGTATTCTTCCCTGTCATCAGAAGAATAATAAAAAGCACCAGACCTCCTACAACCCAGATAATATTTGCCGACATAAAATCACTGACATCCACGACTAACTGCGTAAGGAACGGCAGTTCCTCACCCATAGTGTCAAATGCATCCTGAAAATTCGGTATAACAAAAACCATCAGGATAATAATAACGATAACCGTCACTACCAACACCATAATCGGATAAATCATGGCCGATCGCACCATAGAAGTCAGTTTCAAGTCCTTGTCAAACTGCTTACAGATACGGTCAAAGGCAATTTCCAGATTACCGGTAGCTTCCCCTGCTGCCACCATGTGAATCAGAAGGGATGGAAATACCTTTCCCTCCATCTCCATGGCATTGGCCAGGGTATCTCCCTTTTCCACATTGACCTGTACATTGTAGAGCGCCTTGCGCAGGTATTTATTCTGGGTCTGGTCCTGAATCATCCGCAGACCCTCGATCACGGTAACACCCGCAACCAGGATACTGTGAAACTGCTTACAGAAAATCGTAATGTCCTTCTTTTTCACCGGATTGCCTATCTGGATATTCCATCCAGCTTCTTCCAAGGCCATAGTTTCTTTAATCTGAAGAACCACACTGCCATCACCCTTTAATTTAGCAATAGCGGCCTCCTCGGAAGCAGCCTCCGTGGTTCCACGCTTTTCCTTACCATATTTGTCGGTAATCACATATTTGAATTTCGCCACTGCTTTTCCTCCCTTCTTATATCATCCGCCTTATCAGATTGCTCTGATCCTGTGCAAACATAAAGGCGTCTTCTTTGGTAATTTGATTTGCCCGATATAATTCAAACAGCGCATCATCCATGGTCATCATACCGCTCTGCTTGCTGGTCTGGATAATCGAAGGAATCTGATGGGGTTTTGCCTCCCTTATCAGATTTCTCACAGCGCTGGTGGCATACATAATTTCAAAGGCCGCCACCCGGCTCTGCTTATCTACCGTCGGTATCAGCTGCTGGGAAATAATGGCCTCTAACAATGTAGCCAGCTGAATACGAATCTGCGCCTGCTGATGAGTAGGAAATACATCGATGATACGCTCGATGGTGGGCACCGCTCCGATGGTATGCAGCGTAGAAAACACAAGATGTCCGGTCTCTGCCGCCGTCACCGCTGTGGCGATGGTATCCAGGTCACGCATCTCTCCTACCAGAATAATATCCGGGTCCTCCCTCAGCGCTGCCCGGAGCGCCCCTGCATAGGACTGGGTGTCAATACCTACTTCTCTCTGGTTCACCACCGAACGAGCATGTCTGTGCAAATACTCAATCGGGTCCTCCAAAGTAATTATATGCTTATTATAATTTTGGTTAATAATATTAATCAACGAAGCCAGCGTAGTAGATTTACCGCTTCCTGTTGGGCCCGTCACCAGCACCAGCCCTCTTTTTTTAGTCGTGAGATCCAGCACCGAATCCGGCAGTCCCAGAGACTGCGGGGTTGGGATTTCCGTATTGACAACACGGATAACAAAGGACATGGTTCCCCTCTGCTTGAAAATGTTGACACGGAATCGTCCCACACCATTAACCGTGTAGGAAAAATCCACTTCACCTTCCTGGTTAAATTTCTCCACCAGGCGTCCCGGTATCATCTGCTCCACTAACGCCTTGGAATCCGCCGGCAAAATTTTCCCCTCCATCAAATCACAGAGTTCGCCGTTGATACGGCATTTGGGCGGCGTCCCCACCGACACATGCAAATCCGAAGCCCCTACTTTTCTCGCTTTTGCCAGTAAATCATTAATTGTCATAATCTCCTCCTCTATTCTGTGGCAATCCTCTCTACCTCAGCAATAGAGGTAACGCCATTGAGCACCAGCTTAGCAGCGCCCACACGAAGCGTAGTCATCCCCTCCGATAACGCCTTTTGCTGAATTTCTTCTGCACTCCCTCCGGCAGCAACTACCTGCCGGACTGCCGGTGATACCGGCATGATTTCATACACACCGATTCGTCCCCGGTAACCGGTATTATTGCAGAAACTGCATCCTGAGTTTCCTGGCTCATAAATGGTAGGCGTCGCACTGCCCCGCAGGCGAAGCCTTGTCTTATCTTCATCCGTCAGCTGATGTTCCCTCTTGCATTTCGGACAGAGACGTCTCACCAGACGCTGAGCAATAATGCCCACCGTGGAATCCGCAATCAGATATGGCTCTACTCCCATATCCTCCAGACGGGTAATGGTGCTGGCCGCACTGTTGGTATGCAGGGTGCTGACTACCAGGTGGCCGGTAATTGCCGCCTTAACTGCAATGGAAGCCGTCTCCTCGTCACGAATTTCTCCAATCATAATAATATCCGGGTCCTGACGCAAAATGGAACGCAGCGCCGAAGCAAAGGTAAGACCAGCCTTTTCATTCACCTGAACCTGATTGATGCCGTCCACATCGGCCTCCACCGGATCCTCTACGGTTATGATATTCACATCTCCGGAATTCAATTCACTTAATACCGTATACAGGGTGGTAGACTTACCACTTCCTGTAGGTCCGGTTACCAGTATAATGCCATGAGGATTGTGTACCAGTGCCTCAAACCGTCGCATTTCCTCCTCCGGGAATCCCAGTTCACTCTTATCTCTTGTTAAAGCAGATTTGGAAGCCAGTCGCATTACGACCTTCTCACCAAACACCGTAGGCAGACTGGATACACGGATGTCATATTCCACCCGGTTAAACCGCTGGGTCATACGGCCGTCCTGGGGTACACGCTTCTCGGATATATTCATGCCGCTGATAATTTTAATACGGGCCACAATGGCATTCAACAGTTCATGCTCATATCGCATCATTTCCTGCATTACACCGTCGATACGGAAACGGACGCGGACACTGTCCTCCAAAGCTTCGATATGAACATCGCTGGCCCGCTCATTGACCGCCTGCTCAATAATCTTGTTTACCAAAAGGACAATCGGCGCATTGTCTACCTCTTCATTGCCCTCTTCATGCTTCTCCCGGGCCTTCTGCTGCTCCTGCCTCTCCTTGGAATAGGCTTCTGCCACCTTGGCAACCTGCTCGTTTCCATAGTAGCGCTCAATCCCAAAGTAGACATCGGAAGGAGTGGCTACCATAGGCTCAATCTGCATGCTGGTGACAATGGATAAATCGTCTATGGCAAGAATATCCAGAGGGTCTGCCATGGCCACACGGAGAATATTCGGGTTTTCCGGGTCCAGTTCAAAGGGCACTACATTATGCTTGCGGACAATGGCCTCCGGCAATAAGGCAATGACCTCCGGTGACAGTTTGGCCTCTCTGATTTTGGCAATAGAAAAGCCCATCTGTTTGTGAATCGCCTCGGTTATCTCGTTTTCATCGGTAAATTTCAACTCAATCAGAGTCTCCCCAAGACGAAGACCGAGCTCCCGCTGTTTTTTCAGCGCATCCATCAACTGTTCTTCCGTAATGACGCCGGAATCTACCAGTAAGTCTCCCAGTTTTTTTCGTTTTCTACCAATCATCGTAAATCACCTGTCTATTCAGTCTCTGCTGCCTTTTCCTTTTCGTTCTTTGACTTTCTCCATTTGATTCCCACTGCGATGCCTGCTGCTGCCACCGCTGTAAAGACCACCAGTCGAATGAGATATTCGCCAAATGCAGATAATAGTTCCATATTATTACCTCCTTATTATTTATGTTACTTTGCTACTATTAGAAAAGTCCCCTTGTGCGGATGGGGTGCGTTTCTCAGCCTCCCCTTGCTACCTTCGGTTTGCAAGTTCCTTAATTACATCCTCCCAAGTCAGGCCGCACTCTGCCATAAGCACCATCATATGATAGAGAAAATCGGCAATCTCATACTTCAATTCCTCTGCATCCGGATTCTTGGCCGCAATAATAATCTCTGAGGCCTCCTCCCCGCATTTTTTTAGAATTTTGTCTATGCCTTTGGTAAAAAGGTAATTGGTATATGAGCCTTCCTTTGGATTCTGTTTTCTCTCCAGTATCGTTTTGAAATCCTCCTCTAATATCGTAAGAGGATTGGTATCATTATATTCCATTTTGGCCAGTTCTCTAAAAAAGCAGCTGTAGGCGCCAGTGTGGCAGGCCGCCCCCACCTGATGAACCTTTGCCAGTATCGTGTCATTGTCACAGTCCAGCGTCAGTTCCTTTACATACTGAAAATGTCCGGAGGTCTCTCCCTTACACCAGAGTTTTTGACGGCTCCGGCTGTAATAGGTCATTTTGCCCGTGGCACAGGTGGCCTGATAGGACTCCTCATTCATGTAGGCCAGCTGAAGCACCTGACTGGTGCGGTAATCCTGCACGATACAGGGAACCAGGCCCTTCTCGTCTGTCTTGAATTCCGAAAACGGAATGGCACTCTCGAAGGTATTCATCTCAATACCCGCTTCCTTCATCTGGCGCTTTATCTTAAATAAGTCCCTGTTTTCAAAATAATTGGTGGATACACCGGACACATTCGGCAGTTTTAACAACTCCTCCAGGTCATTGCGCAGAAGGCTGTCTCGAATCAGTATCTGCTTTCGACAGGCCTGTATCTTCATCTCCAGCGGCACACCGGCATCCACATGCTTTATCAGCAGCGTATCTACCGGAAAAGCAATCCTCTCAAAGGGAAGCTCTTCATCTACCTCAATCAGTATCTTGTCGCTTCCAAACCGTCCCACAGCCTCTTTAATCAAACTCTCCGATGGGCAGATTTCATATTTGATTACCACCCGGTCTGCCCCGGTATAGAAGGCTTTTTTTACATCTTCAAAACGCCCGGTATACATACCCACTAGAAAGGGAATGTCGATTTTCCGGCCCACTTCCTTCAATGTGGCTAAAAACTCCTCCCTCTCACTTTCAAGTTTGGAATAATTATATAGAAATATTTCGTCCGCTCCGGCAAAGCAGTATTCCTCTGCCATCCTGACGATATTTGCCGCCATTTCATTTTCCCCGTTAATGAAAGGAATAATCTTTTTGTATGCCATAGAGTCTCCTCCCAACTGTTTTATAAAACTCCCTTTGTGGACAGCACTCCGTCAATCCGTCCATCAATCTGCGAGGCCATATCCATGGATTTCGCCACCGCCTTAAACATCGCCTCCACAATGTGGTGGGTATTTTCTCCGGCCAACTGGCGAATATGTAAATTCATCTGTGCCCCGGAGGCAAGACCCATGAAAAATTCCCGAACTGTCTCTGTCTCCATGGCACCCAGCCGCTCTGCCGCAAACTCCGCCTCAAAGGAAAAGAAAGTTCTTCCGGAAAAATCCAGGGAAGCTAATACCAGCGCATCATCCATAGGAAGAACAAAATAGCCAAACCGCGAAATCCCCTCTTTATCACCCAGAGCCTCCAAAAAGGCCTGTCCCAGCACAATCCCGGTATCCTCCACCGTGTGGTGGGCGTCCACATGGGTGTCGCCATGAACTGATACGGTCAAGTCAAAGAGACCATGCCTGGCAAAGCCCTCCAGCATATGGTCGAAAAATCCGATACCGGTGTCAATATCATATTCCCCGGTTCCGTCCAGATTTAATTCCACGACAATCTCTGTCTCTCTGGTATCTCGCTCACATCGAACAAAACGGCTCATGACTGCTCCTCCTTTTGTCTGTAACATGGTTATCTATATTATACCTTTTCATGACGCAAAATGCAAGATGCTTGTAACAAGGTTCCCGCTGTAAATTGTAACAAGATTCCGACTATGAATTCTCTCCCTGTTCCGCCTGCCATTTTGCATACAAATCCGGTCGTCTCTGTTTCGTCCGCTCTATGGCCTGTTCCTGCCGCCACTGCCGGATGTTTTCATGGTGGCCAGACAGCAGCACCTCCGGCACCTCTCTCCCAAGAATTTCCACCGGTCTTGTATACTGAGGGTACTCTAACAGCCCCTCCGAAAAACTCTCCTCTCCTGCGGATTCCTCATTGTGCAGCACCCCTGGCACCAGTCTGGCAATGGCATCCATCATTACCATGGCCGGCAGTTCACCGCCAGTGAGGACATAATCCCCGATGGAAACGTAATCCGTGACAATCTCTTCCAACACCCGCTCATCAATGCCCTCGTAGTGTCCGCAGAGAAAGACAAGGCTTTCCTCTGTGGACAATTCTTCTGCCATCTTCTGATGAAACACAGCGCCCTGGGGCGTCAGATATACCACTCTTGGCCGTTCTCCGAGTTCACTGCACAAAGCCTCATAGCAGCGGTACACCGGCTCTGCCTCCATGACCATTCCGGCCCCTCCGCCGTAGGGATAATCGTCTACCCGGCTATGTTTGTCCAGGGTATAGTCCCGGATATTCACCACGGTCAAATCAATGTTTCCCTCTTTTCTGGCCCGGCCAAGTATACTGCTGTTCATTCCCGTCTCTATCATTTCCGGAAACAGTGTCATGACATAATATTTCATTCCATCAGCCCCTTCATAATATGGGCAACCACCCGTTTCTCCTTTACATCCACTTTTTTAATGCAGTCTGGAATAACCGGAAAAAGTACCTCTTCCCCCTTCTCCGTCTCAATGACAAAAACATTGTTGGCCCCGGTCTCCATCACATCGGTAACAGTACCGATGGGCTGTCCTTCCTCGGTTTCCACCTGCGCACCGATGACATCACAGAGATAGTATTCTCCCTCAGCCAAAGGCAGGGCATTTTCCCTGGTCACCATCAAATCGCACTTGCGAAATCCTTCTACTTCTTCTATCTGATTAAATTCCCTGAATTTCAGGATAACAATATTCTTAAAAAATTTCACCCGCTCCACATGCAGGGTAAGCATTTTCTGCTTTGTCTGCAATAACACTTCATCGCATTGTTTAAAACGGGCAATATCGTCTGTGGTAGGAAACACCTTAACTTCCCCTTTCAGACCATGGGTGGTAGTAACTACACCAATACGAAGCAAATCCTCCATTCTTATCCGTCCTTTCCCTGTAGCACGATAGCGCTAATTTGAGCGCCATTATACTAGCACGATGGCGCTGTCGTGCTAAGATGTAAAAACACCCTGCAAGATAACCTGCAGGGTTTTACGGCACGGCGCCTCATGCGCCGCACCGGCACTCTTACTGAATGTCTACCATAATTTTTTTCTCTCCCTTGGAGCCGGCAGCACGCACAACGGTACGAATCGCCTTGGCAATTCTTCCCTGCTTGCCAATTACTTTTCCCATATCCTCAGGAGCGACTTTCAGACTCAGAACAATCTCATTCTCATCTTCTGTCTCTGTGACAACGACGGCTTCGGGATTGTCCACTAAGGCACTGGCAATCACTTCAACTAACTCTTTCATACTTGCCTCCAATCCTGCGCACAAAAAAACGACGCATTATTTTTCAATACCTGCCTGCTTGAATAAACGGGCAACCACGTCTGTCGGCTGTGCACCATTTGCCAGCCATTTTTTGGCTGCCTCTTCGTCAACCTTGATTACGCTCGGTTCCTGATTTGGGTCATAAGTACCAATTTCTGCAATGTTTCTTCCATCTCTTGGAGATCTCTGGTCTGCAACCACAATTCTATAAAATGGGGACTTTTTCTGACCTAACCGTTTTAATCTGATTTTTACTGCCACGTCTTTCACCTCCTTCATCTGGTCCTGAACCATTCTGTTTATATCAAAGGGAATTTCCCCTTGAGCCCATTGTTTTACATTCCCCCAAAGGGAAAACGGAAACCGCCTTTCCTGCGGCCCTTGCCGGACATCATGCCCGACATCTGTTTCATCATCTTCCGGCTCTGCTCAAACTGCTTAATCAGCCGGTTTACCTCGCCGATGTCCACACCGGCTCCGTTGGCAATCCTGCGCTTTCTGGATGGATTGATAATAGAGGGATTGGTACGCTCCTCTACGGTCATGGAATAGATAATAGCCTCCGTTCCTTTCAGCGCATCGTCGTCAATTTCCAAATCCGCTGGCAGTCCCATGCCGGGAAGCATGCTGAGAATACTGGACAAACCGCCCATTTTCTTCATCTGCTGCATCTGCTCCAGAAAGTCATTGAAATCAAATTCCGCCTTTTTTATTTTCTTTGCCATCTGGGCGGCTTTTTCCTCGTCTATTTCGGCTTCTGCTTTTTCTATCAGGGTCAGCACATCCCCCATACCGAGAATACGGGAAGCCATACGGTCCGGATAAAACTGTTCCAAATCCGACAGTTTCTCTCCCATACCCACATAGTAAATAGGCCGTCCGGTAATGGCACGGATAGACAATGCCGCACCGCCCCGGGTGTCGCTGTCCAACTTGGTAAGAACCACGCCGTCCACTCCCAGTCTTTCATGGAAGGTGGAAGCCACGTTCACGGCGTCCTGTCCGGTCATGGAGTCCACCACCAGTATGGTCTGGTGCACCTCCACATTTTCCTTAATATGAACCAGCTCCTCCATCATTTCCTCATCTACATGAAGGCGTCCGGCGGTATCTAATATCACTACATTGTTGCCATTGTTTTTGGCATGCTCCACTCCGGCTTTGGCAATATCCACCGGACTGTGGCTGGTGCCCATGGAAAATACCGGCACCTCCTGCTTATCTCCATTAATCTGCAGCTGTTCAATCGCCGCCGGGCGGTAAATGTCGCAGGCTACTAATAAAGGCCGTCTGCCCTTCTGCTTTAATTTCCCTGCAATCTTAGCCGTAGTGGTGGTTTTACCGGCACCCTGCAGACCGCACATCATTATGACAGTAATTTCACCGCCGGGACGCAGTTCGATTTCCTCCGCCGTCTCTCCCATCATACGGACCATTTCTTCATTTACATATTTGATTACGGTTTGCCCCGGCGTCAAACTGTTTAATACATCCTCACCGGTGGCACGTTCCTGAACGGCTTTAATAAAGTTCTTTACCACCTTAAAGTTGACGTCTGCTTCCAGCAGCGCCATTTTAACTTCCCGCAGAGCCGCCTTGACATCTGCTTCTGTAAGCCGTCCTTTGCTCCTTAATCCCTTAAACACATTCTGCAGTTTTGCTGTCAGGCTGTCAAATGCCATGAGTGGCCACCTCCCTGCTAAATCATGTCATATATCTCCTCCGCCAGCCTGGCAATTACCTGAGCCGCTTCTTTATCTCCGCCTGCTCTGGCAATGGTCTCTATCTGCTCCAGTTTTTCTCTGGTCTGGCGGAACTTATAAACCAATTGCAATCTTTCCTCATACTCTCTTAATTTAATCCGGCACCGGCGCACTACATCGTATACACCCTGCCTGGTCATCTGGCGTTCCTCTGCAATCTCACTAAGAGAGAAATCATTTAGAATGTAATCCTCAAAAATCAGGCGATGTTTCTCTTTCAATAGCGCCCCATAAAAATCGTACAGGTAGGATAATTCTACAATCTCCTTGGGTTCTTTTAACGAGACTTCTTTTTCCATACAAAACCACCACCTGTAAAGTCTTTTTCTTTACAGGTGGTAGTATACCCTGTATGGAAGAGAATGTCAAGGGTTTTTTAATGGCGAATAATAGAAAACGCCTCTTGCCGTGCACATACAACCGCGACAAAAGGCGTAGGGGTAAAACTTGGATTTTGCATAATTGCAACCTCCTCATGCTCTGTAATCAGCCTCACTGGAAAGGTAGAAGCAGACCTCCATGGCCTTCCGATTGTACTGGTTCAGCCCGCCCATCAACCTCAGAGGTTCCGGTCTGGCTGCTACTGTCGTCTTCTGGCGTTTAGTCTTTTCCCTTTCCTTTTCCAACAGTGTCGAGAATTCCTGCCCTGAACGCTGTCCTTCTCTCTCCTGCTCCCGATAGTGATTCACCTTGATTACATTGTTTACGGGACGAATGGATTGAATTTGATAAATATGAAATAGTGTATCTGCCGTAATCTCCTCCTTGAGCTTATTTCAACAGTTACATAAGGTCCGGTATAAATACCAGTCAGTAATCCTTTACTTACCTTACCTTCACTATATATATCGGCAGCTTTCCTTTTTTCAATTACCTTTTTCAATTTTATCCCCTTTTTCTGCTGCTTTAGCCCTATTTTCTGCTACTTCAATCCAGTTTCTTCTAACAGTTTTTCCAGTGTCCCATGGAGATTCATGGTGTCACACAGCCTCCGATAAGCTTCCTCTGTCTTCACTGTCGGCCTCTTCCCGGATTTTACTGCCCGGATTAAAATGTTTTTTGGCGTGTGCTCCATGTCGATAAATTCCAGCAGCTGCACCTCATATCCCTGCTGCTCCAGCAGATTAGCCCGCAGACCATCAGTAATCAATGCCGCCATCCGTTCTTTTAAAATTCCATATTTCATGACTGGCTGCAAAAGTTCGCCCTGGAGTTGCCGGTTCATCTCATGCTGACAGCAGGGCACGGACAAAATCACTTTAGCATCCCAGTCCACTGCCTTACCCAGCGCAAAATCCGTAGCGGTATCACAGGCATGAAGGGTCACCACCATATCCACCTGGCGGGCGCCCTCGTAGGACTGAATGTCCCCCTGTAAAAAATGTAAATCCTCATAGCCAAATTTTTCCGCCAGCTGATTGCAGCGGGCAATGACATCCGTCTTTAAATCCAGGCCCGTCATGCTGACATCGTACCCCTCCATGATCTTCAGATAATAATACATGGCAAAGGTTAAATAGGATTTCCCGCAGCCAAAATCCAGTATGGTGAGTTTTCTGTCCTTTGGCAGGGCCGGCAGCACATCCCGGACAAATTCCAAAAAGCGGTTAATCTGCCGGAATTTTTTATACTTTTTGTCAATAATTTTGCCCTCTTTTGTCTGGACACCCAGCTCCTGCAAAAAGGGAATGGGAGTACTCTCCGGCAGAATATAGGCTTTCTTCCGATTGTGTGACAATCTGTCTCTGCTTATTTCACCCTGGGGTAGTTCCAGTTTCTTGTGAACGGCGGCATGGCGGCGAATGGCCGCCTTTCCCTGCCGGTTCACCAGGGCAGAATACTGGCAGTCCTCTGTCCAGATTTCAATCTGCTTATAGGATTCCTTCAGCAGATTCTCTATGCAAGCCAGAGTCTCCTCCTTGTCCCGGTTACTGTGAAACACCTGATTGTCCCGGTACTCGGCAAACTGGAAAAGCAGTTCTTCCTTTTCCAGAAAAGGACGAATGACTGTCTTTTTTCCAACCGCAGGCTTGCGTCTGGCGTTAGGCGAAGACTTGCTGGCGTTAGCCGCAGGCTTACTGACGCTAATCGAAGATTTGCGTCTGTTACTAAGAATCACCTGCACCAGAGTTTCATTCAGGCACTGGTTCAAAATTGATAATAGTTTCTCCATGTCAACTTCCTCATAATCACAACAGTCCCCGAAACCAATCCGGGGACTGTCACTTTTATTTTGTTACGCAGGCGTTCCTGCTTTTGTTACGCCAGGCGTAAAACTTTTACATCTATACTGGATACACCTGATTTTCCTTATCCGCCAGTGTCGCATCCACTTTCGTCCTCTGGGCTTCACGGTATTTGAAGAAATCCGTGGCAACCTGTGGAAACAAAGCATAGGACAGAATGTCTTCATCCTGCTTTTTCCACTGGGACATCTCAGCTTCCAGTTTTTCCAGCTGAGGCTCGATTAAGTCTGCCGGACGGCAGGTAATCGGCTCCACATCACCAATACATTTTTTCTGAACCTCCGGATTAAACGGTTTTACCGTCTGTCCAAACTCTCCGGACAGCAGTTTCTTGGATTCCTTTGTCACCATCTTATAGCGCTCTCCGGCTACTACATTCAATACCGCCTGGGTTCCTACAATCTGTGAGGACGGTGTAACCAGAGGCGGTTCACCAAAGTCTTTTCTCACCCGTGGCACTTCCTCCAGCACTTCCTCGTATTTATCTTCCTGTCCCATTTCCTTTAACTGGGATACCAGGTTGGAAAGCATACCACCCGGCACCTGATACATCAGGGTCTTAATGTTGACGCCCAGTACCTTGGTATTCATCAAGCCGCTCTCCAGAGCCTCCTCCCGCAGCGGGCGGAAATATTCTGCAATTTCTGATAACAGGTTCTGATCCAGCTCGGTATCATATGGAGTTCCCCTAAAGGTCTCAACCATAACCTCTGTTGCCGGCTGGCTGGTTCCCAGAGCAAACGGGCTCATAGCCGTATCAATTATATCACAGCCTGCCTCTACTGCCTTCATGTAGGTCATAGCCGCTACACCAGAGGTATAGTGAGTGTGAAGGTCAATCGGAATATCTACCGCTTCCTTCAGCACGGTTACCAGCTCGGTAGCTGCATATGGAGTTAAAAGACCGGCCATATCCTTGATACACAGGGATTTAGCTCCCATTTCCTCAATTCTCTTTGCAGTGTCCTTCCAGTAATCCATGGTATAGGCATCCCCTAACGTATAGGAAAGGGCCACCTGAGCGTGTCCGTTTTCCTTGTTGGCCGCCTTTACTGCCGTATCCAGGTTGCGAAGGTCATTCAGACAGTCAAAGATACGGATAATGTCAATACCATTTGCCAGAGATTTCTGCACAAAGTATTCTACCACATCATCGGCATAGTGATTGTAGCCAAGGATGTTCTGTCCGCGGAACAGCATCTGCAATTTGGTGTTTTTGAAGCCATCGCGAAGTTTGCGAAGCCTCTCCCATGGGTCTTCCTTCAGGAAACGAAGGGAGGCATCAAAGGTGGCACCACCCCAGCACTCTAC
>JAFLTB010000036.1 GCA_022510605.1 Lachnospiraceae bacterium
AACTAATAATCAGTTTTCTATTTTTAGCAAAGATAACCATCTATTATCCTTACCACCCTTCATTACATTTCAAAGACTTTTCGTGACATTTCACAACGAAAAGTCTTTTTCTATCCGATATACACAATAGGAGGGAATGGGCCGTTATGAATATTGCAATATGCGACGATGAGCAGCCAATACGGCAGCAGATAAAATCCCTTATCCTCCGGCAAAGGCCGGAGGCCGTGGTAGAGTTGTACGCTTCCGGGGAGGAGTTGTTATCCTCCGGAAGTTCTTTTGATATTCTTTTTTTGGATATCCAGATGGAGGGTATCAATGGAATTGATACCGCCAGGGCATGGCGGGACAGAGACGGTGATACCGTGCTGATTTTTATTACTGCGGTGAAGGACTATGTATTTGATGCCTTCGATGTATCGGCTTTTCACTATTTGCTGAAGCCGGTGGAGGAGGAGAAATTTGCCGGAGTTTTGGAACGGGCGGTACAGGAAGTGGAGCAGAAGAAGAGACAGCAGGAGAGGCAGTTGTTTATTAAGACCAGAAACCGCCACGCCACGATACCGGCAAATGACATTTATTTCATCGAGAGCCAGCGGCGGAAGGTGGAGATTCATACCCGGAAGGAAATATTTGAGTTATATGCCACCATGAATGAAATGGAACGGCAGTTAGGGGAAGGATTTTACCGCTGTCACCGGGGATATCTGGTGAACATGGCTCATATTGCCGAATACAGCGCCGATTATATTCAGATGAACACAGGGGAAAAGGTGTATCTGGCGAAAGAAAAATACCCGGAATTTGTCAAGACCTATATGCGTTATCTGAGAAAGGGAGGGGTTTTGGGTGTATAAACTGGTATATGACCTGTTTGCCTATGGGATGGAAGTGTTCCTGACTATTTTTCAGGGGTATTGCCTCCAGCGGTTTTATACTGCGTTTATGAAGACAAAATGGCCGTCGCCTCTGGTACAACGGTATCTTATCATGGGATTATGGTGTGCTGTGAGATTTGCCATGTCATTTTGGTGGAGGTCGGATTATGCCAGCGTACAAACCCAGGAAAAAAATTTGGTGACCATTGCCTTTCTGATTATTGTTACGCAGTTGTTATACGAGGCGGGCCGGGGCATGAAACTGTTTCTGGCGGTGACTTTTTTGGCAGTGGAGGAGAGCTGTATACTTCTCGCCGCCATGGCGATGGAGCTGGGAGAGCCGCTTATAACGCTTGTCAACTGGTGCTTTGGAAAGGGGATTATTACCTCGGTGCAGACCTTTTCTGTGTTGATTTATATAATTGTGATAGGACTGCAGACCCTGACATGCGTAGGATTTGCTCTGCTTTTGCGGTTCATGCTAAAGATAATTACCAGACGATACCGGGAGAAGGAGTACCCGGTGCATAAGACGGAATTGTTTTTTCTGCTGACGCCGGGGATGGTGAGCCTTCTGACCTGCGTACTGTTGAGGATGCTGATGATTGCTGTGGAGGATAAAATTCCAAGGACCCTCTATAACCGGCATCCGGGGATGTTTTTTATGGTTCCGGCCATTCTGGTGCTGAATCTGTTAGCGATTGTGTACGGCATTAAGCTGTTCCAGGATATGATTCTTTTGCACCGGGAAAAAAGCAGCCGGATTGTACTGGAAAAGCAGATACACAGCATGGAGGGAAACATCCAGGAAATGAACCGGGTGTACGATGGCCTGCGTGGTATGAGGCACGATATGAAAAACCAGCTGGCAGTTGTCCGGCAGCTGGTAGAGGAAACCGCGCGAAAAGAGGGAGAAGCCGGAGGGGAACTGGAAAATTATCTGGCAGAATTGAACCAGACCATAAACCGTCTGGAACTTCGGTTTCACACCGGCAATTCTGTGGTGGATGCCATATTGAATATGAAATACCATGAGGCCGTGCAGGAAGTGCCAGGTATTCAGTTTGACATAGAAAATCTGATATTTCCGGAGAAACTGGAAATTCAGAATTATGACATTGGGATTGTACTGTGCAATGCGCTGGATAATGCCATTGAGGCCTGTGTTAAGTTAAAAAAAGAAGAAAATAGTCCCTTTATACAGGTGTCCTCCTTCTTCCAGGGAAAATTGTTTTTCATGGAAATTGAAAACAGTTTTAACGGCCGGCTGTTACAGAACCGGCAGGGAGAATTTCCAAACACCGATAAGGAAGATAAGGAGACTCATGGAATAGGGCTTATCAATATAAAAAAAGCAGTGGAAAAATATCAGGGAGCGGTGGACTGGAATACCTCGCAGAGAGGAACTTCACAGGAACATATCTTTACCCTGACGGTGATGATGAAAAATGAAAGGAGAGAGTGAGGATGTTTTATGATGATAACTCAATACAAATCGATTTTATGACAAAAACCTATCAACACCTTTTAAATGGCGCCAAAGCGCAGGCTATGGAGGAGCCGGATGCCTTCCAGGCGGCCCTGGCGAGAAAAGTTGCTCAGGCAGGAACGGGTTCTGTGCCAGGAGCTTTCAGGGTTATGGATGTGCCGACAAAGAATATGACGCTGGAGCAGTACAAAAATTATATCCGGGATAAAATCAGCCAGATTCCCCTGCACCCCTCCCAGCGCCTCAATTCCATATCCGTCCATATTTCGGATGAGGGCTTTGAGGCAATGCAGAATGACCCGGAATATGAAAAATGGGTGTTAGATACCCTGCGGGCGAATTTTCGGTTTAATGACCCCTTTGCCAATATGTGCGGCGGCTCCTTTTCCGTTCATTATTTTGGAGCCACCAAAGGGGAGTATCATGGACATGGATGGTATAAAGGATTTCAAAATGGACGGGGTGAAAGTCTTTTTAATAAAGAAGCAAAGGACAGTTTCTGGGAAAGACGTCTGCGCCATAAAAAACTTATGAAGGAACAGTATGAAAGATGGCTGGAAAAGAAATGGGAGCAGGATAAAAGGCTGGAAAAAATGTATGCCATGGAAATGTATTACCGGAGTGTAGAGCAGATGCACCGGATTGCCGGCGAAGAATACCAGTCACCGGAGCGCCGTTTGCCGGTAATCAATACGTCTTATCATACGAGCCAGATACTGGATTTGCTCATGCAGATTAGTATGTAGTGCCGTCATTAAAAGGGAGACCAGCTATGAAAATTATTCTTTCACCAGCAAAGAAAATGAATACAAAATTAGATGTTTTGGATTATGTGGATTTACCAGAACATCTGCAGCAGACAGAAGAAATCATGTGCTGGCTCAAAACAAAACCCTATGAAGAACTAAAGAAATTGTGGTGCTGTAACGATAAAATAGCGGAGCAAAATTTTAAACGGTTAGAGCACATGGACCTTCGCAGCAAGCTGACCCCTGCCATTTTATCCTTTGAGGGAATTGCATATCAGTATATGGCTCCGGCAGTATTTGAAGACGGGCAGTTTGATTATGTGCAGGAGCACTTATGTATTTTATCAGCATTTTATGGAGTATTAAAGCCGATGGATGGGGTCACTCCGTACAGGTTGGAAATGCAGGCGAAAGCCTTCATTGGTGGACATAAGAATTTGTATGACTTGTGGGGCGATAGGATTTATCGTTCTGTCAGGGATGAAGACGGTATAATCATCAATCTCGCCTCAAAGGAATATTCCAAATGTATTGAAAAATATCTGGTCAAACAAGATACTTATATTACCATTACATTCTGCGAAACATCCGGTGATAAGCTGGTAACTAAGGGAACTTATGCGAAAATGGCAAGGGGGGAAATGGTGCGGTATATGGCAGAAATGCGGGTTGAAAATCCGACGGGGATAAAAAAATTTAACCGGTTAGGTTATGTATACAGAGATGACTTATCAACAGATTTGGAGTATGTATTTGAGCGTCAGGTTGACATTGAAAAGGAGGCAAGATAGAATAGGAATAAAAAAGGAGAACAGCATGGGACTATTTAAGAAGAAATCTGTGGTACAGTCATATGACAGGGAAAATAAGAAGCCTGTAATTAAGTCAAGCATTTGCAACGGTGAGCAGGTGGCAGGGTTTAAAGATATTCATACAGGTAAGATGGAAGAGGTTATGCTGATTAAGAATCCGGCAGACCTCGATAAGTTCAAGATGATGTATGGAATAGAGGAAGAAATCATAAAGGAATATTAAGTAATAATTATAAAACAGGAGGACACAATGAACCATTATTTCAAGAAAATATCGCTTCTTCTTGCAGTAATTTTGACAGTAAACAGTGCTGCACTGGTGAATCCGGTATCAACGAAAGCGGCGGAAGAGAAAACACAGACGGCTGTCCCGGTATTGCAAAAAACGGAGGTGCTCACGGCATCATCTGTCAGGCTGACGTGGAGCTCTGACAGTTCGTTTTACGGAGTATATATTGTCTACCGCAAAAGTAAAGATACGGATTACAGCATTATCGGCGGGCTGTATGCAACGGGGAAAAGCAGTTATGCATTTACCGATGTAAATGTGCTTGCCGGAAGGGAATATACCTATATGATCGCTGCCGTGCCAGAGGATGATCTGGAAGATGTGATGTCCGGAGCGTCTTCCACATACTCTTCAGAAAATTATGGCAGGACAACGGTGAAATGGCATGCTCCAAACTCTGGAAAGGCCACCTGCTATTTAGTTTTTGCTGATCGTAGTTTAATCTCGATCAGTGATTCATCCGCATCTTCGTATACCCATACATATCCATACAATTTTGGGAAGAAGACAGGGGAACCTGATTTTGAGGTATATGCCATCTTAAAAAGAGATGGTGTTCTTGATAACAGTAATACAATGTCTGTGAAAACCACTTTATCCTCCTCTGACATAAAAAAGATTTCTGTGGTTGGGAATAAAAAAGCTCGCATAAATTGGAAAAAGTCGCAAGGGGCTACAGGATATATTGTTTATCGCCGTACATCAGCAAAGAAATCCTGGAAGAAAATGGAAACGGTTACCGGGGATGATCAGTTGTTTTGTTATGATGATGCGGTAGCGGCTAAAAAGAAGTATTATTATGCAGTCAGGGCATTTGTGGAAGTAGATGGAGAGAAAGCATATTCCTCCCTTAGTAAGGGGAAAAAGGCTTATTTCAAAAAGGTATCGAAAGCAGTAAAAAAGGGGGATTATAAGGTTGGTTCTGTATATGGTCCGGCACTGAATACCAAACAGCTTTCTCAGGTCAAGTCTGCGGTGAAAAAATTTTGTGATAACTATATCACCACAGATATGAGCAATCTGGAGAAGGTAATGACAGCACAGTTATATATGGCAGGTACATGTATCTATGCAAAAACTTGGGCTAAACATGGCGCAAACACTGCATGGGGTTCTCTTGTTTATAAAAATTCAAAGGGATACCATGAGGCGCAGTGTTCCGGGTTTGCCAGAGGGTTTAAGGCACTCTGTGACGGAATGGGAATCAAATGCCGCTATGTTCATGCAAATAGCAAATCTCTCAATCCGGATCATCAATGGAATGAGGTGAAATTGGACGGAAAATGGTATATTGTAGACCCACAAGCCTCTGCGAATGCAGGCTATTTGGCGTTCTTTCTTTGCAGTGGCAAGACATATACGAATAGCAGTGGGATGAAATGGGATAAGAAATCCTATCCGGCACTTTCATCAAAAGACTACTCAGCAAAAAAAATCAGTGCCGCCTATCAGGGATATAAGATACAGAGAATTTATAAGAAAATATTCAAGTAACTCCAAGATTGCATTTCTATCTGAGCGAAACAGGCTGAGAGAAATAATTGTAAGACAGTTAATGATTAACGGGTGTTGGCCGATATATAAGATGAGGGCGAAAAGGTTAGCAACAAAATTTTCACAGTAAAACGGATATTGCAAAATGGATTTTGCAGTGTAAGGACTTCGTCTGGAAACCATGGAAGGGAAGGAAGATATGTATGAATATTTACTCTGACTATCAGTCGTTTTATCAGGGAACGGAATCCCTGAAGCATTACGGCTCTTCTGATAAGAATCAAAAGGATACCATGGTAAAGTATAAATTTAATACTACTGACGAGCAGGGCAATAAAGTCATGGATAAGATGTCCAGAGAGGAGACGCTTCAGGCCCTGAATGACATTTCCTCCCAGTATGGGGAAAATGTTATCGTGGAGTTTTCCGGGGATGGCTTAGCGGCGCTGGTAGAAAGCAAGAAGGGGAATCTGGACCGGCCTCTGACACCAGGGGAGGAAGCGGCCTCACCGAAGAAGAACGTCAGGCTAATATTGCCCTTGGCATGAAAAAAGCGGAATATGCGTCAGAGAATTTTATTGCCGAAGAGGATCGGGAGGCTTTTATGCAGGCAATGGAAACTATTGCCAAGTTGTCCAGTACTGGTCAGGTACAGGAAAATGGAAATTTGCTGAAGTGGTATGCGGGACAAATAAAGAAAAATCCTGATACCCTCCAGAAATATGAGAGGAACAACAGCGAATATATTGACAGTGTAGTGAAAAAGCAAAAACTGCCGGCTCCCTTTTCCGATTTGTCCACAAGGAGCCGAGAGGATTTTCTTGGGGGACTGAAAAGATTCCAGCAGGCAAGGCCGGGATTTTTAACCAATATATTGAATCGGGAACTGGCATCCCAATTCTGGTTTTTATAAGAAATTCAGTTTTATTTTGTGGAATACATTCCTCAATATAGAGAGGGGCGAGCTTTTTAGTCGCCCCTTTTTTATTAAATTATTTTTTTGCTCTAATAATTAACAAATGTTATCCGATATAGTATATAGAGAGCAAAAACAAGTGGCATAGTACGGTCTGTAAAGGGAAACAAGAGTTTTCTTGCAGGCATTATGGAAAGGAAGGAAAGGTTATGCAGATATCAGGAATGGGAAACAGTTATAACAATGTATATGAAAGGACAAATACCTCGTCAAAGAATGAGGCAGCAAAGAAGACCGGGGCGGAAACGGCAGAGGTGCAGTCAAAAAAATCGGCGGGGAGCAAGGCGGCAGACTATTATTCGTATTTAGCCGAGAAGTATGATTGTGTAAAGAATGGCAATGTGGCAATATCGGGTTCTTATCTGAGAGAGTGTGCCAACGACCCGGAAAAGGCGAAGGAATTGGAAGAAAATCTGTCCCTTTACAAAGAACTCCGTCAGAGGGGCTATGAAAGTGCTAAGCAGAATGCAGCGCGGCTTGGCGGCAGACTGGTAAGCTATTCTGAGACCTGGAACATAGACAGCAAGGGAAACGTCAGTATGATGGCATCCACTACGGTGGTGTCGGAAAATGGGAGCAAGAGCAGAAAAGAAATCAAAGAGGAACTGGAAGAACGGTTGAAGAAGAAAAAGGAAGAGGCGAAAAAGGCAGAGAAGGCGGAGGCACAAAAGGAAGAACAGCAGGAGCAGCTGGAAAAACTGCAGGAGAACACAGCCGCAAAGGAACAGATTCCCAGAGAAGAGTATTATCCAAGATTGGATATAGGTATCTAAGAAGAACAGGAAACAGAGTGTAGCAGTAAAACAACAATGGAGGCAGTGTATGGCAGTTAAAGTAGGAAACAGCTGGGTGTCGGAGGAGGCCTACGCCTACGCGAAGGGAAAAATGGAGGCTGAAAATGCGAAAGGGGATAAAAAGGCAAATGCGGATATATTAAGTGAGTTATCAGAAAAATATCCGGGAGCCAAATTTTCCACCAATACAGCACCTTACTCCGCCAAGGGAAAGAACAACATAGCGATTTCCCCTAATATTTTACAGGAGATGCAGAATGACCCGGAAAAGAGACTGGAGTATGAAGCGCTGATTTATGATTGTGAACAGGCAATCAAGTCAGGGGTTTTCAGGCGTGAGGGACAAATTGCCGGCGGGTTCATCATCAATCCGGACGGAAGCCTTGGGGCATGGGGTATCACCCAGTCTAAAGGAACCAAAGTCCGTAAAAGTTTTGCCCTGGACAAAAAGGATAAAGGCAGCTGGATTGAGAAAATCCAGGAAAAGATGAAAACGAAAAAGAAGGAAGCCATAAAGCTCGAAAAAAAGAAGGCAGAAAAATCAGAAAAGGAAAAAAGGGCAGAAAAAGCGAAAGAAAACCATGCCCATCGGTCGGCGGCAGAAAGAAACCGGGGAAGAAATCTGGATATAAAGTTATAGATAAATTGTGTGCTGACAGCTGCCGATAAATATTATAGAAGTTTTATGAAAAAATTGGCTTTTTCTGGCATAGCGCCTGTTATGTCAGACCAGACGATACAAGGAGGAATCGGTATGAACCTAAAGACCATGGAGGGACTGGCAGGAGCCGGGGTAAATCTGAAAAACAGTGAGGCGTCCATGCGGGTATACAGGGCGGCCAAGCGGGAGGCAGAATTTCAGGAAATGAAGGGTGAGCCCGTAAACACGGATGTGATGGAGCGCGCATTAGGCTACACCAGTGATTTTATCGGAAGTGCTGGTGAGTATACGGAGCAGGCTAAGGAAGGCACACGGGAAGAAATGAAAAAGCTGCGGGAAGAGCAGCTGGAAGCCGCCAGGGAAAAGGTCAAAGAGAAGGCAGAAAAGAAGAAAGAAGAAGCCAAAACCGAAAAGGAGAGGACAGAAAAAACGGAAAATATCGAAGGAGCAGAATCCTCCCAGGTCTGGCTTGAAAACAACTCTGCAGTTTCAGAAGCAGTGACGCTGGAGTTATCAGCCCAGGGGCTCAAACTGGCAGAGGGAATGCAGGAGAACTTATAAAAAAATAAAGTAAAAGAGCCGCAGGCATAGCAGGTGTTCCCCCGCCTCTGATATGCCAGCGGCTTTTTGCTGTATATAAGAGCGGCTCGCAGAACATAATGCCATCGTGCTATGTCAAAAAACTAAAATTTCTCCCTCAGTTCCTGACAGATAGAATCAATCTTTTCTTCGTCAATGGTTGTATCCAGAAAAATCTCCACCGCATATTTGGCCTGTGCCACTAACATTTCCAGACCGGTTACGCCTGTCATGCCAAGTTCCCTTGCCTGGGCAGTTAATTTGGTGGTAAGGGGGTTGGCAATAATATCCAGTACCGCCTGGCATTTTGGAAAGTGCGTCAAATCCACCGGGGAGGCGTCCACATTCGGATACATTCCCACCGGGCTGGTATTCACAACAATGTCGGCATCGCTGTGCTTTGCAAAGCATTCCTCGTAGGTAATGACGCCCTCCTTCATGACCCGGTGCCCCACCACAATCAGTTCGGCGGCATCCATACTTCGGATAGCGGCTTTTACAGCCTGAGAGGCACCGCCGTTGCCAAGCACTACCACCTTTTTTCCCTTCATGTCAATATTATTCTTTTTGGCCATATACACAAAGCCGGGCATATCGGTGTTGTAGCCATAGAGCCGGCCTTCCCGGTTGACAATGGTATTGACGGCGCCGATGGCCCGGGCCGCTTCATTCATTTCTGCCAGATAGGGAATCACATCACATTTGTAGGGGATGGTGACGTTGATGGCGCAGAAATCTTTTTTCTCCATAAATGGTGTAAACTCTTCTCTGGTGAGGGGACAGAGCTCATAGGTGTAGTCTGCCAGTCTTTCATGTATTTCCTTGGAATAACTGTGTCCTAATTTTTCTCCAATCAATCCGTATTTCATAGAGGAATCCTTTCTGAAGCCTGTGACGTTGCTTCACGGTTATTGCCGGCTTTTCAGCCTGTCATTGCCGGCATAACGGCACCAATTGGCAGGGTTCAAATTGGCATCGTTATGCTATCAAAAATATACCACAAAAAGTTTTCCCCTTCAAGGAATATTCAGAAAGGACAGGCATATACATGTAGAAATCAAAAAAGCCCGGCAGACATGCCGGCGGCAGAAAGGGAGGGCTTATGAAAAAGGAGGAAATTCTACCGTTATTACCAGAGCGTCTTCGGAGACTGGTTGACCAGGCAGTGACAGACTGGAGGCAGGTGCAGGAACTCCGGATTCGGAGCGGCCGGGAGCTGGTGCTTCAAATTCAGGGGTACAGAGAGATTCCCGGACAGGCCGGACAGGTTGTGAGTGCCAGAGAATTTCAGGAGATTTTAGAGCACATAAGCCAGTATTCCCTGTATGCTTTCGAGGAGGAAATCCGCAAAGGGTATCTGACCATACCGGGAGGCCACCGGATTGGTGTAGCCGGCAAAGCGGTGATGGAGCAGGGACAGGTGAGGACACTGCGCAATATTTCCTTTTTGAATATCCGTGTGTCCCATGAGGTAAAGGGCTGTGCGGACAGGCTGATGCCCTGGCTGTTTGAAAGGAAAAAGTTTTTGTCTACTCTGCTGGTGTCACCGCCAGGGGCGGGGAAAACAACGCTTTTACGGGATGTGGTGCGGCAGGTGGCGGCGGGAGGCAGGTTTTCAGAAGGGAAAAATGTCTCTGTGGTGGATGAGCGCTCGGAGATTGCCGGATGTTATCTGGGCATTCCCCAGAAGGATGTGGCTTCCTGTGACGTGCTGGATGCCTGCTCAAAATCCGAGGGAATACGGATGATGATTCGCTCCATGTCGCCGGAGGTAATTGCGGTAGATGAAATTGGGACAAGACAGGATTATGAGGCAATGATGTATGCGCTGACAAGCGGCTGTGCCCTGTTAGCCACTGTCCATGGTAATTCCCTTCTTCATATCCGGGAGAAGCCCCTGTTTCGGCAGATGTTAGAGGAGGGAATGTTTGACCGTCTGGTTTTCTTAAAAAAAGAGGGGAAACCGGGGCAGATTGATGTCATCTGTGATGGGAAAGGACGGGAATTATGATGAAATGGCTGGGTATCGGTATGGTAATGGCCGGCAGTGTGGGGCTTGGTCTGTGGTACAGCATTCTGTATGCGAGGCGTGGGAAAAATCTTTCTGCCTGCAAGCGGGCCATGATTCTTTTGAAAGGAGAAATTATCTATGGGCGTACCCCTCTGCCAGCGGCGCTGTTTCAGGCGGCAGGGCGCACAAAAGGGGCGGTTTCCCTATTCCTGCGGGAGGTGTCGGAACGACTGGAAAAGGGAGGAGACCGTCTGGATACAATCTGGAACCTTGCGGTGGACGAAGTCCTTAACGACCGGGAATTTGGCGACCAGGACCGCTGTGAATTAAAAACGCTGGGAGATACGCTGGGATATCTGGATGTAGAGATGCAGATACAGACCATTGATTTGTACCTGCAGAGATTGGAACAGAGTCTGGAAGAATACGAAAAAGAAAAGAGAAACCGCACAAAACTGTATCCACTGCTGGGTACCATGTGTGGGGCACTGATATGTATCATCATGGTATGAGAGGGCAGACAAATGGAGATTACAATTATTTTCAGAATTGCTTTGGTGGGGATTCTGGTTACGATACTAAATCAGATATTAAAACAGTCAGGACGGGACGAGCAGGCCTTTATTGTCAGTCTGGCAGGACTGATTCTGGTGCTGTTCTGGGTAATTCCTTACATATCTGAATTATTTGAGACAATAGAGGACTTATTTTCCTTTTGAGGAGGCGGGAATGCTAAAGGTAGTGCTGATAGGAATGACAGCGGTTTTTCTGTCCATGGTGGCAGGAAGTGTAAAAAAAGAATACGGTTTTATGGTGGCAGTCTGTGCAGCTTTTATGATATTTTCCTATGGGCTTTCTAAAATTTCTGTCATTGTAACAGAGGTACAAAAATTTGAAAATGCTATTGGATTAAATGGTGAGTATATCAGTATTTTATTAAAAATGGCAGGCATTGCCTATTTGACACAGTTTGCCGTGAATCTGTGCAAGGATGCCAATCAGGGAGCCATTGCCGGGCAGATTGGATTTGCCGGAAAAATCAGTATGCTGATTGTGAGTATTCCGGTTTTGGAGGCACTGGTTCGGACGATAGGAGAATTATTTTCATGAAAAGATGGAGAACGGTGTCTGGCTTTACTTTGCTCATCCTGTTTTTGTGCCTTTTTCCGGCGCCGGAGGTGCTGGCCGGGAAAAAGGATGACGCAGGGGGCAGTAAAGAGGAGCCTATGCTGGCAGGAGATTTAATGGACTGGGAGGACACTATTCCTTTAGAGGAAGCCCAAAAGGCCTTTGAGAATATTCAGGGAACCGACAGCGGCTTTTCCCTGACGGAATATGTGGAGGAGGTCATAAATGGAAAGGCAGAATTTTCCCTGGCCAGCATATGGCAGGAAAGCATGGAACAGCTGGGGGAGCAGTTTGAGAGCCAGCGAGCGGTGATTTTCCGAATTCTGGCCCTGGGGCTGATGGCAGGAGTATTTATGAATTTTTCCGGAACCATCGGGAATTCGGAACTGGGAGAGACGGGATTTTATCTGACCTTTCTTTTGCTGTTTGCCACCTTGTCCGCCGGCTTTTATACGGCTTACTCAGTGGCGGGCGAAGCCATGGGAAATTTACTGGATTTTATGCGGGCGCTGGTGCCGGCTTTTTCCCTTACGCTGTGTCTTGGTATGGGGACAGGCACTTCCATTGCCTATTATGAGACCATGCTAATTGCAATCAGTATGTTAGAAATGGTTACGGTACATATATTTCTGCCGGGAGTGCAGGTGTATTTTCTTCTCAGCATGATAAACCAGCTGGCGGACAACCGTTTTTCCCGGATGGCAGAACTGATAAAAAGTTTTTTGCAGGCGGGCATTAAAATTTTATTTGCCGTGCTGATTGGATACCAGGGGATTCAGGGGATGCTTCTTCCGGTGATGGACAAGGTAAAAAACAATGCCATGCTGCAGACTGCCAAGGGGCTGCCGGGAGTGGGCAATACCTTTGGCGGGGTGGCGGACACCCTTTTAGGCAGTGGAATGCTGATAAAAAGTGCCGTGGGAGTGGGAGGACTAATCTGCATTGTGGTGATGTGCTTATATCCGTTGTTAAAGCTTCTGATTTTTACCCTTTTACACCGGGCCGGGGGAGCCATTGTGCAGCCTGTCAGCGATAAACGGGTGGTGGCGGCTTTACAGGCGGCGGCAGAGAGCGGCAAGCTGATGCTTGGGTGCCTGTTTGCCGGAGCCCTGATGTTTTTGATTTCCATTGCCATTGTAGTGGTGTCTACCAATCTGGTGGCCTGACAGGGCGGGAGGGAAAGTGCCATATGGAAAAGGGGGAAGAAAATGGGAATGATTTTATCCATGGTTCAGCGGATTACCGTATTTATGCTGGCGGCCACGCTGTTTACCAATTTATTTTCCGGTACAGAATATAAAAAATATTTCCAGTATGCCACCGGACTGATTGTTACGGCGCTGGTACTTTCTCCGGTACTGTCGCTCTTTGGGGAAAAAAGCAATGTGGATGAATGGCTGGGACTGGTGGTGTTTGAACAGGAAACAGAGCAGACAAAGGAGGATATACGGCTCTTGGGAGAGCAGTATGAACAGGCGATACAGGAGAGATACACAAAGCAGGTACGAGAAGATGTGGCGGGGCAGTGCGGCGCCGAACCGGAGAACTGTGATGTGGTTGTGACGGAGGGGAAACTGGAGCGGATTACCGTGCGGCTTCAAAAGCGGCCAGACAATGTGACATCCCTGATTTCCAGACTGGCGGCACGCTATGGCATAGACCGGGACAATATTTTTATCATCCAGCAATAAGGAGGCGCAGGGCATGGAAAAAATGAAAAAGATAATACAAAAAGCGGGGCCGGCGAGAATGGGAGCCGCTCTGGTCTGCGGAGTCCTGCTTTTGTTCCTCACCTGGGGGGATTCCCTTTTTGGAGACAGCAGGGAAAAGGCGGCGGCAGAGACATCGGAGAGTCCGGCCAGGACAGAGGAGAGCTCGCTGGCCCGGTATAAGGAAACCATGGAACAGGAACTGGTGGAACTTTTACGGCAGGTGGAGGGAGTTGGCAACGTGGAGGTGATGCTGACCTTAAAAGCCTCCAATGAGAAAGTAACATTAAAGGACAATACCAGCCGGGAGGGTGGAAGTGAGGAGGAGACGGTACTCATCGAGGACAGCGAGCGCAATTCCTCCCCTTATGTCATTCAGGAAAAGGAGCCGGAGATAGAAGGAGTGGTAATCGTGTGCAGCGGTGGGGCAGATGCTGTGATAAAAAGAGAAATAACCGAGGCGGTGGGGGCATTATTTCAAATCGAGAGTCATAAAATAAAAATAATGAAGAGCAAGGAGGCAAAGGAGTGAAAAAGCTTTTGCGCAAAAATCAGATTATTATTACAGCGCTTGTGGTTATGGTGGCGGTAGCGGGGTATTTGAGTATAACCGAAACGGATGAACTCAGCATGACGGCGAGCAATGATTCGGTGACAGACAGCGAAGTTGCCGATATTTCAGAGGAAGACATCGTGCTGGATGAAGGGGAAGCGGCCAGTGCGGCGTCCGTATCTGCCGCCGGTGTCAGCGAAGATACAGCCGCTTCTGCAGCGACGGCCAGTCCGGCGGGTTCGGGAAGTACTGCCTCCCGGGACAATGCGGGGGAAGCCGTTCTTGTCAGCAACACAGTGGGAAGCAGTTACTTTGAGGAAGCAAAACTCTCCAGGGAGCAGACACGGGCGAAGAATAAGGAGACCCTGACGAATCTTGTCAACAACCAGAATACCACTGCGGAACAACGGGATAAGGCCATGAATGAGATTATGAAAATGACTGCCATCAGCGAAAAAGAGACAGCCACGGAAAATCTTCTGGCAGCCAAAGGCTTTCAGGAGGCGGTAGTAACCATTGTGGATGACAGCGTAGATGTCATAGTCAATGCAGAGGACCTGACACAGCAGCAGATTGCCCAGATTGAGGATGTGGTAAAGAGAAAGACGGAATGCAGTGCCGATAAAATTGTGATTTCTCCTGTTGGCAAAAACAAATAAATCTGATATAATAGACAAATAATAACCGTGTGAAGGATATTGCGTCATACGAACAGGAGGTACCAAAGTTATGACAGAAATGAATCGCGATACATTGGAGAACCCCTCAGGCATCGGTGAAGTGCAAATTGCCAATGAGGTAGTTTCCACCATTGCCGGCATCTCGGCAGCAGAGGTGGAAGGGGTGGATTCCATGGCTGGCGGCCTTACCAATGAACTGGCAGGCCGGTTTGGTGTAAAGAATTTATCCAAAGGGGTAAAGGTAGAAGTACAGGATGATTCGGCTATAGTGGATTTGGCCATCAATATGAAGTATGGCTATAACATTCCAAGAACCTGTGCCCAGGTACAGGATAAGGTGTCACAGGCCATCAATTCCATGACAGGTCTGACAGTGACCCAGGTGAATGTCCGTATAGCCGGTGTGGCCCTGGAGAAAGAATAAAAGTCGTTTGCAGACGGCGTCCGTTTGAACCTTTCAAATTGGCGCCGTTCACAATGTAGAAAGAGGATAAGTATGACACGACGCGAAATGAGAGAGTGTATGTTTTGTCTGCTGTTTCAGAATGAATTTTATTCTACCCAGGAGTTTGAGGAGCAGAGAGACAATTATTTGGGAGAGCAGAAGCTATCGGAGCCGGAGGAGGAGGAGCTTCGTCAGAAGTTAGAGCAGCTGGTTTTACATCTGCCGGAGATTGACGAAAAAATTGCCGCCACCTCCAAGGGCTGGAAATTAGACCGGATTGCCAAGGCAGAACTGGCGATTCTGCGTCTGGCCGTTTACGAGGCCGGATACGATGACGGCGTCCCGGTGGGCGTAGCGGTGAACGAGGCAGTGGAACTGGCAAAGAAATACGGGGAGGAGGAAGGCTCCTCCTTTGTCAACGGTATTCTAGGAAAGATTGTAAATGAATAATAGAGGAAAAGTGTATTCCGTCTCTTCCATCAACCAGTATATTAAGAATATGTTTTCGAGAGAATATGCCCTGTCGGTTGTATTTGTAAAAGGCGAGATATCCAATTGCAAATATCATAGTTCCGGGCATATTTATTTTACGATTAAGGATGCGTCCTCCCAGCTGGGCTGTGTGATGTTCCGGGGAGACAGAAGCGGTCTTGATTTTTTGATGGAAAACGGGCAGGAAGTCATTGTAGGCGGCTCAATCAGTGTGTATGAGCGTGATGGCAAATATCAGTTATACGCCAAAAAAATTGTGCTGGCAGGAGATGGCCTGCTGGCGGAAAAGTATGAACAATTGAAGAATAAGTTAGGGGAGGCAGGATATTTTGATGAGGAGCGAAAACTGCCCCTTCCCCGGTATGCCAAACGGGTTGGCATTGTGACGGCCAAGACCGGAGCAGCCATTCAGGATATAATAAACATATCTGCCAGGAGAAATCCCTATGTGCAGTTAATTCTCTGCCCCGCCAAGGTGCAGGGCGAGGGTGCGGCGGAATCGGTGGCGGCGGGCATTCGCCAGTTGGACGAGCTGGGAGTGGATATCATCATTGCCGGCCGGGGCGGCGGTTCCATGGAAGATTTGTGGGCCTTTAACGAAGAAATAGTGGCTACAGCCATTTTTGAATGCCGGACGCCGGTGATTTCCGCAGTGGGCCATGAAACAGATGTTACCATAGCGGATTTTGTGGCAGACCTTCGGGCGCCTACCCCTTCAGCGGCGGCGGAGCTGGCAGTCTATGATGTGAGACAGGTTCTGGAGGAACTCTACGGATACAAAGACCGGCTTGCCAGACAGATACTGCAGAAAACCGAGGGCCTGCGGGATGTTCTGGAGGGGCAGGAGGCAAGACTGAGGTTTCTGAATCCCCAGAACCAATTGCTGCAAAAGCGCCAGTATCTTACGGATATGGAGGATAAACTGGTCAATGCCATGGACAGGCGCCTGACAGATAAAAAATATGAGTTTGCCCTGTTAGCAGGGCGTCTGGACAGTGTGAGCCCATTAAAGAGGCTGGAAAGCGGGTATGCCTATCTGGCCAATGAAAAGCAGGAAATGGTGGACTCGGTAACAAAGGTATCCGAAGGGGAGAGCCTTGTGGCGACTCTGGCAGATGGAGAAATCACCGCCCAGATAACGGCGGTACGGCCGGTACCCGGTGAAGGGTAGCGGTATATATCATGGAGGTAAAGCATGGAGCTGGAAGAAATTATGGAAAAACTGGATGAAACCGTCCAGAAAATGGAACAGGAAAAACTGACGCTGGAGGAATCCTACCAGCAGTTTTCCCAGGGCATGAAGCTGGTGCAGGAGGGCAATAAAGCCATTGACCGGGTGGAGAAAAAAATACAGATTCTGATGGAAAATGAGGATGGGGAAGATGAATAAAGAGAGACTCAATCGGATGACACAGGATATCGAGGCAGGCTTTAAGCCGTACCTGCCAGAGGAGACCGGTTTTCAAAAAACGGTACTGGAGGCGGTGAATTACAGTCTGGGGGCAGGCGGGAAGCGCCTCCGGCCTATGTTTATGCAGCAGATGTACCGGTTATGTGGCGGCAGTGATGAGAAAGCCATCCGCCCTTTTATGATGGCCATGGAAATGATTCACACCTATTCTCTGGTGCACGATGATCTTCCGGCCATGGACAATGACGATTTGCGCCGGGGAAAGCCTACCACCCATAAGCAATATGGAGAGGCTATGGGTATTTTAGCGGGAGACGCCCTGTTAAACGGAGCCTTTGAGACCGCATTTCTGGCCTTTGACAGCCAGACGGAGCCGGCGTGCATTGGCCGGGCCTTAAAAATTCTGGGAAATAAGGCGGGCATGTATGGCATGGTGGGTGGACAGGTTGTAGACGTGGAAAATAACGGACAGTTTGTAGAGGAAGAAACCCTTCGTTTTGTCTATGAGAAAAAGACCGCAGCACTCATTGAGGCCAGTTTTATGATTGGAGTGGTGTTAGCCGGCGGCAGTGAGGAAGACATACGTCAGGCGGAAAAAATGGGAACCGCCCTTGGCATTGCCTTTCAGATTCAGGATGACATTCTGGATGTAGTGGGGCAGGAAGATGTCCTTGGCAAGCCGGTACACAGCGATGAGAAAAATGAAAAGTCCACCTATGTGGCCCTCCACGGCCTGGAGAAAAGCCGGGCCAAAGTAAAGGAATACACCGATGCCGCCCTTGCTCTGCTGGATTCTTTTGGGGAGGACACGGGAGAAGAGAAAAATTTTTTACGGGACTTAATGTTTTCACTGATAGAGAGAAAAAAATAAAAGAGGTACAATTGTGGGTAAATTACTAAATCAAATTGTGAAAGAAAATGACATAAAGAATATAGCACCGGAGGATTATAGAGAACTGGCAAAAGAAATCCGCATCAAACTGGTGCGGAGCGTAAGCCACACCGGGGGACATCTGGCCGCCAACCTGGGGGTAGTGGAGCTTACCATGGCCCTGCATCTGTTTCTGGATTTTCCAGAGGACAAGCTGGTCTGGGATGTGGGACATCAGTCCTATGTCCACAAACTGCTCACTGGCAGAGCCGATGCTTTTGGCAGTCTGCGGCGCATGGGAGGATTAAGTGGATTCCCCAAAGTCAAGGAAAATCCCAGTGATACCTTTGATACCGGACACAGCTCCACTTCGATTTCCGTGGCGCTGGGATTAGCAAAGGCCAGAGACCTGCGGGGCGGACAGGAGAAAGTTTTTGCGGTGATTGGCGACGGCGCTCTGTCCGGGGGCATGGCCTTTGAGGCACTGAACAATGCGGCGGCCCTTCAGTCGAATCTGGTGATTGTACTGAACGACAATAAGATGTCCATTGCGCCGAATGTAGGCGGCATGTCCAATTATCTGGGAAAAATCCGTGCGAATCAAAGATACCGGAATTTAAAGGCCAGTGTGGAGAATGCTCTGGATAAAATTCCGAATCTGGGACAGCCTTTGGCAAACCGGATAAAGCGGGCCAAGGACTCTTTGAAGCATTTGTTTATTCCGGGCATGCTTTTCGAGGATATGGGATTAATTTACATTGGCCCGGTGGACGGGCATAACATAGGCGAAATGCTGACGGCATTTCAGACTGCCGCCTCGGTGAAGGACCAGCCGGCATTAGTACATGTATTTACGAAAAAAGGAAAAGGATATAAACCGGCTGAAGAAAAGCCCTCCATGTTCCATGGAATCGGAGCCTTTGACATACAAAGCGGAGAGCCTTTGGCAGAGGAAAAACTTACTTATACAAAGATTTTTGAACAGTGGATGTTAGCCATGGGAAGCCAGAGGGAGGATGTGGTATCCGTATGCGCCGCCATGCCGGATGGAACCGGTGTCAGGGCTTTTTCTGAGCGCTATCCGGAACGTTTTTTTGACGTAGGGATTGCCGAGGAGCATGCCGTAACCTTTGCGGCGGGACTGGCGGCAGGAGGCATGCGGCCGGTGGTATCGCTCTATTCCACCTTTTTACAGCGGGCCTATGACCAGATGCTGCACGATGTATGCCTGAACAGTATGCCGGTGGTGTTTACCGTAGACCGGAGTGGCATTGTGGGACAGGACGGGGAGACCCACCAGGGAATTTTTGATATTTCCTATCTGTCCTCCATGCCTAATATGACGATTCTCTCCCCTATGGATGGAGCGGAGTTAGTGGAGGCGTTAAATTTTGCCATGAAAATAGAAGGGCCGGTGGCTGTCCGTTATCCCAGAGGGGAAGCCTTCCGGCTGGAGCGGAATACCCGTCCGCCTTTGGAGTATGGCAAAGCCGAGATACTGGAGACGGGCAAAGAGGTACTTATACTGGCGGTGGGAAATATGGTGGAACATGCCCTGTCAGCGGCCGGAGAACTTCGGAAAGGGCATATCTCTTCTACTGTGGTAAATATGCGCTTTGTCAAACCCTTTGATGAAGAACTGGTGTTGGCCCAGGCAGAAAAGCACCGCCTGGTTGTCACCATGGAGGACAATGTATACAGCGGAGGGTTTTCTGAGAAAATCCAGGCCTTTTTGCAGAAGCACAGGCAGAGCCGCCTGCCTTGTCTGCCAATCTGCTTACCGGATGCCTTTATTGAACACGGCAGGCCGGAGGAGTTATATGAAAAATATGGGATGGATGCCGGAGCCGTAGCGGAAAAAATCCGGGAGGCGCTGGTGAGGAGGAAGAAGGGTTGAATACCTCGGAATGGAGGAAGGCATGAAAGAGAGACTGGATGTACTGCTGGTGCAAAGGGGGCTGGCGCCTTCCAGAGAAAAGGCCAAGGCGGTTATTATGGCCGGGGAGGTTTTTGTAGAGAACCAACGGGAGGACAAGGCCGGCCAGACCTTTCCGGATACGGTACAGATTGAGGTACGGGGAAAGAAAATGAAATATGTCAGCCGCGGCGGCTACAAGCTGGAACGGGCCATGGCAACCTTCCCCATTTCCCTGCAGGAGAAGGTCTGCATGGATGTGGGAGCCTCTACAGGAGGCTTTACGGACTGCATGCTGCAGGAAGGTGCCCGTTTTGTCTATGCCATTGATGTGGGAACCAACCAGCTGGCCTGGAAGCTGCGCCAGGATGAGCGGGTAAAATCCATGGAAAAAACCAATATCCGCTATGTAGTGCCGGAGGATATTGGAGAACTGGTGGATTTTGTATCCATTGATGTGGCATTTATTTCCCTGACAAAGGTACTGGCCCCCGTGAAGGAGCTGATGAAGGCCCACGGGCAGATGGTGTGTCTGATTAAGCCACAGTTTGAGGCAGGACGGGAAAAGGTGGGGAAAAAAGGTGTAGTCCGGGATAAGGGCGTACACAGGGAAGTAATTGAGACAGTCATGAATTATGCGGCGGGACTGGGATTTTCCATTCTGGGCCTCGACCATTCTCCGATTCGGGGGCCGGAGGGAAACATCGAGTATCTCTTATACCTGGAAAAGGAAGCGGAAGAGACTCTTCCGGTGCCGGCGGAGCAGGCGGCGGCTGTGGAGGCGTTAGTAGAAAGAGCCCATGAAACATTGTAGAAAGGCGGGATTTCCGTGGAGAGATTTTATATTATTTCCGACGGGGAAAAGGATTTGAATTATGAAACCGCAGAGGAAATAAAAAGATATTTGGAAAATCATAATAAGTATGCTAAAATAGTAGGGAATTCTTCCCGGCTCACAGGAGAGGACGACGTGGATATGGCCATTGTTCTGGGCGGTGACGGTTCCGTACTGCAGACAGGCAAGCGGTTTGCCGGAAAAAATGTCCCGATTCTGGGTGTGAATTTTGGTACACTGGGATTTCTCACCGAGGTGGAGCGCCCCCGGATTCAGCAGGCGTTAGACGCTGTATTGTCCGGGCGGTATCAGGTGCAGAAGCGCATGGCGCTGACAGGCCGGGTACAGAAGAAAGCAGTGGGAGAGGCCACCAGTCTGGCGGTCAATGAGTTTGTCATTGGCAAGCAGGACTTTGGACATATGATTACCACCCGTGTCTATGTGGACGACTGTTTATTGGATACCTATGTGGCGGATGGCATCCTGATTTCCACGCCTACCGGCTCCACAGCCTATAATCTGTCGGCAGCAGGACCGGTGCTGGCGCCGGGAATGGAGGCGATGATTATTACGCCGATTTGTCCCCATTCCCTGAACAAGAGAAGTCTGGTGGTATCCTCCGACTCCCGACTCCGCATTGAGGTGGGACGAACCAAAGAGAATTACGATGACGAGGCGGCTGTCCGGGGTGACGGGCAGATGCTCTGGACGGTATCTACCGGGGATGTCATCTGGATTGAAAAGGCGGAGGCTACCTTTGATATGGTGTGTCTGGGAGATGTGAGTTTCTTTGATAAAATGAGAAGCAAACTGAATCGGGATTAAGAGCGGCGGCAGCCGTGTGAATATAAAGGGGCGATAGAGTGAAGCGGACACGACAGAGCAAAATACGGGAATTGATTAGCCAGTATGAAATCGAGACCCAGGAAGAGCTGGGGCGGCGTCTGATGGAGGCGGGATTTGCTGTGACCCAGGCCACCATCAGCCGGGATATCCGGGAACTGGCGCTTACGAAGGTGGCAGGGAAGGATGGACGGCCCAAGTATGCGGCCATGGATTATGGAGGAAACCCTTCTCCGGTCTATTCCGGCCGGTATGCCAGAGTGCTGCAGGAGGGACTGGTATCCCTTCGCCAGGCGGACAATCTGGTCGTGATTAAGACAGTAAGCGGCATGGCCATGGCGGTGGCGGCTGCGATAGATGCCCTTGGAATTGAGGAAATAGTGGGCTCCATAGCAGGAGACGATACCATTATGTGTGCAGTGGAGACGGCAGAACTGGTTCCGGGAGTGATAGAAAAAATACGCAGACAATAGACAACGAGCTGCCCTACGGGCCGCTCTTATGTCAACAACGATTTGAAAGGAAGGAAAAACCATGTCAGGACATTCAAAATTTGCCAATATCAAACACAAGAAAGAGAAAAACGATGCCAAGAGAGGTAAGATTTTTACCGTAATCGGCCGTGAAATTGCGGTGGCGGTAAAGGAGGGCGGCGCAGACCCGGCCAACAACAGTAAACTCCGGGATGTAATTGCCAAGGCTAAGGCCAACAATATGCCAAACGATACCATTGAGCGAGGAATTAAAAAGGCGGCAGGAGATGTGGATGCAGTGAATTATGTCAGCTGCACCTATGAGGGATATGGGCCGAATGGTACAGCTATTATTGTGGAGGCTTTGACCGATAACAAAAACCGTACCGCTTCCAATGTGAGAAATGCCTTTACCAAGGGAAAGGGCAATGTGGGTACTACCGGCTGTGTTTCCTATATGTTCGACCAGAAGGGTCAGATACTGGTGGATAAAGAGGAGTATGACACCGATGCCGATGAATTTATGATGCTGGCGCTGGATGCCGGAGCCGAGGACTTTTCCGAGGAGGATGACAGCTATGAAATCCTTACCACACCGGAGGACTTCAGTGCAGTGAGAGAGGCGCTGGAAAAAGAAGGCGTTCCTATGGCACAGGCAGAGGTGACCATGATTCCTCAGACCTATGTAGCCCTCACCGACGAAACCGATAAGAAAATGTTTGCGCGGATTCTGGATTTGCTGGATGAGGACGACGACGTACAGAACGTGTATCACAATGTGGAAGAGGAGTAAACGCATGATTTTGCCGCCTGCGGGGCATACTAACACAGAGTAAGAAGTTAGCACGATGGCGCAAGACTAAACAGGGTTCAAACGGGCACCATCGTGCTATGTGCAGGAGGCTTTGCGTGTGAAATGGATGGTGAGAATGGGAGTGCTGTTATCCAGTGTGGTATTAGGCTGTTTGTCTATACCGGTGGTGAAGGTGGGCTCTGGTGATACGGTGTCCACTACCATCCGCTATGTCGCACTGGGAGACAGCATTGCCTGCGGTTATGGCCTGTCGAACCCGGGGAATGATTCCTATGTAGGGCAGGTGGAGCAGTATTTAGAGGGACAGTATGACTATGTGGTTGTTTCAAATTTTGGAACCAATGGCCTGCGGAGCGGGCAGCTGCTGGATATTTTAACCAATCCGGACAATCCGGAATACAAAAGGTATCATGCGACTCTGCAATACGCCGATGTGATAACGCTGTCCATTGGCTCCAATGACTTGCTTCATCTTCTCCGGCTGGATGCGGACATACAGAAATACATTGAAGACGGTGGAGAGATGTTCCAGAGGGCATGCCAGGAATTTCAGCAGAATTTCCCGGCCATTATTGCCATGCTGGCAGAGATGGCTCCCGAGGCGGAGATTTATGTGGATAATGTATATAATCCCTGCCGCGGACTGAAGCGGTATAAGGGATTGTATGAGCAGGCAGAGCATTACATTACTCTTCTAAATCAGACCTTTGTTAAGGAGAGCGGTTACCGTCTGGTGGATATTAAGACTGCCTTTGATGCCAGTCAGGAAAAACTTATAAACATGGACTTTCAGGGCAGGGAATTTGACCCGCATCCCAACCAGGCGGGCCACGCCCTGATTGGAAGCAGGGTGATAGAGGAGATGAAAAAATAGTTTTTTACGGCTACGGTATGTTGGGGAGGAACTATGATAAAAGGGGCAATTTTTGATTTGGATGGAACGCTTTTGGATTCCACCGGAGTATGGGGTCAGATTGACATTGATTTTTTAGGGAAGCACGGCCATGAAGTGCCGCCGGATTATGTGGAAATCATTACACCCATGACCTTTGAAGAAACGGCCATATATACCATTGAACGGTTTCATTTGTCTGCCACACCGGAGGAGGTGATGGCGGAGTGGAATGAGATGGCCTATGAGGCCTATGCCAATCAGGTGAAAATACGAGCCGGGACAAAAGAAGTGCTGGCCTGGTTACAGGAGCAGGGCATCCCCGCCGGGGTAGCCACCTCCAATATAGCTCCTTTGTTTGAGCCCTGTCTGCGGCGCAACGGCATCTATGATTATTTCCATTCCTTTACGGAGACAAAAGAGGTGGAGCGGGGCAAGGAAAGTCCCGATATTTACATAAAGGCGGCAGAAAAACTGGGATGTGCTCCATCCGAATGCGTAGTCTTTGAGGATATTCTGCCGGCGATGAAAAGTGCGAAAAAGGGTGGATTTATCACCATAGGGGTAAGGGAAACGACATGGAACTATGAGCCGGAGGTTTTGAAGGGGTGCTGTGACTATTTTATTGAGGAAATTCATGATGCCCTTGTCTTGCTAAACCGGCTGAAATAAGGTAATATAAAAGAACAGGAAAACCATGGAGGAATAAGGAAAATGCCAATTACAGAATTACTGGAGCGAAATGCCAGAAAATATCCCAATGATGTATGTCTGGTGGAAATCAACCCGGACATTCAGGAGAGGAGACGGGTTACATGGCGGGATTATGAACTGATTGAGTCCAGTCCACTGTGCCACTACCGCCGGGAAATTACCTGGCATGTGTTTGATGAGAAGGCCAACCGGTTTGCCCAGCTTTTGTTAAGCCGGGGGATTCACAAGGGCGACAAGGTTGCCATTTTGCTGATGAACTGTCTGGAATGGCTTCCCATTTATTTTGGAATTTTGAAAACCGGAGCTCTGGCGGTACCGTTAAATTTCCGCTATGCGCCGGATGAAATTTCCTATTGTCTGAACCTGGCTGAGGCAGATGTGCTGGTGTTTGGACCGGAATTTATAGGCCGGGTGGAGGAGATTGCCGACTCCATCAGCCAGAACCGTCTGTTATTTTATGTGGGAGGAGACTGCCCTTCCTTTGCGGAGGATTATGACAAGCTGACAGCTAACTGTGCCAGCCTGGCGCCGGGCATCCCGCTGACAGACGAGGACGACGCTGCTATTTATTTTTCATCGGGAACCACTGGCTTTCCCAAAGCCATACTGCACCCGCACCGGAGTCTGATGCACTCCTGCGAGGTGGAGCAGAAGCACCACGGACAGACCAAAGAAGATGTGTTTCTCTGCATTCCTCCGCTGTATCATACTGGAGCTAAAATGCACTGGTTTGGCAGCCTAATCAGTGGAGGAAAAGCGGTACTCTTAAAGGGCGTCAGTCCCCACACGATTTTGGAGACAGTGTCCGAGGAAAAATGCTCGATTGTCTGGCTGTTAGTGCCATGGGCCCAGGACCTTTTGCTGGAGCTGGACAGCGGCCGGTTAAAGTTGGAGGACTACGATTTGTCCCACTGGCGTTTGATGCATATTGGTGCCCAGCCGGTGCCGCAAAGTCTGATTCGCCGCTGGAAGGAATATTTCCCGGAGCATCAGTACGATACCAATTATGGACTCAGCGAATCCATTGGTCCGGGCTGCGTGCATCTGGGCGTGGAGAATATACATAAGGTGGGTGCCATTGGTATTCCCGGTTATGGCTGGGAGGCAAAAATCATTGACGATACCGGAGCCGAGGTAGCCCAGGGAGAAGTGGGAGAACTGGCCGTAAAGGGGCCGGGGGTCATGACCTGCTATTACAATGACCCGGAGGCTACGGCTGAGGTACTTCACGGAGAATGGCTCTACACCGGGGATATGGCGGAGATGGATGAGGATGGTTTTATCTATCTGGTGGACCGGAAAAAAGACGTTATCATCAGTGGTGGAGAGAATCTCTATCCAGTGCAGATTGAAAACTTCCTGAGCCGTCACGAGGCGATAAAGGATGTGGCGGTCATTGGTCTGCAGGACGACAGACTGGGTGAGATTGCCGCCGCCATTATTGAACTGAAACCGGATATGATATGCACCGAGGAGGAAATCAACGAGTTCTGCAAGGGTATGCCGAGATATAAGCGGCCGAAAAAGATTTTCTTTGCAGATGTGCCGAGGAATCCTACCGGTAAGATTGAAAAGCCGAAGCTTAGGAAAATGTACCAGAGTGAAAATCTGGTGGACGCCCAGAACCGGGGCTGATAGTTGGAATAAAATGGAAAGGAAAGGGAAGCGACAAAGTTTTCCCTTTCTTTTTTTCACCTTTTTCATCTTCCGGGTGTGTATAAGGTGAAAGGAGGAGCCATAGTGAATCGATTCAAATCAGAAGAAAATATAAAGCAGACGGTGGCCTGCTACGGCGATATGTTAATGAGAACCTGTTTCGCCCTGTTGGTAAACCGCTATGATGCCGAGGAGGCTGTCCAGGAGACCTTTCTTTCCTATATGGTAACAAAGAAGGAATTTCGGGATGAGGAACATACGAAGGCCTGGCTGCTCCGGGTGGCGGTGAATAAATCCAAAAATATTCTGCGCAGCCGCCATAGACGCCTGTATGTAAATCTGGAGGATATACAGGAAGTGGTGGCAGAAGAGGAAAAACAGGAAATGCTGACGGAGATTATGCAGCTGCCCTATCCAATAAAGACAGCCATCCATCTGCATTATTATGAAGGCTATACCTGCAAAGAAATAGGAGACATTGTGGGAGCCACAGAGGCAGCTGTAAAAAAGCGTCTGCAAAAGGGCAGGGAGTTGTTAAGAGATATTTTAGAAAGCGGTGAATGACGCATCAGATAGGAGGTTATTATGAAAGAAAAATACAGAGAATTGTTTGACGAGGTTCATTTATCAGAAACAGCGATAAAGGAAATGGAGGAAAGGAGAGAGCAGCTTCGCAGTGAAAGGAAAAAGATGTATGGTGGGAGAAAGGTGTTCAAAGCAGCGGCTTGTTTTCTTGTTATATTAGTATTGGGAGGTTCGGTAGCGGGAGCAGCTGCGCATTATTCAAGGGTGGATAGAGAAGATGATTCAAGAATAGACAGCAGAGTAGAAAATGATGTTGCCGACATTGCCATAAGCACAACAGATCCAAAGGAAAAGGAAGATGCGCCGGATGATAATGATAAGTCCGTCTTTTATGATGTGAAACTGTCCTATGTTCCAGAGGGATACCGGCAGGATAAAGAGGATTCATTTCTCTACCGTCATACAGAGGAAAACAAATTTTTCAGTGTTATCCTATATCATTTACAGACAGAATACCAGACAGTTCGTGGTGCAAAAAAGTTAAAAAAATTTGAAAGCAGTCTGGGGGAGGGATATTATGGTGGAAACAAGTATAGTTATTTTGCCATACTGATATTTAAGGATTCTAATTATATGGTTTATATAGATGGTGCCAATATGCCGTTAAAGGAAGTTAAAAAAATTGCCCAGGGTTCTTCTTTAGTTGAGGTGGCGAAAGAGAAAGATATTCAGGCAAGCTTTATTGAGTGGACAAAGGAAAGGCAGGAGGAGACAAATAATTTTCGCAAGATTCAATATTCCCATTGATTTCTGTCAAAAACTCCATTATAATTAATTTTTAGCAGTATAAAGCAAGGAGCAACGCTCCGGAATGGAGGAAATGATGAGTAAGAAACCGACTGTTTTAATGATTTTAGACGGATATGGACTGAGTGACCAGACAGAGGGGAATGCCATCGCCCAGGCGAAGACGCCGGTAATGGATAGCATTCTTGCGAAATACCCTCATACAAAAGGAAATGCCAGTGGCATGGCAGTCGGTCTGCCGGATGGACAAATGGGTAACTCAGAGGTGGGTCATACCAATATGGGTGCCGGACGCATCGTATATCAGATGCTTGTTAAGATTACAAAGGATATTGAGGATGGAAAGTTTTTTAATAACGAAGCATTGTTAAAAGCAGTAGAGAACTGCAAGAAAAATGATTCTTCACTTCACCTGATGGGACTTCTTTCCCCGGGCGGCGTCCATAGCCATATGGAACATTTATATGGCCTTTTGGAACTGGCAAAGAGAAATGGCATTGAAAAGGTATACATACATGCATATCTGGATGGCCGTGACGTACCGCCGTCCTCTGCAGCGGAATATATGGAAGAGGCAGTTGCCAAAATGAAAGAGATTGGTGTCGGCTCTGTTGCCACGATTGCCGGGCGTTTCTATGCGATGGACCGCGACAATATCTGGGAACGTGAGGAAAAAGCATATGCAGCCCTTGTTTATGGAGAGGGTGTAGAGGAGACAGACCCGGTTCAGGCAATCCGTAATTCTTATGCCAATGATGTAACCGATGAGTTCATGCTGCCGACCGTAGTGGATAAGAATGGCATGATCAAGGAAAATGACAGTGTTATCTTCTTTAACTTCCGTCCGGACCGTGCAAGACAGCTGACAAGAATTTTTGTAGACCCGGATTTCAGCGGTTTTGAGAGAAGAAATGGGTATTTCCCGGTGACTTTTGTCTGCATGGCACAGTATGACGCAGAGATGCCGAACGTGCTTGTTGCCTATCCGCCGGAAGAGTTGACAATGACCTTTGGCGAATATCTGTCAAAGAATGGCAAGACACAGCTTCGCCTTGCGGAGACCCAGAAGTATGCACATGTAACGTTCTTCTTCAATGGCGGTGAAGAAAAGCAGTTTGAGGGAGAGGATCGGATTCTGGTAGATTCTCCGAAGATTGCGACCTTTGATATGAAGCCGGAGATGAGCGCCTATGAAGTAAGTGATAATCTGGTTGATGCCATTAAGTCTGATAAATACGATGTCATTATCATAAACTTTGCCAATCCGGATATGGTTGGTCATACAGGAATTATGGAGGCTGCCATAAAGGCAATCGAAGCCGTTGATGAGTGCGTAGGCAGGGCGGTGGATGCTCTCCTTGAGGTGGACGGACAGATGTTCATCTGTGCTGACCATGGCAATGCAGAGAAACTGATTGATGAGGATGGTTCTCCCTTTACGGCCCATACAACCAACCAGGTTCCATTTATCATTGTAAATTATGATGAGAACTATGGCCTTCGTGAAGGCGGCTGTCTGGCTGACATTGTCCCGACGCTGATTGAAATGATGGGCATGGAGCAGCCGGTTGAGATGACAGGGAAGTCACTGTTAGTGAAGAAAGGATGACTCAGGGAGACCTTTGATAGGTGATTTATGAATTGAATATATAAGATGGAAAAACAGCAAACCTTTGTGGTAAGAGGGTTTGCTGTTTTTTATAGTAGCAATCATTTATTTTTTTACTTAAATTCTTTGATTAAAGAGGCAATCAGCCTTTTCTGATTCTCAGTAAGAGAGACCCACATATCAAATAATTCCTGTTGTTCCTTGCTCAATTGAACGGAGGCGTGATTTTCATTAAAAAACTGTGACAGCGTAATACCAAAGGCATCGCAAATAGCTTCCAGTGTAGGAATGGAAGGTACTGTGCGCCGTCGATGAATATTGGTCAAAAGCAAATAGAACTTGATAATTCGTCCCCAAAATGATAAAATATACTAATCTACCATATCATAAAGGG
>JAFLTB010000037.1 GCA_022510605.1 Lachnospiraceae bacterium
CGACTCGAGCAGAGGTGATGCTTCGCATCAAATGCTCTCGCTGATTCGTGGATTCTTCTTAATTTAATGATAAGGGCGGCTCTCAAAGTGTGCGAAGTTGATTACGGTCTAAATGTTTGATATAATTAAATTTCGGTGGATAAATACTGGGGAAAATGAGGGAGGCAAGGCAGTATGCTAAAAATAGCTATTTGTGATGATGAAAGAACATTTAGTGAATATTTGCGAAGTATTATAAGTAAGATATTGAGCAAAAGACAAATAGATTTTGAAATTGAGCTGTTTCCATCTGGACAAGCATTTGTGAATCTTAATTTAGATATGGCACAATATCATATTGTCTTTTTAGATATTAACATGGATGACATGGATGGTTTGGAAACTGCAAGAAGATTGAGAAAATTATGCAAGGATACCTACGTTGTGTTTGTAACTGCCTTTATAAATTATACACTGGAAGGATATAAAGTAGATGCGATTCGTTATTTGTTAAAGAATGTAGTTGGGTTTGAAACAACAGTAGAAGAAAGTTTGGATTCGATTTTTGAGAAAATGGATTATGATACTCATATTCATACATTTCATTTCAGAGAGGGCAGAAAAGAACTTAACCTGCAAAAAATTATATATATAGAGAGCGTGTTGCATAATGTTTTCTTTCACATTATGGAGAACGATGCCCTTACATACAGTATGGAAAGTACATTAAATAGAATTGAAAATAAAATAAATGATGACAGATTTATTAGAATACATCAAAGTTATCTGGTTAATATGGAATTTATAGTCGGCATGAAGTCCCTTACTGCGTTTTTGCTTGATGGAACAGAATTGCCAATATCAAAGTTACGTTACCCGAATGTGAGAAAGACCTATGCAGATTATAAAGGAGTACTATGATGTTAGAGTATATACAAGGATATTCCGTGATTCCCATAGAGATATTATGCTGTAAGATTTTTTTTGAAACATTTTGTAAAAACAAAAGAAAAATCAAATTTCTGAGTAATATACTTTTTTGGGGGGCTTTATGTAGCTTGATTTATTTTTTCGCAATTTTACTAAATGATTTCTTTATCATAAAAGAAATTTGTGTAATAAATATTATTGCCCTGATGGCCAGGTATTACTGGAAGATAACATATATTAGAAGCTATAGTCTGGCAATTATTTTTCAGAGTTTAGTTCTCTTTGCAGATTATGTTACAGCAACAATAGACAGAAGCGTTTTAACCTATGAACCGGAAACTGGTACGGGACAAGCTCTTGTTATTCTTTTATCTAAAACTGTTTTGTTCTTACTTGTTGTTTTTATTAGAACCTTATTTAAGAATCAGCAACTAGAATACCTGGAAGATATAGGGTGGTTAAAGTTTTTGTTTTTTCCCATGTTTACTATTTGCATTATTGCAGCTTTGATTTCAAATTCTTATTTTATTGAAAATGAAAGACAAGGACAATTATTTTGGATGCTTGCTTTCGGAATGACAGGTCTAAATATTTATTTATTTTATTTTATACAGGATACTGCGAAAAGGGAGAGGATGGTTCAGGAAAAGAGGATATTTGAAATAGAAGCAGATAATCAGTTGAAGTTATATGAATCTATTTCAGCTTCTGTGGAAGAACAGCAAAAAATCAGTCATGAGTATCAAAATCAACTTATGTGTATTCAGGTCTTAATTCAAAGGGAAGAATATAAAAAATTAAAAGAATACATAGAAGAAATAACGGGTAGTGTTTTGCAAAATCTGGACTATATAAATACCAACAATATTATTATAAATGCTATTCTTAATGAAAAGTACAAACAGGCACAGGAAAAGGGGATTGCTATCGTTTTCAAAATTAGTGACTTGACATATATTTCCATGAAGGATCAGGATGTAGCATTACTTTTGTCTAATCTGCTAAATAATGCCATAGAAGCATGTCAAAAATGTAAAAATAAAAAAATAATCAAGTGTAAGCTAGTGTTGGAAAATAATAATATGATTATTTCCGTTAGAAATACATATGATGGCAATATTCGCTTTGTAGATGGGAACTATCTAACGACAAAGAAACAGGATACATCAAAACATGGATTAGGCATGAAAAATATGATTCAGGTTATTGACAATTATGGGGGTATATATTCCATTAGGCATACGGAAAAAGAATTTATATTTTCAATTATAATTCCGCAGGAAAAAAGGAAATATTCTGCGGAAAAAGGGTGAATTCTGCAGAAGGGATGGAATTTTATAAAAGTGTGCTTTATACTTTTCCCCAGGGAGCAGCATATGACAGAGCGAATTGATAAAAAGGAATTGTAATACTTGCTGGCAATTCCTTCTATATGAGGAGGGAAAATCATGGTAAATTGTAAGAAAATTTTTTCTTTCATAATTTGTATTATCGTATTACTAAGCATGACTGCTTGTGCTTCGGAAGAAAAAAAAGGGGAAGGTATGGCTACTCAAAATACAGAGAAAAATATTTCTGTAAAGACATTGTTTAAAGATACTCCATCTCATATTAAAATAGATTTTAGCGAAAACTATACAGTAGATGCGGATGTATCTTTTCCTCAAATCACTAACGCAGATGTGCTGTTTGCTGAGTATAATCATATCAATGAACAGTCATTAGTGTCAGTTTTTTTCAATGGAAAGACACCAAATAAAGAAATATACACGGAAGATGATATAACATCTTATACAGATGAAAATTCAGAAATGATAGTTGCAAATGAATATATTACATATAGAACACAGGACTATAACTATGTGAAGTATCCAATTGAAAACTTTACTCCGGAATATGATCTGCTTTCTACGGGAAGAAAATATAATGAAACGTTTATGCAGGAAAACTTAAATTTTATGAATAAGGAAGAAGCATTGAATACAGTGAGTGGAGTGTTGGAAAAGCTATCACTCAATAATATAGCAGAAAATGTTGAAATTTATGCGATAGATTATAATACTTTACAGATAGAGCAAGAGAAAAGAATTCAAAGCGAAATTGATATTCAGAAAAAAATGGGGATTTCTCCTATACAAAATCCCACAGACGGTTATCAAATTAAAGATACCTTTACACAGGATGATGAATTTTATGTTATGTATTTTACAATGGTGCAAAATCAGATACCTGTTACACAAATGTCATATGACATATTATCGGGAGAAAGAAGTCTTTACGGTTCAGTTATTAAGGTATTATTATCTCCAAAAGGAATTATTGAGTTTGAATGTTCAGGTATTTATAAATCAAAGGGCAGTGCTGAATCACCAGATGTACTTATTTCTGCAGAGAAAGCAGTACAAAGGGCTTATGAGATATATAATTCCACAATATCCACTGATATTATAACTGTTAATTCAATAGATTTTGAATATGTTCCAGCTGCCTATAATAAAAATCACAATGAAGTTAAGCTGATACCTTCATGGAGTTTGAATTTATCCTATCATTATGAGAGTTCTGAAAAAAGCAAAGACAAGAATTCGGAACTTAAAGATATTAATAGGATGCTATACATAAATGCGGTTAACGGTGAAGAAATTAAGTGAGCGAGGTATTTTTATGAAAGAATTTTTATCTGTATTAAGGACAGATTTTTATCGTGCATTTCTTTCTTTTGGATTTGTGGCAGGTATTATTGGGGCTTTTGCCATATTTTGCTTTGGTTCCGTTGGAATGATGTCACAGGAGGCGTCTGCTGTTGCTGTATTTAATAATACATATAAATATAATAATATATCAGAAATGCTTTTTTTGGCTGCAACATTTGCATATTCTTCTTGTTTTTGTGTAGATTGGCAAACAAGATTTACATATCCTGCAATAATCAGAAGTCATAAGAAAAGATATATGTTGTCCAAATGTATTACTGCAGTTATTGCAGGAGGAATGTCTGTTGTTGTGGGTACCCTTTTATTTATAGGTGCTATATGTATAGTGCAGTCATCTGTTTTGCCTTCTGCAATAGAAATAGATATGGAATTTTCTCCACAGGCATTTGGCGATTTATTAATGCATGGACAGGAAGCACTGTTTTTCTTTTCATATATTTACGTTATATTTTGGCAGGCAGGTTTTTTTTCATTATTAGGTCTTTTGGCCTCAAGTTATATTCCTAATAAATATGCTGCATATATTTCACCATTTATATTAGGATTTATAATGAACCAGATAGCTAACATAGTGAGATTGCCTATATGGTTAGACCCAGTGAAACTATCTACTGTAAATATATTAAATCTTTCCACTGTGAGAATACTGCTATTGGTAACAGCAACATTTTTTTCATTTATTGTTATTTGTTCCATTTTATTTATTCGTAAAGCGGAAAGGAGAATTTGTAATGGTTAAAAAAGTAATTGCTATTGCCCTTTATTCCATTCGTCAATGGACAGCAGAGATACGGATTTTTTTGCTTTTTACTTTGATGATAATGTTTATATGGAATGATATAATAGTAATCGGGAGATTTGCCAGCATGATGGATATGTATACTAATCCATTAGTCTTTTCTTTTTATTCCAGTGACCCGGTTAAGCAGTTAATATTATTTTCCGGAATTATTTTCCTGTTTTCTGATGCTCCTTTTATTAACCAAAATCAACCATATGTTATGATAAGGAGCAGACGTTTGCCGTGGGTATTAGGTCAAATATTGTATATCATGATAGCGAGTGCTGTTTATTATCTTGTTTTAATGTGTGTATCCGTCATCGTATTATTACCAGATGCGACATTTGCAACAAATGGGTGGGGGAAAATTATCAATACACTTGCACAGACAAACGCAGGAGAGCAAATAAACCTTCCATTTGGTATAGGAGAAAAGATAACAACTTTTTACTCTCCAGTTGAAGCGTTTTTACTTAGTTTTCTTCTAAATTGGGGAGTGGCAGTTTCCATAGGACTTCTTATTTTTCTAATTAGTATGAAAATTAGTAAAATGGTCGGATTGCTTTCTGCTGCTGTGATTTTATTTTGGGATTTACTTGTGGTTAATGCACTTCCTGTTAAATCATGCTATTTTTCTCCTGTAACATTATCCCGATTAGAAGCTTTAGACGTAGCTGGAGTTTCAGCAGCGCCTAATATAACGTATGCATTGGCCTTTTTGGGTGTATGCGTTGCTTTTTTGTCTGCTTTATTGATAATAAGTGTTCGGAAACAATCAATAGAAATTATGACTGAGATATAGAAGGGAGAAATGTAAGTGAGTGAAAATATTATTACGGTAACAAATGTAAGTAAATGTTTTAAGGATGAAATGGTATTAAACGATATAACGGTTGCTTTTGAAAAGGGAAAAATTCATGGTATCATTGGACGAAATGGCTCTGGAAAAACGATGCTTTTTAAATGTATTTGTGGGTTTGTTTTGCCATCTGAGGGTAAAATAAGTGTTAATGGTAAAAGAATTGGAAAGGATATAGATATTCCTGATAATATTGGAATGATTATTGAAACTCCGGGATTTTTACCTGCCTATAGTGGATTTAAAAATTTACGTTTACTTGCGTCTATTAAAAAAAGAATAAAAAAAGAAAAAATATATGCAGCTATGCAAAAGGTAGGATTAGATCCATATAGTAAAAAACACGTTAAAAAGTATTCTCTGGGAATGCGTCAGCGTTTAGGAATTGCACAGGCAATCATGGAAGAACCGGATATTCTGATATTCGATGAACCAATGAATGGTTTAGACCATACAGGTGTAAAAGAGATTCGTAATATAATAAAAGGATTAAAAGAGGAAGGAAAAACAATAATCCTGGCAAGTCATAATTCAGAAGATATAAAAGAACTTTGTGATGATGTTTACGAAATGGATGCGGGTAAGTTAAAACAATGTGAACACATATAGAGGAAGACAGGAAAATGGATAATAGGGCAGTATTCACCTCGTTCTATATTGCTAATACTGCGGGGGGCAGGTGCCAATAGCAGTAGCGATTTGGTTCTGTTTGAATTTTTGATTGAGACGGACAATTTTTCCATTAAGCAACGAGAGCATTTGATGCGAAGCACCACCGGCTCGAGTCGCTTAATGGATTTTCCTGCTTTTATACTTTCGCTCGTTTCTTTTCTAACACAGCGTCAACTGCACGTCCTTTGTAATTACATCGGTATAGCTATAGGAAACGGTCTGAATAGTATCCTCTGCTTCATTCCTCACCTGTACCAGAAAAATACAGGGATATATCTCGGTAATGATCCCTTCTGTCACATCATACTTATGCCTTCCTAAGTTACTGCGAACAAGCACTTTACTTCCCACATGCTTGGCAACTGCGCGCCGGACATTACCTACATTGGCATTTACCATAATAAAATCCCTCCGTTTCCAAATACCACGATATATTGCAAATTATGAACGTATTATACCATATCCTGTAGTATTTGTCAATTTTTGTGAAAATCAAATTTTTTATGCTGGTGCCAAAAATTTTCTTTCACTAAAATTTCCATAAATTATGCACTATAAACAGTATATGGAATTTCAGGATTTTTATGCATAGTTTCTGCACTCAATTTTTTTATTCCCTGGGTCAGATACTCCGGTTAATGGCATCCAGAATATAGGATGCGACGTCCTCCTTGCTCATTAATGGCAGCTCAATCATACCCTCTTCCATTATCATCGTCACCACGTTGGTATCCATACCAAATCCCGCTCCTTCTTCCCGCAGATTATTGGCAACTATCATATCGGCATGTTTCTTATGCAGTTTTTCTCTGGAATTTTCCGTCACATTCTCTGTCTCCATGGAAAAGCCACAGATAAACTGGCCCTCCCGGCGGTGCTGTCCCACCCATGTGAGAATATCGGTGGTTCGCTTTAATGCCAGAGAAGCATTTCCCTCTTTTTTCTTGATTTTTTCCTGATACACTGTCTCCGGAGTATAATCTGCTACAGCGGCCGCTTTGATAATAATATCCTGGTTTGCGGCCTCTGCCTTTACGGCCTGGAACATATCCTCCGCACTTACCACCGAAATGACCCGAACGCCAATAGGCGGTGTCAGATTTGTCGTACCGCTTACCAGCGTCACCTCTGCCCCCCGGCGCATGGCAACCTTCGCCAGGGCATAGCCCATCTTACCAGTGGAATAATTGGTAATATAGCGCACTGGGTCCAGCGCCTCCCTGGTAGCACCTGCTGTCACCAGCACCTTCTTTCCCACCATATCCTTTTCATGCTGAACTTCCCGCAGTATGTATTCCAGTAAAATCTCCTCGGAGGGCATTCTGCCCTTCCCCACAGCCCCACAGGCCAGCAGCCCTGTGTCTGGCTCGATTACCTCTATGTCAAAATCCCGGAGCTTTTTCAGATTTTCCTGCACAATGGGATTTTCGTACATATCGGTATTCATGACCGGCGCCACCAGTTTTTTACATTTACAGGCAAGAACCGTGGTGGACAACATATCGTCCGCCAGTCCATTGGCTATTTTGCCAATGATATTGGCCGAGGCCGGTGCCACCAGCACCACATCTGCCCGGCTCGCCAGGGCCACATGTTCTATATTATAATTAAAATTCCTGTCAAAGGTATCCACCAGGCATTTGTGCCCGGTTAATGTTTCAAAAGTAATGGGATTAATAAAATTTGTAGCATTTTTTGTCATTAAAACATGAACATCGCAGTTCAGCTTTGTCAGCATACTGGTAAGATTTACCATTTTGTATGCCGCAATGCTTCCCGTCACTCCCAGCACTATTGTCTTTCCATTCAGCATCGTATTCTCCTTTCCTCCTGTCCTCAGGACAACTGCCCATGCTTTTCATAGCTGGCAATCCGTTGAATCTGATTTTCATCATTCACAAATACTACCTTGGGGCGGTGGGTTTTCGCCTCCTCCGGGCTCAAAGCGCAATAACTCATAATTATAATATGGTCACGCACCTGAACCATCCGGGCTGCTGCCCCATTCAGGCAGACCATGCCGCTGCTTGGCTCTCCGGCTATGGTATAGGTTTCAAAACGGTTTCCGTTTTCAATGTCCACTACCTGCACCTTTTCATATTCCAGAATGCCTGCAGCCTCCATCAGTTCCGGGTCCACGGTAATGCTCCCCACATAATCCAGTTCTGCCTGGACAACAACGGCCCGGTGAATCTTTCCTTTTAACATCTGAATTGTCATATCATTTTCCTTTCCGTCCCGGCCATGGCCTATGGGACACAGGGTTTTTCACAAAGATTATTTTTCATAAATAAAATTGTCTATCAGCCTTGTGGTTCCAATGTATACGGCAATTGCCACCAGAACCGGGCCCTCTGCCACGGCTGTCGGCTGGAGGGTATCAAAATCCACGGCCTCCACATAATCTATCCTGGCCAACGGCTCTGCCTCCAACACTTCCCGCACTGCCGTTGTAACCTTTGCGGTATTACTTTCACCTTCTTTCAGCATCTGCTCTCCTTTTACAAGGGCTCTGTGCAGAACCACTGCCGCCTCTCTTTCTTCCGGCGACAGATAGGTGTTGCGGGAACTTTTTGCCAGGCCGTCAGCCTCACGGATAATGGGACAGCCAATTATTTCCAAATCAAAATTTAAGTCCCTTACCATCCGGCGTATTACTGCCAGCTGCTGGGCATCCTTTTGCCCAAAATACGCCCGGTCCGGCTGTACGATATGAAAGAGCTTGCTGACTACCGTACACACACCGCGGAAATGTGTGGGTCTGCTTTTTCCGCACAGCCCTTCTGTCAGTTTTTCCATATCTACATAGGTACAGAAATCATCAAAGTACATTTCTTCCTTTTCCGGATGAAAAATCATATCCGCCCCGGCGTTTTCACACAATACCGCATCCCGCTCAAGGTCCCTTGGATAGGTGGCTAAATCCTCCGCCGGGCCAAACTGAATGGGATTGACAAATACGCTGACAACCACCCGGTCATTTTGCTCTACCGCTTTGTCAATGAGACTTTTATGCCCCTCATGGAGATAGCCCATGGTAGGCACCAGGCCCACGCTCAGCCCCTCCCTGCGCCATTTTTTCACCTGCTCTCTCACCTGGCCCACTGTTGATACAATTTCCATGAATCCTTCCCCTTCCTAATACAACTTTTCAATGACGTCGTCTTCTATTTTATATTCATGCTCTGCCGCCGGAAAAGCCCCGCTGCCTACCTCTTCAATGTATTCCCGGAAGGCCTTTTTCATGGCTTCTCCTATCTCAGCGTACCGCTTGACAAATTTCGGCGTGAAATCCGAAAACATCCCCAGCATATCCTGATACACCAGTACCTGTCCATCACAGCCGGCTCCGGCGCCAATCCCAATGGTGGGAATCTGAAGATTTTTTGTAATTAAATCCGCCAGCTTCTTTGGCACACATTCCAATACCACGGCAAATGCTCCGGCTTCTTCTACTGCTTTGGCATCTTCAATGAGTTTTTTTGCCGCCGCCTCAGTTTTTCCTTGCACCCGGTAGCCGCCAAAGGCATGGATGGACTGTGGCGTCAGCCCCAGGTGGGCACACACAGGAATCCCCGCCGCCACGATGGCCTGAATCTGCGGACACACTTCCTGTCCTCCCTCCAGTTTTACAGCACCGGCATGTCCTTCTTTCATCAGCCGCCCCGCATTTACCACAGCATCATACACCGAGGTCTGATAGGACATAAAGGGCATATCAATGACTACCAGTGCATTTTCTGCCCCCCGGGCCACCGCCGCCCCGTGGTGAATCATATCCTCCATGGTAACGGGTATCGTATCGTCATATCCCAGCATCACATTCCCCAGGGAGTCCCCCACCAAAATACTGTTTACTCCTGCCTCATCCAGCAGCCTGGCGGTAGAATAGTCATAGGCTGTCAGCATGGTAAGTTTTTCCCCCTTTTCTTTTGCCTGCTGAAATGTAAGAACCGTGTTTTTCATTGCGATACCTCCTGAAAACATTTTAATATAGCAGCATAATCCCTGTCCGGATTTTTCCGGCCGGCCAGCTCCACCAGCCTCTGGCCCAGATTTATATACACCTGCTTTTCCCCGCTTTTTAATACCTGCAGATGTTTCCGAATGGTCTCCACATCATTTCTCTCTATGGGTCCTGTCAACGCCTGCTCCGACGATGAGCTCAGTACCGCCTCTATATTTCCCCGCACAAGGGGCTCCACCAGCGCCCTGGCCTGCTCTGTTTCAAAGCCACAGTCCACAAGCATATCCAGTCCCATCTGATAAAGGCCCGTCACCATATTGCTGACCATGGCCGCCGCCGCATGATAGCGCACCTTATTCTCCGGCGCAATGACACAGACCGGATTTCCCAGACTTTCCAATAAAGGCTTCATGACCGCAATGGCTTTTTCATCGCCCTCCATGGTAAAAAACACCTGATTTAGTTTTTCATACGATGTGAATTTATTGCTGAACGCATACATAGGATGAATGGAACAACCGGAGGCTCCGGTCTTGTCCATATCAGAAAAAACAACGGATGATAATGAACCACTGAAATGGCATATTATTTTTCCCTGAATCGATTGTTTCGCAAGGCAGTTCCATACCGACGGGATGATATCATCCGGCGTCGTAATTAGAAGCACCTCACTGGCCGCCGCCAGCTCTTCTAAGGAGCCGAAGGCCTTTGTGCCTGTAAAAGTCGCGGCAGAATCCACGCTTTCCCCCGTCTTACTTACATATCCGGCTACCGGACAGCCCTGCTCCTTTAGGTATTTTCCTATGGAACATCCGACTTTCCCTGCGCCTATGATTCCAATATCCATGTCATCACCTCCAAACCAGTGACAACACATTATCATCTGATGCAGTTTCCTATGAATACCGCTCAGATTAAAGAATACCATAGGCACAGAGTTTTTGCAACTATATTCTACCCCTTTGTCACAAAATCATCTTCCCTCTTTTCTAAGGTCAACACTCCCAATCATAGTCGCCATACTGGCTGTTATAATATTGCCACCAAAATTCCGGTTCCTCTTCTTCTAACTCCCTCACTTCTCCCGTCCTAAAATCATAGCATTTATGCTCATAGTCATCCTCTATATAAAACACACATTGATTTCCGTCCACAAAATGCAAAGCATCCACTTCTTCTCTATTCAGTGCATTGCTTAATCCCGTTTCCACTCGAAGTGTAGATGTCTCCTGTCCAATGTCACAACTAAAATATACAGTAGTATCCACATCTTTTTTTACCACAGTTTCAATATAGAGGTGTTTCACATCCACATAGACATCACGCACTTCTGTTATCCTGCCATCTCCTTTTAGAAGTTTCTGCAACTGTTCCGTCGTAACTAAAGTTTTCGCTTCTTTTTTTCCGTCTTCGTATTTTTTTATACATGGAGAGGCCTCACCGCCCGTCACATAATAAAACGCATTACCCCCAAATGCTTCATTTCGGGACAAATCCAAATAATGGTATTTGTCAGAATCGCTGGCCTGAATATAGAGCACACCATAATCATCATCCCAATTATCCGGTTCAATTCCCGGCAGGATTTACAGCGTTTGGGATATTCCAATTGTTTGCGCCGGTAAAAATCCATCCCCGAATCTGTCAATTCAAATTCCCTGCCACACTGCTTGCAGATTCGTTTCATCTTTCCCCCTCCATTCTCACATGTCAACAAGAGATAGATTCCTAAAGAATACTACCCCTCCAGTTTCAAATCATTTTCCTTAATCCACCCCAGCCGCCGGAAGGGAATGGAAATCAGCCATGTAAACACCGCCGGCAGGACAAAGCAAACCAGCACAAGGCCAATCCAGTCCATGGCAGTAATGGCGCTTTTCGCACCGCTTGCCACATCGCTGACCCAGCCGCTGTAAACGCCAATCTGACCTACAAATCCACAGGTTCCCATACCGGAAGCCACTGCTGCCCCGTTCATTTCCATTTGAAATACACAGGTGGCAATTGGCCCAATAATAATAGAGGACAATATCGGTGGAATCCAGATGCGTGGATTTTTCACAATATTTCCCATCTGCAGCATGGAGGTTCCCAGCCCCTGTGCCACCAGACCGCCTACGCGGTTTTCGCGAAAACTCATTACGGCAAAGCCTACCATCTGGGCACAGCAGCCCGCCACTGCGGCGCCACCAGCCAGGCCTGTCAGTCCCAGGGCCGCACAGATGGCGGCACTGCTGATTGGCAGTGTCAAAGCGATGCCCACAATGGCCGCCACAATCATCCCCATCAAAAACGGCTGTAACTCCGTAGCCCACATAATGGCCCCGCCCACGGCGCTTGCCGCCCGTCCGATGGCAGGTGCACAGCCCATAGACAAAAGTACTCCCACGCCAATGGTCACAAATGGCGTCACCAGAATATCTATTTTCGTTTCCTTTGAAACCGCCTTTCCAAACTCAGCGGCAAATATTGTTACGATTAGAACTGCCAGCGGGCCTCCGGCTCCTCCCAGTTCGTTGGCGGCCCCTCCGACACAGACCAGCGAAAACAACACTAACGCCGGGCATTTCAGCGCATAGCCAATGGCTACTGCCATGGCCGGGCCTGTCACTGCTTTGGCATAGGTTCCTATGGTCACCAGAATTTCTATTCCCAGCTGTTCTCCCAACGTACTGATAATGGTTCCTATCAGCAGGGACGCAAACAACCCTTGGGCCATGGCTCCCAGTGCATCCACACCATAGCGTTTCAGTGAAAACTCGATGTCTTTTCTTTTCAAAAATGCCTTAACTTTTTCCATTTCTCCTCCAATCCAAATATCTGGCAGGATACAAATCCTGCCTTTTCCATTCCTGTATCCTGTGGCAATGCTGACTGACAGCCTTTACCTATGAGGTACACTATACCATAATCCCACTGAAAATAACAGAAATATTTTATTCTTTTGGAAAAATCCGATGGGAGAAATGCCGGAAAAACCGTCTGCTATCTATTTCTTCTTCTGAAATTAGTCCAGAATTTTACCATCCGTGGAAATGGTCACAACACTCCATGGAATAAATTTGCCGCTGGCCTGCAGGGCACGCTTCACTGCATTTTCAATGCCGCCACAGCAAGGCACTTCCATGCGTGCCACAGTGACACTTTTAATATTGTTGTTTGCAATAATCTGCGTCAGTTTTTCAGCATAGTCCTCCATGTCTAATTTAGGACAGCCAATGAGAGTGACATGATTGCGGATGAACTCGTTGTGAAAGTTACCATATGCGTATGCCGTACAGTCAGCGGCCACAAGCAGCGCTGCATCATTGAAATACGGCGCATTTACAGGCACAAGCTTAATCTGCACCGGCCACTGTCTGAGTTGAAAGTTCTCCTGCTGCTTAGATGCAAGAACCGCCGCCGCATTATAGGCCGCCGCTTCTCTTTCTTCAAAGGAAATGGCATTTGTGGGACAGGCCGGCAGACAGTCTCCCAAGCCGTCACAGTAATCCTCACGGGTAAGTCTGGCTTTTCCGTCTATCATTTTGATAGCACCTTCATGGCAGGCCTCGGCACAGGCACCGCACCCATTGCATTTTTCTTCGTTAATTTTTATAATTTTTCGAATCATTTTTCAGTCTCCTTTCTTGACTTTCTAACCATATTATAATACAATACCCAAAACAAGTCTGTTGTTTTTGCAACGAAAAGGAGATTTTTATGACGAAATATATTCCTATCCTTAAACGAACACAGTTATTTGCCGGAGTGGATGAGGATGAGATTTCCACTATGCTTGACTGCCTACAGGCAAAGCTTTTTACCTATAAAAAAGGGGAATATGTATTCAGGCAGGGGGAGCATTTGAGTTGTATTATGGTTTTGCTTGAAGGTAATCTTCATATTCAAAGAGATGATTATTGGGGGCACCGCAGTATTATAAATATAATCGGCGTCGGGGAAATGTTTGGCGAAGCCTATGTTGCGCCTGACAGCGGGGCTATACTAAATGATGTTATTGCCAAAGAGGACAGTACCGTCATATTTTTTGACGTAAAAAAAATATTGACCGTTTGTTCCTCTTCCTGCAAATTCCATTCCATTGTAGTGCAAAATCTGTTTTTTGATATATCCGAGAAAAACCGGAAACTTCTCCAAAAGCTGGGCCATATGTCCAGCCGTTCCACCCGGGAAAAGTTAATGTCATACCTGTCGGAAGAAGCAAAAAAGCAGAAAAGCAGCTCCTTTTCTATACCTTTTAACCGCCAGCAGCTTGCGGATTTTCTTTCGGTAGACCGCAGTGCCATGTCAAAAGAGTTGTGTAAAATGCGGGATGATAAGCTGCTGATATTTGAAAAGAACTATTTTACATTGCTATTGTAAAATAATACTGACGGTTCCTGTGCGCTTTTGCTGTTCTCCTGTGCCCGCTTAATTTTTTATAAATTTTTATTGACTTTTCGGAGCAAAGGCTTTATTATGAATATATGAACATTCATTCATATAATATTATTAATAGTATTAACACAGGAAAGGAGCTTTCTATGTCAGATAATCATACACATTCAGAGAAAGAAACACATTGCCATGATGACTGTTGTCATTCCCACGAGCATGAACATTCCCACGAACATGAGCACGGACACAGCGACTGTGGTTGTGGCTGCGGCTGCGGCCATGAACATGGAGAATCCGAACATCCCGTATTGGACAGAAGCCTGTTTATCATCGGTATTGCCCTTTTTGCTGTCACTATCATTTTAGAGCACATAGACGCCGTGCCGGACATTCCCTTTGCCCCGGTTCTCTATGCCCTGTCCTGGGCCTGCCTTGGCTGGGAGGTTGCCCTGCACGCCATTACCGGCATATTTCACGGAGAGTTTTTTGACGAAAACTTTCTAATGACAATTGCCACCATTGGCGCCTTCTGTATCGGAGATTTTCCGGAAGCTGCCGCTGTTATGCTGTTTTTCCGCATCGGTGAATATTTTGAAGACAAGGCAGTGGAAAAAAGCCGTGCCTCCATCTCTGCCGCTGTGGATATGCGTCCGGAGACCGTACAGAAAATGGCCCCGGATGGCTCTGTAGACACCATTCCGGCCGGAGACGCTGTGATAGGAGATTTGCTTCTTATCCGTCCCGGCGACCGCATTCCTCTGGACAGTGACGTGGTGGAGGGAGAGAGCCGTATTGATACTTCCCCGGTCACCGGCGAGCCGGTTCCTGTCAAGGTCAATCCCGGTTCATCTCTGCTGTCTGGCTGCATTAATACCAGTGGCCGGCTCCACGTCCGGGTAACTAAGCCATTGTCTGAATCCATGGTAAGCAAAATTCTTTCTTCCGTGGAGGAGGCCTCGGCCAACAAACCACACTTGGATCGTTTTATCACAAGATTTGCGCGGATTTACACACCGATTGTCTGCCTGATAGCCCTGATTACTGCTGTTTTACCTTCTCTTATCACCGGTAACTGGTCCTATTATGTATATACCGCTCTGACCTTTTTGGTTATCAGCTGTCCCTGTGCACTGGTACTTAGTGTGCCTCTGGCCTTTTTTGCCGGAATTGGAACCGGCTCCCGCCGGGGCATCCTGTTTAAGGGAGGTTCTTCTCTGGAGGTAATGACGAAATTAAAGGCCATTGTTATGGATAAAACCGGCACCATTACCGTGGGACGCTTTGCGGTACAGGAGATTCATTCATCTGACTTATGCGGAGAGGAGGAACTTTTGAGACTGGCCGCCGGTATGGAACAGGCTTCCACCCACCCCATTGCTGTCAGCATTATGGAGTGTGCCTCTGGCCGGAATATCTCTCTGCCAAAGACAGAAAATTTGTCGGAAATTGCCGGAAAGGGACTGGCCGCCGACATTGATGGCCGGCATATTCTCTGCGGAAGCCGTTCGCTCTTAGAAGAGGCCGGTATCACTGTTCCGGACAACCAGAACGCTGCTTCTACTCTGGTATATCTGGCAATTGACAACGCATTTGCCGGCTGCCTTGCTTTGTCCGATTCCATTAAGGAAAATTCCGCTTCTGCCATCCGCCGGATAAAAGAAAACGGGATTCATACCGTGATGCTTACAGGAGATAACGAAACCACCGCCCAGGCCGTGGGAGAGAAAGTCGGCATAGACGCCGTATACGGCCGGCTTCTCCCGGAGGAGAAACTGGCACGCCTGCGGCAGGTGCGTTCGGAACAGGGAGCTGTTATGTTTGTGGGGGACGGTATCAACGACGCACCGGTTCTTGCCGGAGCAGATGTGGGCGCCGCCATGGGAAATGGCGCTGACGCCGCCATCGAAGCTGCCGATGTGGTATTTATGACCTCCGATTTGGCAGCAGTGCCGGAATCCATAAAAATTGCAAAGCGGACACTGTCCATCGCCAGACAGAATATTGCCTTTGCCCTGGTTGTCAAAGTCGGAATTATGGCTATCAGTTTCTTTGGACTGGCAAATATGTGGCTTGCTGTATTTGCAGACTCCGGCGTGGCACTGCTTTGTGTGTTGAATGCTGTGCGAGTGCTGGTTTTTAAAAGGCAATAGAAGAGGTTGGCATTTTAGATAATTTTAAACGCTCAGGAAAAAGCACGAATTGACTCGAGCAGAGGTGATGCTTCGCATCAAATGCTCTCGCTAATTCGTGCTTTTTCCTGAGTTTACATTACTAAAGTGGCAACCTCCATATAGCCTTTTAACAGCCCTATATGAGAAGTGCTGTGGGCTCTCTTTGGTTAATAAAAACAAGAGGTATCATCCAATCAGTGAGAACCTTAACGCGAAGCGTTGCCGGTTCGAATCGATTGGATGATACCTCTTATTTTTAACTCTACTAATGCGGCATCTCCAGCACATGCTCCAGTCCCATCTCAATCACGCTCCGCACATGGGCATCATCCAGGGAATAAAAAACGGTTTTCCCCTCCCTGCGAAACTTCACAAGACGGCTTTGCTTGAGTACGCGGAGCTGATGGGAAATGGCGCTCTGCGTCATATTGAGGGCACCTGCAATGTCGCCCACACACATTTCCTTATCAAAAAGCTCATACAGAATACGAATCCTCGTACTATCTCCAAACACCTTAAACAATTCTGCCAAATCATATAACTGCTCTTCGGTTGGCATACTGCCATCCCCCTCCTGTCCGCATCCTGACAACAGGAATCAAAAATCCGAGTTAATCAACGGCGTCCCCATAATAACATTGGTGCGGTTATTTTTTTCATCATAGGAAATGGCAACATTCAGATTGATATTTTTCCCATTGACCTGTTTGACCTGGGGAATCCCCACCGTATAGCCATAGGCCACATAGTAGTTCCCATCCGAAGCGGCACTGCTTTCTAACACACTTCCGCCCCCCATGGTCCGGAATAACTCCTCTGACAGTTTCACCATTTCATCTCTACTCATTTTACCAAGAATCTGTCCCTCAATGCAAGTATTTCCTTCCTTCACATTGCGGGTGTCCGTATTTTTCTTCGTCACCACCAATTGATTTTTCGCAAATGCCTGCGTAAAATCCGTGCCGGAGACATACAGGCGTGTCACAAATATCTGAATCAATACGACCAGCCACAAAGTTATTGTTACGGCGGCCGCAAGTATAAATTTTCGTTTCCGCATACCATCAAATCCTTTCCAAGGCAGTTTTAACCATTTCTGCCTTTCTATTAGGATAACCGCGGAAAACACGTTTATTCAAAAAACCGTATGTAAAAGATTTCCAAAATAAATAGTGAGTGTCCCGCCAAGCGAGACACTCTTATGCTATGAAAAATCCCTGTAGCATAAATATAGGGGGAAGTATGCTACAGGGAAGAGAAAAAAGGGTTAATCGAAACCGTGTGGGTTTTGATTAACCCATTTCTTATTATATACATATTTCAAATAAAATCAATACCTTTTTTAAAAAAAAATTGTAAAAATTATAACTTTTTTTCTTTTCGCCTCTCGACTACTCGTATCGTCTGAATACCACGCTGGAGTTCTGACCCCCGAAACCAAAGGAATTACTCATGGCCACCGCCACATTTTTCCGAATGGATTTCCCTGGCACAAAAGACAATGGCACGCATTTTTCATCTGGCGTTGTATAATTTAGTGTCGGCGCCACAATCCCTGTGCGAATACTCTGAATACAGGCAATGGCCTCGGTAATCCCGCCGGCTCCCATCATATGACCGGTGGCTCCCTTTGTGGAGGTCACTGCCATTTCCCTGGCGTGGCCTGCAAACAATTCCGCAATGGCCGCCGTCTCAATGGGGTCTCCCATAGGAGTGGAGGTGCCGTGGGTATTTATGTAATCCACGTCCTCCGGCTTTAAGCCGGCATGCTCAATGGCCTTTTTCATACAAAATACTGCGCCAATTCCTTCCGGATGAGGGCTGGTGACATGATAGCCGTCGGTGCAGTTGGCAAAACCAGCCAGTTCCGCCAGAATCTCCGCTCCCCGCCGTTTTGCATTTTCCTCCGTCTCAATTACCATGGCGCCGCCGCCTTCGCCGATGACAAAACCATCCCGGTCCTTGTCAAAGGGACGGCTGGCCCCCTGTGGGTCATCGTTATTCGTGGACAAGGCGTGAGCCGAGGAGAGCCCCAGAATAAATAAAGGAGACAGCGCTGACTCCGCTCCCATGGCAAGCACGGCATCCGCCTGGCCGGACAGCAGAAGCATGGCTGCGGTGCTGATGGCATCTCCTCCCGAGGAGCAGGCGGTACTGACTGTCAGACTCGGCCCCCGGTATCCCCTGACAATAGCTACCTGAGCCGCTGCTTCGTTGCCGATAATTTTGGGTACAAAACGGGGACTTACTTTCTTGTGCTCTCCGGTACTAACCCCGTCCTGGGTTTCGGCAATGGGCGCAATACCACCTAAGGCAGTTCCCACCACAATGCCCATGCGCTCCGGCGAAGCTGCCGGTTCCCCGGACTGCTCCAAAGCCTCCATAGCTGCCGCATAGCCGTACTGCATAAATACATCCATTTCCCGGGTCAATTTCTTTGGCATATATTTTTCCGGGTCGAAGTTTTTGACCTCAGCCGCAATTTTTACCGGCAGATTTTCCGTGTCAAAGCGGGTGATGGCTTCCACACCGCACACACCGTCCACCAGATTTTTCCAGTATTCCTCCACCCCAATTCCAATGGGCGTTACAGCTCCCATGCCGGTTATCACAAGACGACTATTCCTCAGATTCATTCCAGTCATTTTCCTTTATTTCCTTTCTGCGGATTTTTCCACTGATGGTCTTTGGCAGTTCTTTGGTAAAATCAAGAATTTTCGGCCATTTATAGGAAGCAATATTTTTCTTTAAGGACTTCATAATCTCTGTTTTCAGCTTATCCGAGGCTTCCTGCCCGTTGGCCAGCACAATACTCGCCTTAATGGCCTGCCCCCGGATTGGGTCCGGCACAGCCGTAACCGCACATTCCAGTACATAGGGAAGTTTCATAATTTCATTTTCAATCTCGAAGGGGCCGATACGGTAGCCGCTGGACTTAATCACATCATCTGTCCGGCCCACATACCACAAAAAGCCATCTTCATCGCAGTAGGCGGTATCCCCGGTGTGATAGTAACCGTCATGCCATGCCGCACTGGTCTTTTCCTCGTCGCCATAGTAGCCGGTAAAAAGACCGTTCGGTGCGCCCTCTTCGGTGCAGATAACAATTTCCCCCTCTTCCTCCGGCCCTGCCAGGGTTCCATCCGGCAGCATAATTTTCACATCGTACTGAGGACTTGGCTTGCCCATGGAGCCAGGCTTCGGCGTTGTACCAATTAAGTTGCCGATGGTCAGGGTGGTCTCGGTCTGTCCAAAGCCCTCCATCAGAGTCAATCCGGTCTTTGCCTTAAACTTTTCAAATATTTCCGGATTCAGTGCCTCCCCCGCCGTTGTCACATTTTGCAGGGAGGATAAGTCGTACTGGTCTAACTTTAAGTGAACCATAACCCGATATACTGTCGGCGGCGCACAAAACGTCGTTATTTTATACTTTTCTATCATATGAAGGATTTCTTTGGCGTCAAAATCATCAAAATCATAGGTGAAAATTGCCGCCTCACAGAGCCACTGTCCATACAGTTTGCCCCAGAGCGCCTTGCCCCATCCTGTATCGGAGATGGCAAAATGAATGCCCTCCGGGTCTACCTGGTGCCAGTATTTTGCCGTAATATAGTGACCCAGCGGATATTTGAAACTGTGGGTGGTAATCTTTGGATAGGCAGTGGTGCCAGAGGTAAAAAACATAATCATCGGGTCGTCCCCGTGAATGGCCTTTTCGCCCCGTGGTCTGGTAAAGTGGCTGGAAAAATATTTTACTTCTTTATTAAAACTTCGCCATCCCGGACGGCTGGCCCCCACCATCACCTTTACCTTCAGGTTTTTATAATTTCTTGCTGCCTTATCGACTTCTCTGGACACCGGCCCGTCTGCCGTACACAGGATTGCATCCACATTGCCTGTGCGGAAACGGTACTCGAAATCGGACTTTAAGAGAAGATTGGTGGCTGGAATTGCCACCGCACCAATTTTGTGCAGAGCCATCATGGCAAACCAGAACTGATAATGCCGTTTCAATACCAGCATAACCCGGTCTCCCTTGCGGATTCCCAAAAACTGTAAATAATTTGCTACCTTGGAGGAATAGCGGGCCATATCATAATACGTAAACCGACGTTCCTTTCCCTCTTTGGAAATATGGAGCATCGCCAGTTTGTCCGGACATATCTTTGCCAAACGATCCACTACGTCATAGGCAAAATTAAAGTTATCATCATTGGTAAACTCAATTTTCTGCAGGATTCCCCTGTCATCTTCTTCCACGTGGATAAATGGCGCCGCCACGGCATCTTTATTCAGGCTCATTGTTTCATCTTTCTCCTTCCAACCAATTCTGTTTTGAACGGACGTAGTTTTCAAAACTACTTCATATTGTAAAGGTTACATCATGCCCACGCGTTTGTCAACCCATATAACATAAAACTTTGTGTTAAGTTATTATTAAGTAATTGTTACGTAAGCATAACGCTTTTTCCAATTGAATTTCGTCGTTTCTTATGATAAAATAGGACTGTTACGAGAAAATTACAATATTTAAGCAAAACACGGCATTCAGGTGCCGGGCGCAGAATGGAGGAAGTAATGTTCAGAATTGTAGAGAAAAAGTCCTTAAATCCGACTGTCTCCCTGATGACAGTAGAGGCTCCGCTGATTGCCAAAAAAGCTGAGCCAGGACAGTTCATCATTTTCCGCGCAAAGGAAGACAGCGAACGGATTCCCTTAACCATTGCGGACTATGACCGTGAGGCAGGTACCATTACTATTATTTACCAGATTGTTGGTGCCGGAACCATGGAACTGGATTCTCTGAAGAAGGGGGAATTTGTTCACGATTTTGTAGGGCCATTGGGTGTGCCTACCCATACAGAAGGATTAAAGAAGGTTGCTGTTGTCGGCGGCGGCGTTGGCTGTGCCATTGCCTATCCGGTTACCAAAAAACTCCATGAGATGGGAGCAGAGGTTCACGCCATTGTAGGCTTCCGCAATCAGGATTTGGTTATCCTTGAGGATGAATTCAAGGCCGCCAGTTCCAAGCTTGTTATGATGACAGACGATGGCAGCTACGGACAGAAGGGTCTGGTTACTGACGCACTGGAGGCACTCATTAAGGAGGGAAATGAGTATGATGAAGTCATTGCCATCGGACCGTTGATTATGATGAAATTTGTCTGTCTCACCACGAAAAAATATGGAATTAAGACCGTTGTCAGCATGAATCCGATTATGATTGACGGAACCGGCATGTGTGGCGGCTGCCGCCTCACCGTGGGGGGCGAGACCAAGTTTGCCTGTGTGGACGGACCGGACTTCGATGGACATCTGGTTGATTTCGACGAAGCCATGCACCGCGGTACAATGTATAAAGAGTTTGAGACACATGCCCGTGAGGAAGCATGTAACTTATTGAAAAAGGAGGCCAGGTAATCATGCCAGAACGTAATATGGATATGAAAAAATGTCCGATGCCGGTACAGGACCCGGACGTGAGAAATAAAAACTTTGAGGAGGTAGCTTTAGGCTACACCTATGATATGGCAGTAAATGAAGCACGCCGCTGCCTCAGCTGTAAAAACAAACCTTGTGTCAGTGCCTGTCCGGTACAGATTGACATTCCTGCCTTTATTGAAAAGGTGGCCAACGAGGATATTGAGGGAGCCTTTGAAATTCTTTCCCAGTCCACCTCCCTGCCTGCCGTCTGCGGCCGTGTATGTCCGCAGGAAACCCAGTGCGAGGGCAAATGTGTCCGTGGCATTAAGGGTGAGCCGGTAGGTATCGGCCGCTTAGAGCGTTTTGTGGCAGACTATCACAGAGAGCATAGCAGCGAGACACCGGTTATGCCAGAGCCAAACGGCCATAAAGTAGCTGTTATCGGCGCTGGCCCAAGCGGCTTGACCGTGGCTGGCGACCTGGCAAAAATGGGCTATAAGGTAACAATTTTTGAAGCTCTTCATCTGGCCGGCGGTGTACTGGTATATGGTATTCCGGAATTCCGTCTGCCAAAGGCCATTGTGCAGAAGGAAATTGATAACCTGAAGGCCATTGGCGTAGATGTGGAAACCAACATGGTAATCGGTAAGGTTTTAACCATTGACGAAATCTTCGAGATGGGCAACGAGGCCATTTTCGTAGGCTCCGGCGCCGGCCTCCCAAGATTTATGAACATCCCGGGCGAAAGCCTCAAGGGTGTTTATTCCGCCAATGAATTTTTGACACGTATTAACCTGATGAAGGCCTATACCGAGGGAAGCAAGACACCGATTCAGCATGCGAAAAAAGTGGCTGTTGTGGGCGGTGGTAACGTGGCTATGGATGCGGCCCGCAGCGCCAAACGTCTTGGCGCCGAAGAAGTTTACATCGTATACCGCCGTGGTATGGAGGAGCTTCCGGCACGAAAAGAGGAAGTAGAGCACGCAGAGGAAGAAGGCATCATCTTTAAGACCTTGAATAACCCGGTTGAGATTCTTGGCAACGAGGAGGGTATGGTAAGCGGTATCAAGTGTATCGAGATGGAACTTGGCGAGCCGGATGAAAGCGGACGCCGCCGTCCCGTGGAAAAACCTGGCAGTGAGTTTGTCCTGGACGTTGATTCCGTTATTATGTCCATCGGTACCAGCCCGAACCCGCTGATTCGCTCCACCACACCGGGTCTGGAGGCCAATAACCGTGGCTGTCTCATTACCAAGGATGACTCCGGTCTCACCACCCGCGAGGGCGTGTATGCCGGCGGAGACGCTGTAACCGGCGCCGCTACCGTTATTCTCGCCATGGGCGCTGGTAAGGCTGCTGCCAAAGCGATTGATGAGTATATAAGGAAGTAAGATATAAGAAACAAAGCAGGTTGAAATAAAAGAGAAACCCTCCAATCGACTCGAACTGTTCTCGCTGATTGGAGGGTTTCTTTTTGCTTTCGTTCTGGTTTGGGTTTTTATTCTTTCCATAGGGGCGGAGAATTAATGTTGCTTACAAGTTGTAAGCAATTTGTATTATCGTTATGGAATTTGTACCAGTGTCGGGTACTCTGCAAATTTTGAGCTGGAATCCAGCCATTCCCGAAAATACCTTTTTCAAATCTACGCTCAATACTTCTAGAAAAAATTTCCCCATTTCGCATTTTCCTGTTTCTCAACTATACCTTCTCCTAAATCCCAATACAAATAAGTCCCCCGCCTCATATCAAAAACCACTGCTTACGTTGCCTCCCGGCTCTTTGTTTACTACTCAAACTCGGCAAGTTCAACTTATGACTTAAATTATTTTGTTTAAGTTTTGTTATAAAAATGCCTCTTTTTTTCTTCAATTACACAATTTATTCTAGCTTACTGATTTTTTGTTGCCAAAGTGTTGCCAATAAACTATAAAGCATTATTGAGATTACTTTAATACATTTGGTATAGTTCTATGTAATGCTCTTTCTATTTTTTTCTTTATTTTCAAATACAAAACAAGTATTAGTATCATAACAACCATAGAAGGAATCATCACAAGTATCACATTTCCTTTATATGGAATCCCAAGTAACTGTAACACTATTATTGTTCCATAAACACTTATCAAAAAAATTGATATCGGAAGAAACTCGTTCAGGCATCCTCTCCAAAATCCGGATAATCCTTTATTCTTTTTTAACTCAGTGTAATTTCTTATTGGTCTTCCTCCTTTTATTTTACAAGCAACAGATAAATCATTACTTGATCCAGTATGCAACACCTGAAGTCTAACGCCTTCTCCGCCATCCATATAATCAAAGACGAGATTAATATCTGTCGCTGTAAAACTATCAACAGAAAAATTGTTGCTATCATCACTTTGCTTGATAATTTGAACGTCCAAAACAGCTTCTGATTTACACTTAATCTTCAAATTTTTTTCAACAACATCTTCGCAGTTAATAACATCATTTCCACTATTCCAAATATAAAATGTTGTAGCAGTTAAATCCTCAATTGTTTTTCCATCAAAATTTATATCTAATTTAGGAATAAGATTTTTTCCTTGTTTAATAATATCATTACTAAAATAGTCCATTGAAATTTCTTTTATTTTTCTCCCTACAATCCATGTATATATTGCAAAAACAAATGAAATTATTGTACACAAGGATAATATCAACCATGCATATGGATTATCCATTAGTTTTTCCATCATCTTCCCCCTCGTTTCGTTTATGCTAACCAAAATCTAAGTTTTTAATTCTAAGCAAAATACCTTTCACAATTTACAATTTCTATTACAATTCCAATTGGCTACACATGTGTAGCCAATCAAAATATCATTCACTTTAAATCATCACTATTACTTAGTTTGTTCTAACTTTTTCTATCATTTAACTATCATAGTTTCTATCACTTTTTATTGATAAACTGCAACTGGTACAACAACCATAGCTGGTCCCCTCACAACATCTTTAATAATTTCGGGGTTGTCCATATTTTGGGGCATTTTCCTCCGCTGTTCACGATTAAGCGGAAACTTTTTTATATTGTCAAATATCTCATCAAGTTTCACACTCTGTCCTTTTGGTATTTTTCTTATGATTTTGCAAAGCATATAAGATTGCCCGACAAAACTATCTTGTTCGCATCTAAAATAATTTTCATCTAAATATGCTACCAAAGGATATTTTCCATCATCAAAATTAAAGACACAAGATATTTCTTTGCCAGAATTCATTTTCCCTAAAGCCGAAAAACCATTGATTGCCTCAGTTGATTCCTTGTCAAGAACTTGTTGATCGGTTATACCTTGTATTAGCATCGCTAAATCGGCAATTTTTTGCACACTATCAGTTAGCTCCTTTGTTTTCGAGAATCGAGCCGTTACTAGAACCTCAATAAAATCATCTCTTCTTAATTCATTATAAACATCTTCAGACAAAAGCTCATAATATTTTAATTGCTCATCTTCATCACCTGATTGAAGATATTTATATATTTTATCAAATTTAGCAGCATCACTAATTTTTACTGAACGTTTAATTTCCTCAGATTGTTTTCCATTATGAGATCCACCTGCTGAAACAACCTTCGATCCCAACCCACCGTTTACAGAATTCTCACTACTAGATGCTATCTCCTGCGATTCCTCGTCATATGTATAACCATCTATAGCAGAAATATAATCTTCCACTATCTTCGTGTTTAAGTATAGAAAATTTCTCAACCTCATATATAATTCCTTTCCGTTACTTATTGTATGTAGACTTATAGTATTCGTCCCTATTATAATATAAAATTAGGAGGATTGCAACTATGGATATTGTAAAAGTTTTTGGGACTAACTTAAAGAAATACCGCACCACTATGGGAATGTCTCAGGAAGTTTTTGCTGACAAATGCGGTATGCATCGTACTTATATTAGTGCTATTGAATGTTATCGCAGAAGTATTTCTTTAGAAAACATTCAGCGTATAGCTGATGCTCTTGAAATCGAAACCTATAAGTTGTTTTTGGAGGATGGGAACAAATGAAAGAATTAACTTTAGAGCTAAACAATTTACTAAAAAAGACAAAAGGAGATCCTAAAATTATTAAGGCAATCGAAAGCGAAAAAGCACTTTTTCCTTTTAGTGTGGAAAACAGACTTTTAGCATATTTCTTAGCTATTGGCGAAATCACATATGATAAATATTCTCAATTAAACACTGAGTATTGTGAGCGTAATAAATATCTCGACTTGTTTGATATGGCACCCCGTACATACGGCCAGACTTGGGGTGAACAACATATTCGCTTACTTTTCCCGGAATTTATTAAAGCCACCAAGGAAAATGTATCGGCTGAATATCCTGCATTCGATGGAGAATTCGATTTATGGCTCGATGGCATTCGCATCGAAGTAAAGGCCTGTCGCGCAAACAGTACAAAAGCCGGTGGCAGTTTGGCTAGTAGAGCTTATTTACATTCTGAAGCAAAAGCAGTTGGATTCAAATATCATTATCAGCAGTTGAAACCGTCTTGTTGTGATGTGTTCATTTGGATAGGTACTTGTCGTGATGAATTGATTTATTGGGTTCTCACAAGCGAAGAACTCCAAAAAACAGGCAAACTCGGCTCTCAGCATCGCAACGAAAATACAGGTGTTGCAGGAATCAAAGTTTTTGAAGGCCAAGTTTTTATGACTGAAGAAGAACTACTACCTTTTCTTGTCGAAGAAAAAGATATACTCAAATCTGTTCGAGAAAAAGGCACAAATTAAGCACCAAATTACCATAAGGAGGGTACTATATGAAAAACAACAAGCAGGAACTTGAACAGTTCAAAAGCGGAATTTTTAGTTTAGGAACCAATTTCGGCGAACTCGCTCAGTTAATGATCGAAAAGTTAGAGAAGTTCAAACCAGCAGATGAAAAATATTTCGATTTATTAGATTCAAATAAAAAAAGAATCGAAGTGAAATTTTCTCGTGCTAGGAAAAAATTGAAATCATTACGAAGTTCAAATATAATTGACCTTTGTATGAATGCAGCCACAGATTCCTGGGTATTGACTGAGGACGAAGCAACCAAAGTGTCATTTGATTGCAACATCCAACAAATTAAACACCTAGAATTTGATATTCTTTACTATGGAATCTTTTTTCAAGATAAGATTGTGATATTCAAAGCCAAAAGCAAAGCAGTTCTTGAGATGCCTGGCTATTCAATCCAGCACAAAGGCGGCAAAGAATATCAATTCCATATAAATCGGACAACATATGCACATCACAAAGAAAATCATTTCTATAAAGAAATTTCCTACCCAGAACTGTTTGAGTTATTCAAGAAGAAATAAATTCTTGCCTGATAATGCAGTTCGGATAGTTTCTCTCTGTTTGTCTGATAGAGAATAGAGAGCCATAATTTCATTATCGAGTTCTGCATATAAGCCAACAATGTTTTCATTTGAATTCATTATGTGTTCTACTTTTTGTATGATTCCTCTTTGTTTTTCTGCACTAACCATAGGTATCGGCAATGATTCAATATGTGATCTCAGCAACTTAACAGAATTGTACTTCTTGCTTATAAAATAGGCAGTTATACTGGAATTCAGAATTGCCAACACATACTTTATATCCATACCCTCAATTTGTGGTATTAAAATATTGCAGCTATTCAGCGAAAGAGTTTGCTTATTATCATATGTGAACACAGGGACTTCTGAAATAAATCTATATAACAGCTTCTCTTTTGCTCGATATATCTCAGTCGGTGCTACCTGCTGAAAATTTTCAGGAGCAAAATGGATATAATTATGCGTATCCTTCATTGCATATCTATATACATCGCTACCTTTGAGAATAATTTCTAATCCCTCTGATTTCGCATCTTTGATATACTCCTTATTATTGCCGGTAACAATGCCTAAAGCGAACTTGGCATTATTTGCAAGATATTTTGCGTTTTTTACCGAACTAATTACACGCAAACAATCATATTCCTCATCATTCATATTAAAAGAAAACAAAGATGCATCAATTTCTCTATTACTGTTTATGATAAATTCTCCATTACCCAGTTCAATTCTACAATGTTTTGTTTGTCCCTTATGACCATTCTGTATTCCTAAAATAATAGCCGGACACTGTACTCCCGAAAAAGCATTGCCTAAGTAGCATATAAACTTAAACGCTGTGCTATTTACTATCAACTCTCTTGCTTTTCGATGTGAAGTTACGCTCAAAATTGCTTCAGGTAATACATATGCCAAATAACCGTTTTCTTCTAGCATTGCTAATCCTTTTTCAACAAACAAGTCATATGATTCCATGCCTTTACATTTAGCTGTAATATAATTCGATGTAAGATATGTTATTTCTTCTTTGCTATAATCATATCCCCAAGGCGGATTTCCCAACACAACCGAAAACTTATGAGAAAAGGTGTTTGAAAGGGTATTATCACAAACAAATTGAGAATACAACCGTTCTTTAGTGATACTGTTGTCAAGTAAAAACATATTGATTCGTGCAATGAGAATGCTTATTTCATCCATATCTTGACCATATAGGTTATTTACATTTGCTCCATTACCAACAAGACCTATGAGAAAATTACCGGTTCCGCAACAAGGATCGCATACAGTTTTATTTTCTAGGTCAATACATTTCTGCAAATTGCCAATAAGAGTATTAACCGTCTTTGCCGGCGTATAATATGCACCTGTTTGCTTGCGATGACTCAAATCTCTTAATGAAATGTAAACAAACCCTAATGTATCTTCTAATGGAACAAACTGTATTTTATATTCCAAAGCAGACTGAATATTTGTTAAGTCAAATTTAGACATATCAATATTACCTAGCAGATCTGCAAGCAAATCATTAAAAACATTATGGTTGGATATCTGTGCTTGATTTTGGAACAATGCGTCTTCTAAAACTGTAACTCCACAACTTTGTTGATAAAGTTGAATTGCAAAACAGGCGAGTATAACTCTCAATTCTTCTTCTGTAATTTGCTTGCAAGAACTTAATATTCCTTCAACAATTTCTCTATTACCTTCACTCTTGATATAATCTTTATAAAGAGCTTTACCACTTACATTTTTTTTGTTTCGACGACTTTTTAAACGACCATCTTTACCGCTTTTGATTTCCGTCATAAGAGTTTCTATGTATGCTTTGTCAAAAGTTTCACTGTCAGAATCCTTTTTCAATTTTCCAAGTCTAATCCAGTTTTTTGCTGTGGCTTGGGAAATTGAAAGCAAGTCACAAACTTGTGTAATCGTCAATTTCTCATCTTCAATTTTATAAAGTTCATCAAAGGGTGATAATTGATTTTCTGACACACCACTCTTTCTTCGTGCATCTACAGGCTTTTGAGCATCGGTAGGAATTAGCCAAACACCACTCATTCTATTAGCACCTTCAATACGCCCTTGTTCGCATAAGGCTTGCACTCTTCTCTTTGATATATTAAACTTTTCTGCAGCATCAGAAACAGATAT
>JAFLTB010000038.1 GCA_022510605.1 Lachnospiraceae bacterium
CGGCACAAATAGTGGTGTGAAAAATATGGCTATCGAGCATATTTTTCACACTATCTCCCCTTTCCAATTCCTGTTGCACCCTTACATGCAGGCATGTTCGCTTCGCTTATCATTGTAGCATGGGAAAGTGCGCTGTGCAATGGGCAGGGTTCAAATTGGTGCCGCCATGTTAAAAAACCAGGGAGGAAATAATTTCCTCCCTGGTGGTTTTACCGCTATTTTTTTATTGCGATATTATTTCATGGACTCTTCCTGTTTCCTAATCATCTGACGAACCATCTCGCCGCCGATAGAGCCTGCCTCACGAGATGTCAAATCTCCGTTGTAACCATCCTTCAGGTTTACGCCAATCTCGTTTGCTACCTCCATCTTAAATCTGTTCATAGCTTCCTTTGCCTGTGGAACTTCCATTCTGGAACCGCTATTCTTGCTTGCCATGTTTTCTCACCTCCGTGATTTCTTGATTTATAGTAAAGATAAAGGAATGCGCAGGCAACCACATTCCTTTATCCCTTTGGGGTTTATCTTTAGGAAACGTCGTCACCCTTCATTCGATTTATCTTGATACTATTGTAACCACAGAAAATAATTTTATTTTGGTAATTTGTTCCACAGATTTATTTGAAAATTGTATTTATGTGTAAAAAGGACTTGCCGCCAAAAGCGGCAATGTCAATATGTACCGAAATCGCATCTGGAAAACTTGTTTTCCAAGTGCGATTCTGGTATATATTCACTCATTACTTTCTGTGAGGAGTGCTTTTTACACTATTGAATCAAAAAATCTCGAAACAAGCATGTTCCTTCTTGAAATGCTCTTCAAAATAGGGTAAAATAAAAGACAAACAATGACAGGGAGGTAACAATTACATGAGATTAGTAACGCGTTCTGATTTTGATGGATTGGCTTGTGGAGCTTTGTTGCTGGAAGCAGGCATAATTGATTCCTGGACCTTTGCCCATCCGAAGGATTTACAGGACGGACTGGTTCCGATTGATGAGAATGACTGTCTTGCGAATGTGCCATTTGTAGAGGGCTGTGGCCTTTGGTTTGACCATCATTCCAGTGAGCATGAACGTCAGCAGTTAGCGGGTAAATACAAAGGAGAAAGCCGTATTACTCCATCCTGCGCCAGAATCATTTATGAATACTATGGCGGCAAAGAGCGGTTCAAAAACTTTGATGATATGATGGTGGCCGTGGACAAAGTAGACTCCGGCAACCTCACCATTGATGAAGTGCAGAATCCTACCGGCTGGATTTTAGTAGGCTTTTTAATGGACCCCCGTACCGGCCTTGGAAGATGGCGTAACTTCACCATTCCGAATTACCGGCTGATGGAGGAACTGATGCATGCGTGTCGTACCATGAGCACAGAGGAAATCTTAGCCCTGCCGGATGTAAAGGAACGAATTGAGGTTTATTTTGAGCAGGCTGAGAAATTTAAGGAAATGGTTACGGCACACACCCGGATAGAAAAAGATGTTATCATTACAGACCTGAGAGGTGTGGACCCGATTTATTCCGGTAACCGTTTCATGATCTACAGCATGTATCCTGAGCAGAATATTTCTGCCTGGATTGTAAACGGTAAGGGCGGGAAAGGCTGTTCCGCAGCAGTGGGCTACAGCATTTTGAACCGTACCTCCAATGTGGATGTTGGAAGTTTGATGCTGAAATATGGCGGTGGTGGTCATAAGGCTGTTGGAACCTGCCAGTTCAGCGATGAGAACATGGATACCGATCTTCCGAAGATGTTGGATGAATTGGTTAACGGAGTGAAATAACAGGCGAAAATGTAATTGAATCAATACATAAAAAAGTAACCGGCCAGCCAGGGTCGGTTACTTTTTTATAATAAACAACTTCCTCTCTACCGCCGCTCCATATCCATCTGCAGCTGCTCCAGATAATGTACAAAGGTTCCCGAATAGGTGGAGATTTCAAAGGAGGCATCCAGTTCCGCATACTTAAAATGCTTCGGGCCTCCCGCCTCCATCCGCTCCCAGAACCGCTTCAAATCCGCAAAGGGCAGGTACATAAAGCAATCCCGGCTCTTAAAATAAATCAACAAAAAGGCGATGCCCTCCTGCTGTTCAAATTCCTCCATAAACCGAACCTGGTGTTCATGGACATTGGCCAGCGGGAAGCTTTCTGTGGCGCATTCCTTGGCGTCAAAGCACACGGGAATCCCCTGTACCACGCCAATATAATCCACGGTACTTTTCTGCTCAAAATAGGCCAGGGTGATGTGCCGGGTACTTTTATCGATATTAATCGGTTTGATGGGGGTGGGCACCTTCTGTATCAGCGCCAGCTTCTGCCCCCGGTATTTTTCATTGGTCAGGTTGACAAGTTCCTCCAGAAAGGAACCCCTCAGCCCCCTTGAGTTCCATGTTGCCATATCACGCCAGCTCCTGATAGACAATCGCCTCTTTTATCTGCTCCGCCTTTTCCTTACTCTCCAGCAGTTCCAATAAAGCAAAAGCAAATTCCATAGCGGTGCCAAGGCCCCGGCTGGTGACAATATTGCCATCGATTACCACTGGCTCCCTGGACACAGCAGCCCCGGTGAGATTGCATTCATGGTCGGGATAACTGCAGGCCGTCTTGCCCTCTAATAGTCCGTGTTTTCCTAATACCCCGGGAGCCGCACAGATAGCCGCCACGATTTTTCCGGCACCATTCATGGCAAGCAGGGCTTTCTTAACCGCCTCGCTCTCTCCCAGATGCAGGGTGCCAGGCATCCCCCCCGGCAGGATAATGGCATCGTACTCCATCAGCTCCACTTCGCCGAGAACCACATCCATTTCCACCCGTACCCCGTGGGAACTGGCAATGGTTTCCTCCTCATTGATGGAAGCCATGGTGACCTCCACGCCGCCCCGGCGGAGAATGTCCACTGCCATCAATGCCTCTACTGTTTCAAATCCTTCTGCAAATAACATAACTGCCCGTTTCATATTTTCCTCACTTTCCGGCGCCTGTCAGTAAGCGCCTCATACATTGTGTTGTCTGAATTTTATTGCCAAAATTTCATTATGAAAACAATGTTTCCTTTATGTTCAAAAAAGTCTCTGGCAGGGGAGCCAGAAAGCATCTGCCGCTGACTGCTGCAAAGGGCTCCGGTAAATCCGGAAAGACAAGCTCTTCCGCATGCAAAAGATAGGTAGCAAGTCCCGGATAGGATTTCCCACCATACTTTCTATCCCCCAGCAGGGGATGCCCCACACTGGCCAGATGACTGCGAATCTGATGGGTTTTACCCGTTATCAGCTGCACCCGCAGCAAAGTATATCGGCCATTGTCTGCCAGGGGCTCGTATTTCGTCTCGATATAGGAGCGCCCCTCTCCTTCGCTGTGGAAAATCTGCACCTTATTCTGTGTTTCATCTTTGGAGAGATACCCTTGAATCCGGGCCGGCCTCTCCATGACGCCCTCCACAATGGTCAGGTAATACTTCTCCAGTCGGCGCTCCCGGATGATTTCCGACATCTTCTGCAGGCCCCGCAGGCTTTTTCCTGCTATAACCAGTCCGCTTGTATTGCGGTCCAGGCGGTTGCAAAGCCCCGGCGTAAATGCACCGGCAGACATTCCTGTAACGCCGCCTGGCTCCCAGCTTCCCTGGGATTGCAGATAGCCCAGAAAATATTCCACCAGACTGGTATCCTCCGGCCTGGCCTTTTGGGACAGCATGCCTGCCGGTTTATTCAGAATCGCCAGTTCTTCATCCTCATATACAATATCCAAATCGGTGACAGGGTAAGAAGACACAGATTCCCCGCAGAACTTGCTCAGGGTTTCTTCGGAAAAATAAACTGCCACCCGGTCCCCCTCCGTCAGCATTTCTCTGCCTTCTGCTTTTCCCCCATTTAATTTGATATTTTTTTTGCGGAGCATTTTGTAAATAAAGCCTTTGGAAGCCTCTTTCAAATATTTCTGAAGAAATTTATCCAGCCGCTGTCCACTCTCATTTTTTCCAATTACAATCTCTCTCATGCCTGCGATTCTCTCCCCGCTCCCTACACTGCCAGCGTTCGGAGGGATTTCACTACCTTCTCCTCCTGCTCCGGCGCCACCTCGGTTTTCGTCAGCTTGTCCAGCTGCTTTTGCAGTTGTTCATCGGTGTCCATCACCCGGACATGGAAGGAGGAATCCACCTTGTGCACAGAGTCCGTCAGATATTTTTTCAAATATTCCATATCCTGTTTGGCGGCCGCCACACCCAGCACATTGCCATTTTTTATTACCAGAAAATCCAGACACATGATTTTTTCCGTGGAAGTAAATACAAAATCCACAAGCAGCGTCCCACCGCCTGTCATTTCCTTCACCCGCTCATATCGTTCCACTCCCACACTCCGGCGGGGGAGCAGTACCACCAGTGCCACTACCCGTTTGGCCGCCGGCAGTACCATCAATACCGCCAGCACCGTAAAAATATTGGCTCTGGTATGGGTAAACATATATCCAATCAGAAAGATGGCGGCGCCAAGCAGGATAAAACCAACCAGCCACAGCAGATGGATTTTTTTTTGCCTGTTCAGATAGCCCCATTCTCCCTTTTCTATTTTCATCGGTGATACTCTCCTTTCCCACAGGCCGGTTTTTTCCGGCTGTCTCTTTTAGTGTATCATACATTTGCGTCTGTGTGAACCCCTTCCGGCACCCGTTCAAAGGGAATCTGCGGCTTTTTTTCCAGATACCGCAGTAATTGATAGGGGTTTACACTGGTTTCCTTTTTCTCAATATCCAGATAGACGCCAAAATGCAGATGTACGTCAAATTTTCCCACTGTCCCTTCCTCTCCGTAGCCGGAATCTCCCATAAAACCAATCAATTCCCCGGCCTTTACCGTCATTCCCTCCTCCATGCCGTCGGCGTAGTGGTCCAGATGGGCATAATAGAAATAGGCGCCATTGGGAGCCCGGATGCCTAACCGGTAACCGCCCAGGTTCAGCCATCCCTTTTTTTCCACCACGCCGTCGCTGACGCTGACAATGGGAAAATAGCCCCTCTCCTTATTGGAGGACATCAAATCCGTCCCCTCGTGCCGGCGGTCTCCTCCATAAGTCCGTCTCCCGCCCCAGGAATCGCCATACCGGACTTTTGCCCTGCCGGTTCGGTCCTGCGCCACAGGAAAATACACGGCATCTGCTAACAGAGTGTGAAAGACCTTTTCATACCCCTTTATCGTCTCCTCCGGCATAAGAAGGGAGTACCAGGACAGGGCATGGCACAGCTGGTCCTCTTTCTTTATTTTTCCACCATTATATAAGAAGCTCACCGCCAGTTTTTTACTGCTGTCCTCTGTCCATGGTTCCAGCTTCAAAAACTGCTCCGCCGCAATGTCAAACTGGCGGAACTGCTCCAGATTGTCCACTAATAACGGTTCCTGCCTGACCTGGACGCCGGATATGAGAAGGCCGGACAGCCATGCCGCGCTGAAGAGCAACAGCACACAGGCAGCCACCCAGAGTATGCGCTTTTTTCTTCGATTCATAATAAAAGCCCCCTGCCTCAATATATGCAGGGGGACTTTGGTTTCATTCAATCAATAGGACTCAATATCCACCACCGTGGTCTTCTCCACATGGCAGGGCAGTACCGAATCCGCAAAGGAGATAAATTTCTCCACGCCATCACTGACATAGTATTCATATTGCACAGGCGACTCCGGTGGGGCCAGAATCTCCTGCTCTCTCAGGAGTTCCTTCAGGGATTTGGCGGTTTCATAGGCCGGATTTACCAGTTTTACCTTTTCCCCCACTTCCCGGCCAATCACGCCGCGGAGCAGAGGATAATGGGTACAGCCGAGCACCAGGGCGTCAATCTCATATTCCTTCATCTCATGGAGATAACGGCCTACGATGTCTTCCGTCACCCGGTCCTCTAACAGTCCCTCTTCCACCAGGGGGACAAACAGCGGACAGGCCTTGCTGACTACGGTAATTTCCGAATCCAGCTGGTGCAGATATTTCTCATAGATACCGCTCTTAATGGTACTCTCTGTGCCGAGTATGCCAATGCTTTTATTTTTGGTAGAGGCGGCGGCCATATGGGCTCCCGGCTCCACCACATCAATCACCGGTACCTCCACCGCTTCCCGAATCTCCCCTACCGCCAGGGCACTGGCCGTATTGCAGGCAATCACAATGGCTTTTACCTGTTTTGTCATGAGAAAATTCACTATCTGCCGGCTGTATTTGCAAACCGTATTTTTGGACTTGCTGCCGTAGGGCACACGGGCCGTGTCGCCAAAGTACACGAGGCTTTCCCCCGGCAGCTGACGCATAATCTCCCGTGCTACCGTCAGGCCGCCAACGCCGGAATCAAAAATACCAATGGGTGCATTCATCCTAATCAAACCTCTTTTTCCGTTATATCTTTTTTCCGATTCAACAAATCATATATACATGGTACCACAAACAGAGTTAAAAGTGTACCATAAATTAAACCGCCAATGGTAACAATGGCCATAGGTCGGGTCATGTCGGTTCCCATTCGTCCACCAAGGGCCATAGGAATCAGGCCGAGAATCGTAGTCACCGCCGTCATGAGAATCGGGCGCAGACGGGTGGTGCCCGCCTCTACTAATGCCTGTTTCTTTTCTGTGCCGGCCCGGCGCAGCTGGTTGGTGTAGTCCACCAGCACAATACCGTTATTTACAATGATACCCGACAGCATGACAAAACCAATCATGGCAATGACGCTGACATCGCTTCTGCTAATCCACAATCCCATGAAACCACCGGTAAAGGCTAACGGAATGGTAAAGAGAATAATAAACGGCGAAAGCAGGGACTGGAACTGGGCTACCATAATCAGGTACATGATAAGAATACCCAGCGTCAGCATCAGAAGCACCTGGCCCATAGCCTCCTGAGTGACCTCATCCTCTCCGTCAAATACAATTTCGTATCCGGCCGGAGCCTCGTAGTCGGACAGCGCTCTCTGCACATCAGCGCTGACATTGCTAACAATGTAGTCCCCCTCAATGGCCGCCGTTACTGACAGCACTCTCATCTGTCCGGTGTGGCTGATGGCATTCGGAGAATCCGCCTTGGTGAAGGTGGCAATCTTACTCAGACGCACCTTCTTTTTCTTCTGGCTCATGGTATCTGTATATTCAATCTTCATATTCCGAAGGTCTTTGCGAGTCATTTCCGTGTCTGAGGAATCGCTGACATATACACCCAAATCTTCGGTGTCCGTAGATACGGTGGATGCGGAAGAAGCCTCGGCAACCCGTTTACTTACCTGCTGATACACCTGGGCAACGGTCAGGGCATACTTCATGGCCTTGGCCTTATCCACTGCAATCCGGTATTCCTGTCCGGCATCCTCTAAGCCATTGGTAATCTCTGTCAGTCCTTCTACATCCTCTAATCTCTCCATAATATCCTCGGAGACACTCTGCAGAGTATCCAAATCTCTTCCTTTTACAAGAATCTGGACACCCTCACCCATCAGGGCACTCATATCCATGGCTGAGGCATTGACTTCCAGTTCGCAGTCCATGTTTTCCGTCTTCTCCTCGATCTGCTCTGCCACTTCCTTATTACTTAGTTCCCGATGTTCCTCTTTGAGAAGCACATACATTGTCACGGAGTTGTTACCGCCGCCTCCAGTGAGCATGGACATGGTAGAGCCGCTGCCAGTAAAGGCACCTACTTTTTCCACATCGGATATTTCACCGATTTTTTTCATCACCTTATTGGAAATCTCTTTCGTCTCATTAAAGTCCTTGTCGTCCTCGGTGGTGAGATTTACTGTCATCTGGGTGCTTTCCATCTCCGGCATCATAGACGTACCGTTTTGTATGGCAAGGTAGGCAAACAATACCAAAAAGACCACTGCTGCCGCCAGCACCACCGGCTTTAATTTCAGCAATCTAGCCAACAATCCCCCATAGACATTCTGCACCTTCACAAGGAAGCGGGACTCTTTATCCTTCATCCGGCGAATCATTCCGGAGGACATGGCTGGCACCAGGGAAAGTGCAACAACCAGGCTGGCTCCCAGGGTGTAGGCAAGGGTCAAAGCCAAATCCACAAATAACTGTCTGGTAATTCCCTCGGTGAAAATAATCGGCACAAAGACGCAGACCGTAGTCAGGGTAGAGGCCACAATGGCTCCTGCCACCTGTTTGGCGCCCTCCACTGCCGCCTTCCGGGAGGAGTACCCTTCCTTTCGCAGCCGGAATACATTTTCAATAACGACCACGGAGTTATCCACTAACATTCCCACTCCCAGCGCCAGACCGGAAAGGGAAATAATGTTCAAGGTAACGCCGCTGAAATACATGGCTACGATTGCCGCCACCACACTGAGAGGGATGGAGCAGGCTACAATGATGGTCGGCCGGATGTCCCGGAGGAAGAACAGGAGAATCAAAATGGCCAGTATCGCACCAACAATCAGGTTCTCCAGCACCGCATCCACCACCAGGTCAATGTATACGCCCTGATTCATCAAAATGGAAATGTGCAGTCCCTCGTTATTTTTCTCCAACTCCTGGAATTTATCCTGTAACGCATCGGTGACATCACCGGTGGAGTACCCGGACTGCTTCTGCATGGTAACTGCCACCGCCGGACTGCCATTGACTACCGTATATACATCGTCCGCATTGTTGGTCTCTGCCACATCTGCCACATCCCCCAATGTAATCGGCTCAAGGCCGTCAATGTCCATATCGCAGATAACCAAATCCTGAATGCTGTCCACATCATTAATTTTATCTCCTACCCGCACCAGATAGGAGGCGTCCTCCTCGGTGATATAACCGGAAGGCATATCGAAGTTTTCGCCCTTGAGAATGTTCTCCACCATCTCCTTGGTGATGATGTTTTTTAACTGGGCATTTTCCTTCGTAGTCTTTTTGGTGTCTTTCAACTGGCTCTCAGCCTCACCGATTTTTTCTGTACCGCTGTTCATCTGTGCCTCAGCCACACTCAACTGAATACTGGAAAGAATTTTCTGCTTATTCAATTCCTCCAGGGCATCTGATGTAGAGGTCTGGCCGTTTTGCAGTTTCTTTTTGGCCGCATTCAGCTTTTTCAGACCGCTGGCAATCTTTTTCTTTGCCGTAGTAATCTTTGTTTTATTGTCATTCAGCGTCTTTTCCTGTTTGGCAATCTCGGTCAGGCCGGACTCTGCCTGGGTAATTCCCTTGTTTACCTCAGCAAGCTTTGTGTCCAGCTCTTCTTCGGTCATACCCTGCTGCTTTAACTGTTCACGAATGACCTGCAGCTGGGTCTGCACAGAAACCAAGGCTGTTTTTAAGTTTTCCGGCGCATTGGCTCCCAGAGCCGCAATCTGTTCCTTTAGCGCCGCCTCCTGGGCAGTCAGCTGCTCCAGGGATTTTTTTACCGTCTCCAATTGGGTCTTGGTAGTTTTCAGAGTAGACAGAGTGGTATTTAACTGGGTTTTACTTTTTGCAATGGCCGCGAGCCCCTCATTTATCTGCTTCTCAGAGGTTTTCAGAGTCTTTTGCTGTTCCTTCACCGCCGCTATCTGCTCGTCAATGGCCGCAAGGCCGTCTTTGATTTGCTCCGAGGCGGTATTTAACTGGGTCTCTCCCTCTGCCATTTTCTCTGCCGCCTGCTTCTTCTGAGAGTCCAGAGTCTTTTTGCCGTCCTCCAGTTTCTTCTTATTCTTTTCCAGCTTTTTCTCGGCCTCTTCCAGTTCTCCGTTGATGGCCGCCTGAACCTTCTTGTTCATCTTATCAATTTTGTCCTGCTGGATAATAACATCAATTTTTTTCCGCACCTGGCCGGAGGCATTCACCGAAGCCACACCCTCCACACTTTCCAGTTCAGGAATGATATCGGACTCTGCCCGCTCTGTCACCTCAGTACTCTCCAGATTGTCATAATCGATTGCCGCCACCATAATCGGCATCATATCCGGATTCAGTTTCATAATGGTAGGGCTGCCAATGGTATCATCCCACCGGGCCGTAATCATATCCAGACTTTCCCTCATATCCACCGTGGTGGAGCCCATATCTGTCCCCTCGTTAAATTCCAGAATAACCATGGACATATTGCTGATGGACATGGACTGTACGGTTTTTACATTATTTATACTGGCCATAGCCTGCTCTACCGGGTCCGTCACCGCCCGCTCTACCTCCTCCGGGCTGGCGCCGGCGTAGGTGGTCATAACAATGGCGTAGGGCAGCTCCATGCTGGGCAGAAAGTCCATACTCATATTCCGGAAGGACAGGCCTCCCAGTACGAGAATTAACACCACTGCCACCAGGACTGTATAGGGCCGTCTCACACTGAATTTTGATAACATGAATGTTTTCCTCCTTAAATCACTGCTTCTATTATATTTATCTATATCCCTTTCATTCCCTATGTACAAGATTAAAAGGCGTTTGGTCCGTCTGTACCCAATCGCCTTTTAATCTTATCATTGCTTCCATTTTGTGTCAATGGCTTCTAATTCTGAGTTTTTGTATTTTCTAATTCTATTTATGCGTAAAAAGTACTCATCACATTCTGTGATGAGTAAGTATACATCAAAATCGCACTTGGAAAACTGGTTTTCCAGATGCGATTCTGATGTATACTGACATTGCCGCCTTGGGCGGCAAGTCCTTTTTACGCAAAAATATGGCTTTTAACAAAATACAAAAACTCAAGTCCTTAATAATTGTCTTCCTTTAATACATCAACTACGTTGTCCTTCCGGATTTTACTGGTGGAGTACAGCATGGTGGCAAACACTACCGCAAAGACGCTTCCCACCGCAATGGCAATACTGTACCATGGAATGTAGAAGCCCGTAGTATATCCCATCTCAATAGCACGCCAGATGAGAGCTGTGATTCCAATGGCTACCGGGAGCCCATATATCAGACCCTTAAACCCATAGAGCAGGCACTCAAAATGGGACATTTTGCGAAAGCCTTTCTGGGTCATTCCCACCGAACGCAGCATAGCAAATTCCCGTTTACGCAGAAATACATTGGTGGAAATGGTATTAAACACATTTGCCATGGCAATCAGGGAAATCAAAAGGATAAATCCAAAGGAAAAAATATTTAGTATCAGCATCAGCGCACGATTTATCCGCATTTGCTCCGCTATATTATTCAGATAGTAATCCAATCCCCTGCTATCCAGTATCTCCTGCATATCCTCTTCCGCCCTTGCGGGATTTTCGGCAGAAAAGCTCATGACACAGTCAAAATCCAGTTTTTTCACTTCCTTCTTTGTAACAAAGGCCTCCATAACGCATATAGGGTATATGAGGGCAATCTGCGTACCGGCATCATAGGAGATATCCGCTGGCGCATCTTCGATTCTCTCCCCGATTTCAATGGTTTTCCAGGATTTTATTTCAAAGTCATCTTCCACCGTCCACTGGCCAATCCCCATCTTCATTGTCTTTGGTGTTTTTTCTAACATATGGTCCGGCCGATATCTCTCGGTCTCGGTATCATAGTTGACGGATTCCGCATGGAGCAAAGCCAGCGGATGGCGGACATCCATGTACTGTGCCGGATCCAGTTGATTTTTTTCCAGATAATCCCGGAAGACATTATCCGGCACAAAAACCATCACAGCATTGTCTACCCGAACTTCCTTTTCCAGTTCTGACTCATTCTCTGGCTTGGCTTCCCCCACACTATTATGATATGTGAGCTCTGACAAATTTTTCCCCGGAGTTTTAATTACCACATCCCACAGGGAATAATAGAAGGAACTCTCTGTCACTCCCTCTGTCTGAGCCAGGGCACGGTATATCTCGTCTGTCTTTCCCCCTATTTCCCTCACGTCTGCATTCACGCAATAGATGTCACTGTCATAGTTATTGATAATATCATTCAGACTCACCCTCATATAATCGCAAAAGCTGCTGGCAGAAACAAACAGCACCACGCTGATAAACAGGGAAAATATTACGGCCCGGTATTTCCGCTTATTCCTTTTGTAATTTTTCGTCGCCAGGGTTCCCTCCAGTCCAAAGAGCCATGCCGTCAGCCGGGAGGTTTTTAATTTCCGTGGCTTGACTACAATGTCTGTGGTCTGGCGGATTGCTTCAATAGGGTTTAGCTTCAGCGCCTTTCGAGCCGGAAACCAGGCAGAAATCAGCACGGTTACAAAGCCCACGACCGCTGCTGCTCCCACGGCCCACAGGGCAGCCGACATATGAATCGACAGACCCCCGCCCACGTTAATAATGCTGGAAAAGGCGTCCCGGAGCAGATAAAAGGTCAATGCCATTCCCCCAATTCCTGCCAGCACCCCCAGGGGAACCCCCACGGCACTTAACACAACCGCTTCAAAGAGGACGCTCCGCCTCAGCTGGCGTCTTGTGGCGCCAATAGAGGAAAGCAGACCACATTCTCTCTTTCTCTCATTGACAGAAATGGAAAAGGAATTATAAATCAGGGCAATGGAGCCAAACATAATGATGCCCATGAGTATTAACACCAATGCTCCCAACATCTGCATCAAGTTGCCCCCCCGCTTGTAGCCTGCCAGCTGCAAATAAGCACTATTCATATTGGTTGTGATATTATCCTTTTTCTCCAGGCTGTTCTGGAATTCCTCTGCCTTGCCTGGCTCCTTTAATGTCATATAGGCCATTTCCCCATATGGGGACACATGGGAATCCAGCCTTGTCAGCACCTCATATCCTGCAATCCATACGGAAGAAGGGCCCCACCAGCCTAACGGCTGTGCACTCTCATATACTCCTACCACCTTATAGGTCTTACTGCCTTGGCTGTCAAAAGTTTCCCAATCGGAATCAAAGGGATAATCCTGCCAGATTATACCGCCGGTCTTTGTCTCCCTGCGCAGACCCATCTCTTTCTCTATGGTATTTCCTACCTCACAGGAAATCACGCCTTTCTCTGCCAAACCGGCAGGAACAATCAGCTCCGAGGAATTCTGCGGAAGGCGTCCCTCTATCATCCGGACGGACATAAGTTCTGGAAAATTCCCGGAAAATCCGGATATATGGAGATACGGCGTATTCTCTCTCTGGGCCGTATCCAGTTTCATATACCCCACATTACCAAACAGGGCACTGGAGTCCACCTCGGGCCGGTTCACCAGTGTCTGAACCTGGCTCTCCTCTAAGCCAAGCGTGCTTACATGCCAGCATCCCCTGTCCTGAACTGTTATTTCCAGCATAAAATTCTGAATACTGCTGACAGTGGTGGTTACCGCTGTAAACATCGACACCGACAGAATAATTCCGATAATCGTCACAATGGTTCTGGTTTTTTTCTTCCATAACCGCTTCAACGTATACCTGTTTAATATACTCATGAGCGAACCACCTCATCTCTGGTAATCCGTCCATCTTCAATGGCAATAATCCGGTCTGCCTGCAAGGCAATGTTCTCATCGTGAGTGATGACGATGAGGGTCTGGTTATATTTTTCATTGGACTGCTTCAAAAGGTCTATAATCTCCTGGCTGTTTTTGGAATCCAGATTACCCGTAGGCTCATCTGCCAGTACCACCGCCGGGGAATTCATCAAAGCACGGCCAATGGACACCCTCTGCTGCTGCCCACCGGACAACTGGTTGGGAAGGTTTTTCTCCCGTCCCCGCAGTCCAAGAATATCCAGCAGTTCCTCCAGATACTCCTGATCCACCTTCCGGCCATCCATCAATACCGGCAGGGTCATGTTCTCCGTTACATTCAAAATAGGAATCAGATTGTAAAACTGATAAATCAGTCCCACCTGGCGTCTGCGAAAGATTGCCAGCTGCTCCTCCTTCTGCTGGTATACATCCTGCCCATTCATAAAAACTTTTCCGCCAGTGGGGCGGTCTACTCCTCCCAGGATGTGCAGCAAGGTGGATTTGCCTGAACCACTTGGCCCGATAATCGCCACAAACTCTCCTTTTTCCACCGAAAAGGAAACGCCGTTTAACGCCGCCACCTCATTTTCTCCCTCCCCGTAAATCTTGGAAAGGTTCTCTACTCTTAGAATCTCCATATTAACCTCCATTCCGGAGCATTGAAAGGATGACAATGCTATTTGTAATGCTCCGGCACAATCTGACACAAACCATAGTGTGCCATATTTTTTTACTGGTTGCAAGACTATTCTAACTCGCCTGCGTGACTTTGGCGTGACTGGAATGTGACGATTTTGTCACTTTGGAATGTTTTTTGAATCTTTTCAAAAATTTTCATATCTTCCGGGATGCCCATGGTTTGGGGGATTGGGAATGTTTATAGGAAATATAACTTTTCAAAAGTTTCCGTGTTTTTTCATTGGTTCTGTGTAAAAACTGTGTAAAATGGTGTTTTTTTCTGTGTACGAATCTGTGTAAAAATGATGGGCTGTGAAGCCTTTGTTTTTCTGGGTTTCTCGCCATTTTGTCTTTTGCTTTTCCTCTGCATATGAGGACTTTCTCACGGTCAGGACACTCGGATTTCTCTGCTATCGTTGTTTTCTTCATTTTTGTTTGTATTTCGCATAGCATCAATCTTGTCCATCTCGTCACGCATCCGCTTATCGTCCACATGGTTGTATACTTTCATGGTGAGTGCCAGATTCTGATGCCCCATAATCTCCTGCAGCGTCCTCTGATCCATGCCCTGTTCTGCCATACGGGTACAGGCGGTGTGGCGGAGTATATGAGTGGAAATGTTCGGCAGCAGTTCCGGTTCTGTGTCTGCCTTGATTGCATTTGCAATCTTTACTGCATTGCATTCATACACAACGCGGTGGATCAACATGTCCATCCTGCCGGCAGTCAGCAACTGACCATCCTCCCGTAAGAATACAAAATCGCTGTAACCGTCTACGGTATGGTTTTCCAGTAATCCGGCTTTCTGCATCTGTTTCTTCTGCATCTTCAATGCCTGCAGTGCTTTCCAGCTTAATGGAATCTTGCGTATGCTCTTGATGGTTTTGGGTTCCGTGGCTTGAAAACAACGCTCTCCATCTTCATCCACCTCATAGATTAGCTGATGGTCGATTTTGATGAACCGCTTATGAAAATCCACATCTGACCAAGTCAGTCCGATTCCCTCCCCACATCGGCATCCGGTTTCAAAGAAAAATACAAATAAGTTGTAGTACCAGCTTAATTCCTGACTATTCTCCACAAAATCCAGAAATTCTTTCTGCTGTTCCATAGTCAAGGCATCCCTTTTGTTGTTGTAAATGCCCAGTTCTTTCGTACAGCCTTTTGCGTAATTCCGTCTTACCATGTCCTCTGATTCTGCATAGTTGAACATTGCATTCAGAACCTTGTGGATCAGGATAATGCTGCCATTCCCGGCTCCGTTTTCCTGCATTTCCTGATAGGTATCCAGTATATGCGTCCTGCGTATCTTCCCAATGGGCATGTTTGCCATCGGTAACTGGCGCATATTCTTATTCCAGATGCCGGTATAATTCTGCACGGTTCTTTTCTTGATCTTCTTACGCTTTGTCTGCATATTGACATAATGCTCAAACAACTCATTCAATGTCATACTGCTGGCGATGTTGGAAATCAATTCCCTATTGTTTTCCTCGATTTCCACAATTTTAGTGCGTAAAGCGTCCTCCTGCCTCTTGCCCTTTGGGTGCGGATCGGTCTCCACCAACCGCCAACTATAAACAGCCTGATATTCCCCGCTGCAATCCAGATAGCGGTACATGTAGCGTCCATCTGCTCTCTGGCTCTCTCCTTTCCGTAAGATACGACCTTTTTTATCTCTTCTTTTCTCTGACATATTGCCTCGCTCCTTTCAATAAGGAGCTTCAATACGATAAAACCATTATACCGCCTGAAAACTCCTTTTGCCACAAGAAATTTGTAATAATAATGCTATGTGTTACGATGAATGGCTTATCCTCCATCTGTTCGCCAAGTTGACAATGACGGGTAACACTAAATTACATTAGCTTTGTCTACATATTCCTCAAACAACTTTCTCTTAATCTGTGGTCTGTTGCCATTCCACAGGATATAAGGAGCATTTTCGTTTTCAGAAATCAGTTTACGAAGTTTTGCCCTGCCTATCCGAAAATACATTGCTGCCTCTTCGACAGAAAGGGTGTACTTCTCCCAGAGGGGAACAGCATAACTCCCGTTCGTATCTTCTTGCTTTTCGCTTTTTAATTCGATTATCTTCTTTTCATCACTCATAACTCTGCTCCTTTGCCTGATTATAAAATCTGTGCAGCCTTTGTTGCTCGTAGGTCTATTTTATGATTTTGGGGTTGGGGAGTATAGGTATGTGTTCGGTCACAAAGTGACAGTGGGAAGGTTAGTGGACAGAGAAAAATGTCTCAAGATAACTGACCACATTATCGAAGAGAAACAATATTCAAAGTATATGGAGCATCACAGTGCTTTTCAATATTCTTTAAATAATGTTTCCCCACAGTTCTATGACATAACTCATTATATACACTAAATTTTCTATGGTCAGAGATGCTCTCGAAGCAATTTGGGATTGATTATAAAATATTTACCTGTTATTGCTATCCAATCATTAACTAATATAATAATATCATTAATATAACGTACAAAAACCGGTACAGCTTCATCTGTGAGTTCAAATGTATTGGTCAATACTTGCGGTGATACATTGCTAAACGAGCCTCCAGCTATTACAACTGCTTTATCATCTTCTATAGGTTTTAAAAGTAAATATGAGTTTTTTGAATTCTGCGGATTTATTGCATTTCCTGATTGAACCACATACTCTGTATTTGAATTAATGCAAGTAAAAATTTCATCAGAATGAAGCATGGCTTTATAATCTCTTAATGAAAATACTAATTTAGCAAGAATTTTCTTCTCTTTTTCGCTTAAAAAATAAGTTTCTAAACCATCATTAAAAAAATTAATGAATTCATCTATGTTAGTTTCTATATTTCTATATAAAAAAAATCCCAAAATTTTTTTGTGAGATAAAATATTTATCAATGAATCTGTTGAAATATGTAATAATTTATCATAATTATACTTATCAACTGAATTTCTTTCAAATACAATCTCACATAAATCAATAAGAATGCTTTGTAGTGCTAAGTCCACATTGCGTTTAGTCGAAAGATACTCCTTTTTATCTATAATTCGATTATATATAATATCTTTAATTTGAGTTTTTAATATTTTTGTTAATGTTTCTTTTGATTCAGAAATCCCATTTGAAGTGTTATAAATAATAGGCTTTCGTGTACGTATGTCAAATGGCAAAAGCTCCACTTTTCCATATTCACTATTATATATACATAATATATTAGACCAACTAATAGCTTTTGCTGCAAATCCCACCTCAAGAAGTACATTGGGATTTGGCATAGGTCTACAGTCGCTTTTTGCATTTATTATGCTAATATCAGCAACTAATATGTCACATTTTTCAACTTTGCTAAAAATACTTTCTGCCAAATCAGGTGTTCCAGTGTCATTACGACTATCGCTTTCAATAGAAAATTCTGATACCTCGTTAATCTCATTATTTAATATTTTTATAGCTTTTTTCAAACAATACTCAATTAAATTTCTATTTTTAGCATTAGGTAAATCAGATTGCCAAGAATAAAATATATTTACTTTCATAATATTCATCCTCCTTCCCGAGCATTTACATATGTAGAATAATTCATTTAATAGTTTGCAATTTTGTCAAACACTTCTAGAAAACCTAGATTTTTTGCTTTCTATAACTATAAAAGTATAACATATAACCCTTTTTATCACAAATAAATTCTTTTTTGTTTGTTTCTATATCTGCAAGATAAGCAAACTATTTTTTATTATCATGAAACAAAAGAGAGAAACTATTTTTGTTAACCGTTTCTCTCCTGCCTTTTCAGTTTTCTATTACATTTTAATGCTTTATTTATGTTCATTGTCGTGTAAAACTCTCATGTACATCTGTTATATTAAACATTCCTATTCTGCAATAAGGTTAGCGGATATTTTAAACTAATCCACTCAACAAAATTTCTGCTCGTTCCTCTGGTGTCTTTTCCTGATTTGATACAATTTCATAAAAATTTTGGTCTGCTTCCTCCGATCCAGAATAAGTCGGATGGGCATTGTGTTGAATCACATCATAAACGTTATCCAGTTTAATAAATTCTCCATTCCCATGCCCCTGTCCGGTAAGCTGTTCTAATACCTTGTCCATCCTATCCATTTCATCTTCCGTTTCAATCAGCAGTATCATATCCTTTTTTGCATAATCGTTTCCTCCATTAAATCTGTTTTCTGAAACTTAATTAAAATAGCATGCTTATTTAATACTTTAGATTATACCGCGCTCTATTTTAGAAGTCAGCTTCAAAATAAATATTCTTTTCAAAATTTTTTTATCTTAGAACTGTCGGCTCCCGTTTATGCCTTGACGATTTTCGCCAGATACGCATTTTGTATCACAAAATACAAGCCTGCCGGCTTTCTGGTCAGTGGACTTCTCCGCTCCAGTCCGTGCTAAACAGATGTCCACTGGACATCCTGCACCCCTGAAACCCCGAAAATATACGATACTATATCAATTCCATATCAAAAACCGCCCTTTCTATATCATCACTATATCGCTGGATTTTTCCTGTTTGCAAAGACTATATCAACGTCATATCATTTTTAGCAATTTATATATCAGTGCAATATCCACACACAAATTCTATTAGAGTGATATTGCTCCAGTCCCCAATAGCCATCCAATTACTCAAAAAGAAGATAAAGTGTTTCTACACTCCATCCTTAAAGTTATTAGATTGCATGTGCTTCTGTTCGTTTACACTGGAAAATACAAACAAATATGCCTTGAATGCGTCATTCATTATTTTATCTAAAATAGCTTAAATCAAACACAACAAACAGTTTACTTTTTTCTTAATTTAATAATATATTCGCTAAGCTGTTTGGGTAATTTGCTTTGATTACTTCTAAATCTATTGTAATCAATATATTCAATCTCAACATCTCCATAGTTATTTAACAAACCCATTAATTCATCGAGAGAAAACAATCCATCTTCACTATAACTTATAATAAAATTATTACAATCCATTTCACATATAACTTTTTCAAAAGATTGTAGCCCTTTTGTTCTAGTACAAAATTTAGAATGTTGATCCCACCAATTTCTTAATCCACTTTTTCCTTCAGCAACAGGAAAATCCCCTCGTGCAATGGTTTCTAAAATATGATAGTTGGCTGCATATTGACGTTTCATATATGGTGGATCTATATAACATAAATCTGCATGCAAATCATGCGCTATCTCCTCTGCAAAACCTTGTATAACTCTATTATGTTTTGTATTCCCCACATAAAATTCCACAGGTAATAATTTTATGTGCTCCATAGCATTTTTCTTCATTTCTGCCAGATAGTATCCGTATGTACCTGAAATATTCGCAACCTTGTTTACTGCCATAATCAGGGTATGCTTCAAGACTGCTTCTTCTAATTCTGTAATATTTTTCTTGTAAATCCACCTATTGATTGTTTCACGAATAGCATCTATTTTGCAAGCATTTTCAGTAGTAAAATACTTTCTACTGTCACAACCATTGGCAGGAGTTCCATTAGGTGAAAACTCTTTATAAAAATATCCTTTTACTGGTTGTAAGTTATTTAAATAGTCTAAAACAGCAAAGTATCTATATTCACCAATTTCACTAAATATATCTAATCCCTCAAAACTTGGAGCCTTATCCATAATAATTTGAGTAATCAAATGCCATTTTGTATAAGTCATCATATCTGACGCAATAACATGATAACCCTTTTTTCTAAATTCAGAAGACACTAATCCTGTTCCAGCCATCAAATCTACTACTGTCCCGTGTTTTCCAATAATTTCTTCTGTGTTCTTCATAATAAAAGGCAATAATTTTGTCTTATTTCCAATATATCTATACATGTTAACCTCTTAAAATTTCATATCATTTATTGCCCCTAAATCAGGCAATGCATTTAATTCGCTCTTTATTTTTGTAATTTCTTCTTCAGTTAATCCATATAATTCCATCACCTTTTTTTCAAGTAATAAATCTTTATTTCTATCATAATTGGATAGCATACTTTTTGCAAGCAAAATAATCTCCTTCGTAAGTTCTGTATCAGTATACTCCTTTACAGGTAATGAATAAATTATATCTTTTGTAAGATACGGATGAGATTTCCACTCATTTTCACCATACTCTTTGATATAATAGTAGTATATAACCCTGGAATTCAGTATAGCAAGATAATATTCTAAAGGTATTTTATTATTTTTATCCAAATATTTGCAATAATATATTGTTTGACTAATATATGTTCCATCATTATCAATGCATGCGTCAATTCCTAATCCAGTCTTTCTTATAATGATTTTTGAACCAGCATAGTTAGAGGGATTTTTATAATTTATACCTTTAATATTTAATTTTATGTATCGATTACCCTGCAGCTTATATCTATGCAAATTCTCACCAACATAAATCTTTTGCATAGTATCATTTGGATCTTCATCTAAAATGATTGTTTCAACAAAACTACTATTTATAGGTATTATTTTGCCACAATTTGTACAAGGTTTATTTTTTCTCATTTCATGCTTTTTTGTAAAACCTTGTGCCATATTACAGTATTGACAAGTAACAACTTTACCCGTTTTAGATATTTCAACCCCTCTACCAAAACTAAATATTTCCTGCCAATTAATTTTATTTCTTTCAATTTTTCTTATTAATTGTTCGTCTGACTCCATTATATCTAAATCAAATAAACATTCTTCAGTTTCTAAAAAACGTGACTGCTTAACTATGTGCACTGATTCTTGATAGCATTCATATAAATCCATGGCATTTTGTATAAATAGTTTTCTCTCATTTGTGTTCAGCCTAAAGCATTTTGTACGAGTATCCTTATCAGGTTTTTGCTTCTTAATCACAATTATACTTGTTGCACGGTTAACATCTTTGAATATTTTTTCTCCCAATCTTGCAACAACACAAATACTTGTTTCTTCGCACAATTTTTTCCGTAATTTTTTGTTTTTGCTTGAAAAAATTGAATCTGGTAATATAAAAGCACAAATACCATTTTCTTGAATTAACTTGAGGCACAATTCAATAAATAACACATAATTATCATATTGTCCATCAATAAATGTATATCCTATTTTCGCTAAATCTGTTTTCTCATATATTTTATCTGAACTCCAAGGTGGATTAGCTATAATATAATTAACCGTACCTATTTGTTCTTTCCAATATTCAGAAGAACATGTTCCACCTTTAGGCACTATAAAATCTCTCAAAATAAACTTCATGCTTTCACCTAACTGCAAATTATTCTTATTTATAATAGCCGAATCAATATCAATTCCACAATATACACTGCTTTTCCCTAAAAGATTTAATGTTGCCTCTAAAAGTGCCCCTTCTCCACACGCTGGATCCAGAACAATAACTTTACGATTACTATTCTCTTTCCCTTCTTCCACCATCAATTTTGATACAAAGTGAGCTAATTTATCTGGTGTATATACAACACCATATTTTTTCCTATCTATCACCATTATCCTCTCCCATCATATATTCTTTAAGTCGTTTTAAATACTCAACAGAAGCATCTTTTCTTTTCATTTCACGGACTACTTCTATTATTTCAGTATGAGCCAAAATGTATTGACTAACATCCACCGGAACGCAATTTCGTTCTCTTGCTGCCAAATCAAAAAAAAGCTCCTTTTCCCCTTCTTCAAAGTCCAAATTACTAGCTAAAGCCAGCAAAATATCATCTTTGGGCGCTGTCCTTGCTCCTTTTTCAATATCTAATAAATATACATATGATATACCAATTTTTTTTACTAATTGGGATGCATTTTGTCTGCTTCGTACGATATGCAGTAATTCACCAAATGTATTCATACTTCCTCCTTTATAAACAATTAGCTTATAGCTATATATTATCATATCTCTAATTTTTTTCAAGATTTTATTTTTTCGAACCGTATTTGGTTCTATTTATTTTATTTTATAATATATATTATGTATTATGAACCATATTCAATTCACGAAAGGAGGATTTATGGAACAAAAAATAACAGCTCAACATTCACTTGGAAAACGACTTCGACACCTGCGACTTGAAACAGGATTTGGTGTAACAGAATTGGCAAGGCACATGCAACTTGCAGGTTGCGATACATCACGAGAATGCCTTGTTAAAATTGAGGCTGGAAAACATCATATTTCCGTGTCTCAATTGTTAACAATAAAAGAAGCATTAAATGTAACCTATGAACAAATTTTTGATGACTTACAGAAGGAGGAATAATCTATGGAATATGTTTCTGCAATATTATATCATAAAATCCAAGATTCGGATTTTACCAATATGTATGGAATAAAAAAACCTACTAGTGGTGGAGGACAAACTTATATTCAAGCTGCTGGATACGAGCGGCATGAGCTTGATAAAATGTTTGAATCTGCTGATACAATTATTAATACAATAGAATACTGGGATTCTGAGAAAAAATATCCACGTAAAAAGTACATTTTTCCTGCTACGGCAATCGGTCTTAAGCAAACTGCAAAAATTGAGTTAGCACCAAGAACCGGACGTAAGGATTATCGGATTTCACGCCAGAATCTTAAACACCGGCATCCTGCGTGGAGTGCTGTAGCAGGTTTTCCAGAACCGCTACTTCAAAGTGCTACTTCTACCGATTCTGGAGGTACTTACCATTATCAAAAAAATTATCCAGGAATTATTGATAATCTGTATATCTATATTTTAAAAACTATTTCAGAAAATGGCGATAGTAAGTTTTATGCTTCCTATATTAACACAGATAAAATGCCAAACAATTGGCCTATCGGTGTAGGATTAGAACAAATTTTTAAAAAACAAACCAGACAAGGGATTTTGTTTTTCGATGAACAATTTATAAGGTTTGAAAATAATCAAGAATGTCCTTTTGCAGCCGGGTGTGCCGCCGATCCAGACATTGATAATGTTATACTGCCTAGTGATTTAGCTGTAAGTATAGATGATGCCGTGGAATATGCCAACAAATCACTTGCAATAGAAATCGATTTTAATAATGTTAAATTTGAACATGTTCCTGCACCTATAACAAAACGAAAGCCAAAAAACAATGCTGGTAAAAGGGTTAATAAAGATACAGACTATACTCGAAGACAAAAAAACAAGAAAAAAATTGGTGATATAGGCGAAAAATTAGTTATGCAATTGGAATACGAAAAATTAATAAATCTTGGACAAAAAAATTTAGCTGATAAAATTAAACATGTATCAAAAACAGAAGGAGACGGTCTGGGATATGATATTGTTTCATACGAAAAAATAGGTGGAACTTTCAAAGAAATATATATAGAGGTAAAAACAACAACTGGAAATATCAATAAACCTTTTGATATCAGTGCAAACGAAGTTGAAGTATCTGAATTATATTCAGATAGATACTATATCTATCGTTTGTTTAATATCCACAATGGCATGACCACAATCCCTTATTATAAAATAAAGGGATCTGTAAAAGAACATTTTATGCTTGAAGCAACTTCATTCAAGGCATATCCAAAATCAACAATATAATTTAATTTGCTCCAACGGTTTCGCCATATTTCAGGCAGGCAGTAATAACTTCAAAAGCATCTTATGATTTTCTTTACATGCGTTATAATAAATGCCACAGAACTCGCCATACCTCTGGTTTTCCACACATAACCTGGTGGGACTTTCAAATAGTCCCTTTGGCCTCTGCTGAAGGGACTTCTTTATTCAATCTTCTTATAGAATTCTCTCATCCTCGCTACCATATTATGATAGCACAAAACATCCCATTCTTTCAAATATAAATATCCTGTTAGATCAGTGCAAATCAACGACAAATCATACAAATAAATGCAATGTCAAACTTAACTCATATAGAAGTTTTCAGACTCATATTTCTTATCGTATCGAAGCTCCCTCATTCTGTGTAAATCCTGTGTAAATTTCCCTCCCCAGCCTCTACACATCCCCGAAAACACTCCTCTCCCCCACCCCTCAACACCTTACAGTTTTGTCACTTTGGGGGGGAGATTATAGAAAACAAAACTTTTCACAGGTTTTCGTTTTTTCAATGAATCTGTGTAAAAGGAAAAGGACTGCTTTCCGCAGTCCTTACACATCCTTGAAAATAAGTTTTTATGCAGTTGTTTTATTCCGCGCTGTCTTCGTAAGGAACAGATACTTTCTCAGAAATTTCCTCAAGAGAGGTCTGATACTCCAAAATCGAACTAGTGAGAGCACTTAAATCAGCGCCGTCCAAAGCGGACGTATCTCCGGCCAGAAACTGACCAACAGGAGTCATCGTAGCATCTACTATCTGAAGAGTTGCGGTGAGCTCCTCATCCGCCGCCCAGCCATTTTCCTCATACTTGGTAACTACGTCGTTGTAGATGTCAGCCACCTGGTTATAAGCTTTTGTCAGCTCTTCCATCTGCTCATCGGTAGAACCTTCGGAACTGTCCGGCGCAGTGGTGGCCGCTGGGGCCTCAGTGTTGCTTGGAGTAGTGTTGCTGTCTCCGCCACCGCAGGCGGTCAGCGAGGTGCACATCATAATCACCAGCAAAGGGCACAGTATCTTTTTCTTCATGATTCAATAAATCCTCCTTCTTTGATTAAAAGTTATAATTTCAGATTTCATTTTAACATATTTTTCTCCTCGATATATGGATTGGGCGCGAATGGTAAATATATGGCGTAAATGGTAGCACGACGGCGCCAATTTGAACCCTGCCCCTTTCGGTGTACCTTTGATTCCACCAGTATAGCTCATATTAAATTGTTTTCTAATATCCTTCACCAACAACTTTCCATTTTCCACCTTTGAAACGCAATCTTATATGACGGTCTGGTTCCTGCAAAACACCCTCTTTTTTAACACGGGCCCAATATTCAATTTCATTTTCACTTTGGCTTTTCACTTCCAGAGAAACAAGTTCAAAGATTGTATGGGAATAATAATCTCTGGCAGCCTCTTTTGCAGCCTTCTCCTTATTTTTATCTTTGGATGCTTTTTCTCCTTGTTCATAGGGAGTTTCATGTGGGATAGGTGTACTGTCAGAACGCTTAGTAATAGGCGTAGTACTGTCAGGCCGCTTAACAAAATCATCTGTATCACCAATTTTATAATCATCAAATGCGGCAAAGAATGTACCATCCTCCTGTAAAGTAATGGTAATCGCTTTTGTCGTTGTTTTTCCATTGAAAAAGGAAATTTCCATAACAATGATATCTTCCCTCATTGACATTGGCAATACAGCAATCGTGCTATCCGCATGATCTGTCAGTTCTTCGATTATGTCATTTGGCATCCAGTCAATTGTCAGATAATAGTATTCGCTCTCATCCTTTCCATAATCAACGGTAAAGTTTTGTGCCTCCCCGTATTCGTCCCTTTTTTCTGTCCAGTCCCTGAAATCCATCTTCTGATTTTTACAGGAAAAGCGCACCTTTTCAATTTTCCTGCCGGAAAGATAAAACATCAGGGGATGTCCTCTCATTTCCCCATCATCATTGATTTTCCCGGTAGAAATAGTAACCCCTGTGGCAGGAATGTCTTCATTTGTTTCATAATTATATGCCATCACAATCATATCATCCGATGGAGAAAAAATATAAATCCCGCCAGCAATAAAGCACAACGCCAGCACAGCGGCAGTTATTAATATGCCCAGGGGGTGTTTCCAAAATATTGCCTTTTTTGCCGGCATATAATTTTCTGCTTCCTCAATATGACGTGTACTGATATTTCCTATGGCATCTGATATATACTTATGCTTCATATTTCAAAACCTTCCTTTCTTAAATAAATTTTTAACTTTTCCCTTGTCCGCAAAAGCCGAACCGATACATTGTTATTACTCATATGAAATCTCTTTGCAATTTCTGAAATCGAATCCGCATACCAATAACGCCGTACAAACATTACACGGTTTTCCCTGTCCAATGTATCAAGAAACTCATCCATATTTTGAGCTAATTCTTTTACCAGCACTTCATCTTCTACTGTTTTTGCAAATGGCAGGCAATTTTCCAACTCATCCAATGCAACATCATAATAACTATTGCGTTTTATTGATGTGTTTTCATGATATTTCTTAATGGAAAGGTTGCGAACAATGCGATAAATATAGGTTCGCAATGGATTGGGGGATTGAGGCGGTATTGTATTCCATGCACCTAAATAAGCATCATTGACACATTCCTCTGCATCCAGTGCGTTATTTAAAATATTTTTTGCAATTTGGGTACACACAGTGCCATACTTTTTTGATAACTCTATAATCGCCCGCTCTGAGCGTGCTTGAAATAATTCAATAATTTTGCTATCTTCCATGACTGTGCCTGCCTCCTTTCTGCCTCAACTATATACTACGATTTTGAAACGAAATCTTACAATAGAAAATTATTTATTTTAGAGAAAATTTTATCAAAATTTGGTCATTATGCTGGTTTTTTAAGAATTTTTCCAACAAAGATTGACAGTTTTGCATAATAGTATATACTATAATTAAATGGTCAAGTTTTATTTTTTCGCAACGTTGTTCATATTTATATAAGGTACAGTATTTCACAATTTTACATAAAAAATTTAATAAAAAGGAGGAATTAGCATGTTGTATCAAACTACGAAAGCCCACGAGTCCCTAAGGGCCAAAATCCGGAAGTTTGCCGAGGAAGAAGTCAAACCCATCGCATTCATGCTGGATCAGGAAAATGAGTTTCCCATGGAAGCTGTGAAAAAGCTGGCAGGGATGGGACTGATGGGTATTCCTTATCCCAAAGAGTATGGTGGTGCCGGCCTGGATGTTCTGAGCTACGCCATCGCAGTAGAGGAGCTGGCCCGTGTGGACGGCGGTACCGGCGTTATCCTGTCCGCCCATGTTTCTCTGGGCTCCTGGCCTATTTTTGCTTTCGGAACAGAGGAGCAGAAGCAGAAGTATCTGGTTCCACTGGCCAAGGGTGAGAAAATCGGTGCGTTTGGCTTGACTGAGCCGAATGCAGGCTCCGATGCCGGCGGTACTGAAACCACTGCCGTGGACAAAGGAGACCATTACCTGCTCAATGGTGGGAAAATTTTCATTACTAACGCCCCTAAGGCAGATACCTATGTGGTTTTTGCCGTCACCACCCCCGATATTGGCACAAGAGGCATATCTGCCTTTATCGTAGAAAAGGGCTGGGAAGGCTTTGAGTTCGGTGACCATTATGATAAAATGGGTATCCGCTCCTCTTCCACAGCCGAACTGATTTTTAACAATGTAAAGGTTCCCAAGGAGAACCTTCTGGGCAAAGAAGGGCAGGGTTTCAAAATTGCCATGGCTACCCTGGATGGCGGACGTATTGGTATCGCCGCTCAGGCACTGGGGATTGCTCAGGGCGCTTATGAGAACGCTGTGGCCTATGCCAAGGAACGTGTCCAGTTTGGTAAACCGATTGGCTTCCAGCAGACAATCGGCTTCAAGCTGGCCGATATGGCAACCCAGCTGCGCTGTGCCCGCTTCTTAGTTTACTCCGCTGCAGAGTTGAAAGAGGCCCACGAGCCTTATTCCACGGAAGCCGCCATGGCCAAGATGTACGCCTCCGACATTGCTCTGGAAGTTACCAACAACGCCATGCAGATTTATGGCGGTGCCGGTTTCATGAAGGGAATGGAGGTAGAGCGTGCTTATCGTGACGCCAAGATTACCACAATCTATGAGGGCACCAATGAGATTCAGCGGGTGGTTATTTCTGCCGGTATCATGGGCAGGCCTCCCAAGTCGGAGGGCGGCGGTTCCTCTGCCAAGGCAAAAAAGCCCGCACCAATTACGGGCGTCCGTAAAAAGAGAATTTTGAGCGAGGGCTCCAGCCAGGATAAAGTAAACGAGCTGGTGGAATCATTGAAGAAAGATGGCTATGACTTTACAGTGGGTATTCCAATTGATACTCCGATTGCTCAGGCTGAGCGTGTTGTCTCTGCCGGCAAGGGCATTGGCAGCAAGGAAAATATGGAGCTTATTGAGAACCTTGCGAAAGCCGCTGGCGCTGCCATTGGTTCTTCCCGTCCTGTGGCTGAGACACTCAAATATGTTCCACTGAACCGTTATGTGGGCATGTCCGGCCAGAAGTTTACCGGCAACCTGTATATTGCCTGCGGCATTTCCGGTGCTATCCAGCATCTGAAGGGAATCAAGGATGCCTCTACCATCGTGGCTATCAACAAAAATGCCGGCGCTCCAATCTTTAAGAACTGCGATTACGGTATCGTGGGTGATGTAAACGAGATTCTGCCTCTATTGGCTGCTGCTCTGGATACCGGCGAGAAACAGCCTGCGCCGCCTATGGTCAAAATCAAGCGTCCTGCACCGCCGAAGCCGGAACCTATCGGCCCACGGTATATCTGTGGCGGCTGCGGCTACGAGTATATCCCGGAAAACGGGGATGAAGATGCCGAAATCGCACCGGGTACTTTGTTCAAAGACCTCCCGGAGGAGTGGGTTTGTCCCGAGTGCGGAGAAAATAAAGAACAGTTCATTCAAGCCTAACCATTGAAAGGAGGAAGATTCATGCATTGTGTCAGAGAAGTTACTGAAAACCTATATTGGGTAGGCGCCAATGATCACCGC
>JAFLTB010000039.1:0-12559 GCA_022510605.1 Lachnospiraceae bacterium
TTAAGACACCGCCCTTTCACGGCGGTAACAGGGGTTCAAATCCCCTTGGAGTCATTTTGGCTCCGGGGAAGAAGAAAATACTAAAATAGTATAAAGGAAAATCATCAGGAGCCATTTTTGCGGTATCAGGAAAGAGGGTACTGCATAGAATAGCAGTGAAATAGAGTTACTGATATTCTTTTGAACATAAGAGCGGCTCGCAGAGCGTGACGCTCGTTGATTGTATGGCGACTTAGCCAAGTGGTAAGGCATGGGACTGCAACTCCCTGATCACCAGTTCAAATCTGGTAGTCGCCTTTAGGAAACCGCAGCAGCGGTGTCAAAAAGAGTGTTTCAAAAACGTGGAAGAGGATTCATGCTTTTGAAACACTCTTTTTATATTAGCGCTGTAGTGCTAGCGCAAGACTAAACAGGGTTCAAATTGACGCCGTCGTGCTGACATAAAAAAGGACTGCCGCCTTCCGCAGCAGTCCTTCTTGCATTCATTCAAAATAGACTGTTTATAATCCCAATTACGCAAGTTTGATAACGCATTTCTTAACAGTAACTGCATCGCCTGGTTTGTATGGAGATGTGTCTTTCATGTTAGGAATGTACATCATGATTGGGTAGTTCAAGCCAGTCTCCTGATCCTTGTCACCGTTCATAGCATCCTTCGGAATAGTGAAGGTGAAGTTCCAGGTGTAGGTCTTACCTTTCTTGATCTTCTGTACCTTATAAGTTGTGTGTCTGTGCTGCTTGTCTTTCTTTACTTTAGCAGCCAGTGCCTTTTCAGATACATGCAGAGCAAATGGATAAGCACCATCGGTTCCACCCTTGGTGTAGTTGAAGCATACGCCCAACTCTGGAAGGTCACGTTTACCGGAGTTCTGAACAGTAATAGATACACTCAGTTTACGTCCACGGTAATCTACACCGCCGTTTGCCGGGTCATAAAGAGTAGCACGGCACAGCCAGATACGGAAAGAGTTATATTTGAACTCTTCGTATTTGCAGACTACTGGTGGTCCCCAGGACTCGCCGGTGGTCGGGTCAGAACCTGTCTCATTTGCCAAGTTGTAAACAACCGTACCCTTACCAGCAGCTTTAACGGTTACTTTACAGGTAGCTTTCTTTCCACCTGCAGTAGCAGTAATGGTAGCAGTACCAGCTGCAATACCTCTTACTGTACAGGATTTACCAGAACTGGTAGAAACAGTAGCGACTGCCTTATTGCTGGTAGACCATTTTGCCTTTGCACTTGCTTTCAGTTTAACAGTCTTACTCTGGCTAATGCTGACGCTTTTCTTGTTCAACTTAACCTTCTTTGCTGCACTGGCAGTATCTGCAGATACAGTGGCAGTCGTAACAGCCATAGCTGCAACCAAAGCAACGGCTACAACTTTTTTTGAAATTTTTGCAAACATTTCAAATCCTCCTTTTAAATTTTTAGGTTTTGTAAGAAGTATACAAAAACCTTTTGCTTTGCGTGAACATATTATAACATTTTACCATATGAAAATCAAGGGGTATTACGAAGAAAATTGCAACTACTTTTTGCCAAAAAAGTGCCGATTTTTTGCCTTGTTTTCCTCTGTCTGAGCAGCTGCTGCTTCCTGTCTGGCCCGCTGTGTACTGCGGATGGTTTCGTCCAGCTGACGGAACCGTTTTTCATCGGCTTCCTCTTTTTCCCGGAACAGATAATCCAGTTCTTTATTTACATGAGTGGATACATTGGAAGCGATGCCGGCAGTCAGTTCTTCGGAATTATTGTGGATGGCATCAGTGACAATTCGTCCGAGAATCTGCTTAAACTGTACCATTCTGGAATCTTCTTCAGTGACAGTGTTATGCTCTTTGGGATAGGGAATGACCTGGCCCGTGACAGGGGGATTGAGCAAAGCAGGGGAGGCCTTTTGGCATTGTGTCTGGATTTCCTTCAGGGAGAGTCCCTCTTTCTTCCACATCAGAATCTGGCGAAACAGAGCCATTTCTTTTTCACCGTAGATACGATGGCCAAGTTTGTTGCGGGGAATCCGAAGTTCCAGTTCCTCCTCCCAGTAGCGCAGAACATGGGCCTCTACGTGAAGTTCTTTTGCTGCATCGGAAATTATGTAATGTGTCTTGTCCATACCATTACCTCCTGGAATTTTTTTTCATTATACCATGAGAAAAATGACGAAGGAGAGGATATGCCAGTCTTTAAAAAAAAATTCTCGACATGGTGTGACAGAAAGACAAACTGTCCGGCAGAACGGCCGGACAGGAGTAAGCTGTAAAATTATTCTTCGCGGATTTCCAGGTTGGCAAATTTGGTGTACTGGGCCAGCCATTTTAATTTTACCGTACAAGTGGGGCCGTTCCGCTGCTTGCCAATAATCACTTCGGTTACGCCCTTTTGCGTAGAGGCGTCTTTCGTGTAGTATTCGTCCCGGTAGAGAAACATAACTACGTCGGCGTCCTGTTCAATGGCGCCCGATTCACGAAGGTCAGAAAGAATTGGGCGCTTGTCCTCCCGTTTTTCCACTTCACGGCTCAACTGGGAGAGGGCAATGACCGGGCACTCCACTTCCCTTGCCAGAGCTTTCAGGGAACGGGAAATATCGGATATTTCCTGTTGTCGGGAAATGTTGCGGCTGCTTCCACCGCCGGACATCAGCTGCAGATAGTCAATAATAATCAAACCTAAGCCGCGTTCCACCTTGAGTTTCCGGCATTTTGTGCGCAGTTCCTGGATGGTGATACCGGGAGTGTCATCAATGACCAGGGAGGATTCTCCAAGTATAATGGAACTTTCTGTAATTTTTCCCCACTCGTCATCTTCCAGATTTCCGGTACGGATATGCTGGGAATCCACTTTGGAATTCATGGAAATCAGTCGCTTGGCCAACTGGATTTTGGACATTTCCAAACTGAAAATGGCGGTTGGAACATGGTTTATCATGGCGACATATTCAGCAATATTTAAGGCAAAGGCCGTCTTTCCCATGGAAGGTCTGGCGGCAATCAGAATGAGGTCGGAGGGCTGCAGTCCCGCCGTCCGGTAATCCAAATCCCGGAAACCAGTAGAAATACCGGTGACAGAACCAGTATTCATGGCGGCGCTCTGGATGCTTTCCAGAGTTTCTAAGGCCACCTCGTTAATAGGGGTAAAATCCTCCGAAGAGGTTCGGCTCTGCACGAGTTGAAAGATGCTTCGTTCGGTATCTTCCATCAATTCATTTAAATCACTGGAATCCTTGTAGCATCGTCCGGCAATATCCTCGGTGGTTCGTATCATCTCCCGAAGCAGAGACTTTTCCTGTACAATTTCGGCATAATACCGGACATTGGCAGAGGTAGGTACGGCAGAAATCAGACTGCTGATAAATTCCACACTGCCGATTTCCTCTGCGACATTGTTCTCCCGCAGCTTCTCTGTGAGGGTTACTAAATCCGCCGGCCGTCCTTCCTGATAAAGACTGACAATGGCAGAAAAGAGAACACGATACCGGGGATTGTAAAAATCATCTTCTTTTAATTTGTCCGCAGCGAGAATAATGGCCTCCTGGTCCAGAAGCATGGAACCAATAACGGATTGTTCTGCTTCCGGGCTGTTGGGCATGATTCGCTTGATTACCGTTTCATCCATAGGGTTTATTTTCCTCTCACAATCACTTTCAGTTCCGCAGTCACCTTTGGATGAAGGCGAATCGGAACCATATAGGTGCCGATGTTTTTAATGGGCTCCTTTAACTGCATTTTCTTTTTGTCCAAATTGTAATCCAGCTGTTCTTTGGCAGCGGTGGCAATTTCCTTGGTGGAAACCGAACCGAATACTCTGCCATCCTGGCCAGCTTTAATGGACACTTCCACGGACTTATTCTCAATTTCTTTGGCAAATTCTCTGGCGGCCGCCAGGTTTTCTGCCGCCACCTTATCCGCGTTCTGCTGGCGGAGTTTCAGGTCGTTGAGGTTCTTTGGTGTGGCCTCAATGCCAAGATTTTTTTTGAAAATAAAGTTTCTGGCATACCCATCGTTAACATCTACAATTTCATCCTTTTTTCCCAGGGATTTTACATCCTGTAATAAGATTACTTTCATTCTATATCACCTTCTTCTTTCATTTTTGTCAATATCTGTCTAATTTTATCTGCGGCCTCCTCCAACGTGCAGTTGGTCAACTGGGTACCGGCACTGGTAATATGGCCGCCACCCCCCAATTTTTCCATGACAACCTGGACGTTTAACTCGTCAATGGAACGGGCGCTGATGTATATCTTTCCCTCATAGGAGGTCAGTACAAAGGAGGCCTTCATTCCTTTGATGTCCAGCAGTTCATCGGCAATCTTGGCCCCTACAATAGTAGGGGAGATACAGTTGTCGGCGTTGCACGGAGCAATGGCAAAGGCATCCATAAAGAGTTCGGTATTCTGAATGGCTTCGGCCCGTACTTTGTACTCAGAAATGTCGGAGCGGAACATTTTCCGTATCCGCATAATGTCGGCACCAGAGCGGCGCAGGAAGGCTACGGCTTCAAAGGTGCGGACACCTGGTTTATTCATAAAGTTGTTGGTATCTATCATGATACCGGAGTAGAGAGCATCGGCCTCCACCGCTTTCAGGCGGATTTCTTCCCCGGCATACTGCACAATTTCCGCCACCATTTCGCAGGCAGAGGAAGCGAAGGGCTCAATGTAGGACAATGTCGGATTTTCAAAGGATTCTCCGGTTTGTCGGTGGTGGTCGATTACTACCAGGGAAGCTGCCATGGAGAGAAGCTCCGGCGCATCCGTATAGGAAGGACGGTTTACATCTACCACTACAAGTAGAACACCACTGCCGTTGCCGATAAATTCTTTGGCATTCTCTCCGTCTACAAAGAGGTCTTCCGGGTAATCTTTATTGTTTTCAAACAGATGTAAAAGAGGTGCCAGTGAGGAGGTCACCTGATTCACTACAATGCGGGTGGGTTTGCCCAGGGATTGGGCAATGCGGTAAATGCCGATGGCACCGCCGATGGCATCCACATCCGGTATGGTATGACCCATGATAATAATTTTGTCTGAGTTTTCGATGGAATCCCGCAGGGCGTGAGCCTTGACCCGGGCCTTAACGCGGGTGTTTTTCTGCTGCTGAATGCTTTTGCCGCCATAGTACAAAATGTTGTCTCTGGTTTTTACCACAACCTGGTCGCCTCCGCGGGCCAGAGCCAGGTCCATGGCACTGCGGGCATAATCCTGACGTTTACGAAAAGTATCTGCCTGGATGCCGATTCCCATGCTGATGGTTATGGATATATCATCCCCGGCGCTGATGCCGCGAATGTCATCCAAAAGGGAAAATTTATCTGCCTGCAGCTGGGACAGGTATTTGTGCTGGAATAGAAAAATATATTTATCTTTTTCCATTTTGCGGGTAATGGCATCGATTTTCAGCATGTATTTATTTATTTTCCGGTCAATCAGGGCGGCCAACAGGGCACGGCGCACATCGTCCACAGTATCTAAGGATTCCTCGTAGTTGTCAATGTATAAAAGCCCCACGTCCAGTCGCTGATCATAGTTTTCGCGGATGTAGTGTACGATTTCCGTCTCGTCGTATACATATACCACATAGAGGGTATCACCAATACCGATTTCTCCGGCCTTTCCTTGTATTTTCTCCGGCGCCCGTTCCAAATCCACCCGTTGAAGAATGGCCTTATAGAAGATTTCTTCGTCGTGAAAGTGCATTTCCCCGTTGGTGTCTGCGGATTCCGGCAGAGCATTCAGAGTCAGTGCCGGTATAGCCTCCGTAATCAGATATTTCTTATTCAAATGCTGGGAGAAGGCATGATGAAAATGCTTGTTTTCCCAAATACAGCGGCCGTCAGGACCCAGGACAGACAGGGGAATATCCAGATTCTCTGCCAGCCGGTTGACGGTTACATGAAAACGCATGGAATATTCCACCAAATCATGCAGCAGGGCCGCCCGTTTGAAATGATACAGAAGCAGGGCGATAATCAGGTATACTGCCAAATAGCCAGACATAATAAGCCCCGCTGTCAGGTCAACCGTGTATATTTGTATGTTCATAGCCATTAAGAGGAGCCCCAACAGAAGCGGCCATCGTAAATAAGAGCGCAGGGTTCCTTTAATCTGGTTGTGATTCAAATCCGGCACCTCCCTTCGGATGCAATAATGAAATATTTCCAGATAATTACAAGCCCTTTATGGACGAAAGTTTCTTTCTATGGTATAATATCCGAGAATACTATTATAGCACGTCTTTGTGGGGTTGACAAATAAATGTTGAAAATCTTCCGGCAATCGTGCATGATATGTGAAGTACCATGGTACGGGGGTGATTGAATGAATTGCAAAAGATGTGGAACTGAATTGAGAAATGATGATGAGTTTTGCTATCGCTGTGGACAGAGAACGAGTGCGTTTCAGCGCATGTTTGGCAGCAGGGCTTTTATAGGCAGTGTTATTGCCATACTGGTGGTGGCAGTAGCGGCAGTTCTTACTTATTTCATATGGACAGGGCAGATTTCCTTCCCCGCAGGAGGAAAGGGAGAAGAGGAGACAGTACAAGCGCCAGAGGAAAGTGGTGGCGAATTGGGGGAAGCGACGGGAGAACCGGAAGTGACGGCAGTGCCGGAAGCCACAGCGACACCATATGTATTTGAGCCTGCTGAGGTAACAGAGGCTATGCGGGCGGAGTTAAAACCGCTTACGAAGAAGGCCCGGCCGTTTCTGGCCTTTGGTGCTTCCTATTATGAAAACAATGCCAATGCGTTCCGGTGGGATAATGAGACAGCCACTGTTATGGCGCTTTATAATCTGTATCAGGTGGAGGAGACCGTGGGATATGGGGATACACAGTCAGAGATTCGCAAGGCAGTGAAAAAGGAGATAAAACGTCTCTTTGGAGGTAATTTTCAATATAACCTGACCTACAGCAACACTTTTCCGAATAATGTGTTCCGCCCGGTAAACAATACTTTGATATATAATGTCAGCCCTATTACAGGCAGAACCTACAGCATGACAGTGGACAAGATTATTGAGTATCAGGAAAATAAATACCGGGTTATCGTCAGTGCCGGCCTGGTGTCTGAGAATAATAAAAATAACAAGGGATATTTCCAGAAATATACCCTGTATGTGAATAAGGACGAGAACTCCGAATATGGTTACACTATAGAAAAAATAAAGAAATATAAAAAGAAGGACGGACAGATAGGATAATAATAAGAAGCTGACTGAGTAGTTTCAAATAATTATCTGCTCCTAAAGCGACGGTTTCAAGCAGAGTTATAAAAAGAACCGCCCCCAATTTTACTCCAATTCTTGAAAAGGAGCAAAAAAAAACCACGAATCAGCGAGAGCATTTGATGCGAAGCATCACTTCTGCTCGAGGCGATTCGTGGTTTTTTGTATGCTGATTAATCCAACGTATACGGCATCAGTGCAACGTGACGAGAACGCTTAATAGCGGCAGTCAGAGCTCTCTGATGCTTTGCGCATGTTCCGGTAATTCTTCTAGGAAGAATCTTGCCTCTCTCGGACATGTATCTCTTTAATTTGTTTACATCCTTGTAATCAATATATTCATGCTCTTTGTCAGAACAGAATGCACATACTTTTTTCCTTCTGCGAGGGCCTCTTCTTCTCATTGGAGCGTCGCCCCGGTCTTTATTATAAGCCATCTCAAAACCTCCTTATTTCATTGCTAATAGGATTTAGTTAAACGGTAAACCATCTTCAATACCATCGGGAATGTTCATAAAATCATCGCTGGCTGCCGCATTTGGTTCGGGAGCGCCGCCGCCGAAACCACTCTGGCTGGCAGAGGCATTGGCATCTGCCGTGCTCTTTCTCTCGGCAAATTCAATTTCCTCGGCGATAATCTGAACACTGTAAACCCGTTCACCATTCTTGTTGGTGTAATTGTCATTTTGCACACGTCCGGATAACAACATGCGGGAACCCTGCTTGAAGTATTTTTCAACAAATTCCGCCTGTCTGCCGAAAGCGGTGCAATTAAAGAAATCGACATCGGTGTCGCCCTGGCGGGCAAAACGACGGTTTACAGCAATACTAAATCTGGCAATTGCCAGTGAATTTTCACTCTGAGTATAACGAATCTCAGGGTCACGGGTAAGGTTACCCAGTAAAATTACCTTATTCATGGAAGACTCCTCCTTATCTTATGCTTCCTGTTTTACGCATAAGTATCTGAGCACGTTGTCCATAATGCGAAGTCTCTGTTCCAATTCGCCCGGTGTAGTTGGCTCGGAATCGAATTGAATAAAGTAATAAAAGCCTTCACCCATCTTCTGAATTTCATAAGCAAGTTTTTTCTTGCCCCATTCATCGACGTTTGTAATTGTTCCGCCTAAGGTCGTAATGTACTCTTTGGCCTTCTCGACGGTGGCATTTCTTACTTCGTCTTCAACTTTTGCACTAACAACTAAAGCTAATTCGTACTTATTCATAGTTGCCTGCACCTCCTTTTGGTCTCTGGCTCTTTCCCCTTAGTGAAAGAACAAGGAATATGATTTTACATCACGGAGTTATATTGTATCACAAAAAACTGGAAAAGGCAAGAAAAATCTGACATTTTTATCAGCGTGAAGCATCTGCATCTGTTTTAATCTGGTGCTGCTTTCGATACTTGCCCGGAGAAATGTTTTCGTGGCGTTTGAATTGCCGGCAGAAGTGTTCTACATTATGGTAACCACATTGTCTGCTAATCTCATCAATGGTATATTTCGTCTGCATTAATAGCATTTTAGCACGTGTCATACGGCTTTCAATTACTTCGGCAATGCAGGAGATATGTGCGAAGTCTTTATATAGTTTTAACAGGGAACGTGTACTCATATTGGCCTGTTCTGCCATTTTCTCCAGCGTCCAGTCATATTCCGGATGGGCGTAGATATTCGCCCGCAGATTTTCCAATACATTCTGGTAGCGTGAACTTTCGCTGGGAAAGGCATAGTCATGAAACCAGTGGAAAATAATGTGCATTAAATCTGTTATAATATGTTCCTCGCTCTGGTTGTGCCAAAAATTTTCGCATGCCACAAGCTCCCAGTATCTCAGGAAATAATCGTAATTAGCACAGTAAATAGGAATACCGAAAGGTACATATCCCTCTGCGAATAATGGCTCATCACAATCAAAACGTATCCATGTGTAAACTAATGTGCCGCTTTTTGCCATATAATGGACACGTTGTCCCGGTTTATAGATAATGCCAGTGTGTGGCGGGTAGGCGTTCATTTCGCCATTTACCTCAATGAATGTCTCTGTTTCAAAAAGCATCATCTCGTATTCCCCGTCAGCAAAGACTAAATCGTCTTCAAATCCATCTGCCATATGTTCCTTTACCATTGCATACAGAATTTTAAACATATTGCTTCCCTCCTACCCCCGATTTTACCATATATTTTTTTCTTTTTCCATATTATTTAAAAATCAAATGAGGCCCGTGCCAGGCACGAACCTCATCTGATTTTCAGGGAAATCTATTTCTATTTTTTGAAGCACCATGAATCCATCAGTACACCACATTTTCCGAATTCAAAGTAAATGGTATGTTTTCCTGTAAGTTTTTTGTTAAGGGTAACGGTCATATCCTTGTATTCATCGGAACCGGTCTCTCCAAGTTTCATGGTGAGCTCGCTTGCTCCCTCTGTTCCGAAGTCTACTTCTGTGATACCGATATAACCACCAAGTTTACCATTGAATACAGAGTAGTTTGTTGCCCAGTCCTCGTTGGAGTTTTTCAGTGTGTTTTCTACTGTGCCTACGGTATCTGCCATGGCAAAGGTCTCAGCTTCCACTGTCTCATACGGGTTAATAGTAGCAACGGCTGGTGCACCGCTGGTTGTCATTGCGGTGAGAGCAATGGAGCCATCTGCGTTTGTAAAGTTTCCGTTATCTCCCAGTTTTAATTCATTGACATAGGTTGTACGGAAATCCGCTTTGGTCCCCAGACGGATAGTATCCCTTTTTGTATGGTAAAAGGCGTAGAATTTACCATTAAATTCTGCAAAGCAGTGATGATTATTGCCGTCTGCTCCGCTGAAGTAGGTGCCAGGATTTTTCATGACAGAACCTACATACTTGAATCCTGTCATAGGGTTATCGCTTTCCATTACGGCGATGGTAGCTGCCCCTACTTTAGAATCTCCACGGGCTTCATCGGTCCAGTTGGTGCAATAACTATAGTAATATTTTCCATTAATCTTGTTAATGCCGGAATCCTCAAACATATACGGAGCGTCAATGGTAACAGCGGCGCCTGTGGTAGATACCATGTCGGCTTCCAGTTTGATAACACGGGCACATTTCGGATTTCGGTTGTATTCCGAAGTACGATCATCTGAACTGCCGAAACCTCCGAAATACAAGTATCCCTGTCCGTCATCGTCTACCAGTACGGCCGGGTCAAAGAGCCATTCTACATCTTTCACGCCACAGTTCTCAATGCTGCGGTCAATAATTGGTTTGCCAATCGGGTCAGTCCATGGGCCAACCGGGCTGTCTGCTGTCAGTACGCCAATGCTGCTTGCATTGTTTGCAAAATACAGGAAGAATTTCTCTTTGCCGTTAATGGTTTTATGGGCTACTGCCGGAGCCCAGGAGTTGGATGACCATTTAGCGGCACCCTTGACATTGATTGTACCATGGTCGGTCCAGTTCACCATGTCCGCTGAAGAATAGCAGTTCAGAGTATTAATTTTGTCATAGTTGTTCTTCCTCTCTGGTGCCAAAGCATACTGCTGGGAGTCGTTTGTACCATATACATATACTCTTCCGTTATATTCCATAGCCCATGGGTCTGCTGTCAGGCGGGAGGTCACGATTGGATTGCCAACCTTACCCTTTACAAGTCCAGCGCTGAGGTCTGGTGTACTTTCATCCTCTGCAGACTTAGCGATGCCCTGCATGGATACCTCATCCAGATAAAAGTCCATGAAGTTGTTGGAATTATATACTGACTGCCAGTAAATGCTAATATCGCCCACATGATTCGGAACCGTAAAGGAAGCCTTACATTCTGTCCATGTATCATTTGGTAAATCAAAGGCTTTAATGCCATCATATTTCGTATCACCGGAATCGGCATCTACATACTCCATGCTCAAATCAATTTTGCTGTCTGCACCGGTAGACTGCTTTGCATAGAATTTCAGTTCATAATTGTCGCCGGTAACGGTCATCTTTGTAATATCAATCATGGCGCCGTGCCAGTCCGATTTACGGCCGGTAACTGCTGCACATTTTGCAGTGTTATTTGCACCGCCCTCTGCCACAGAAACGGATGCGTCGCCACGCTTGGTAATTGGTGCGGTATCACCATTCTCCATGGTTGCATTAAACAGTACCTGCGGAGTCGGTACAGGAGTCGGCTCTCCGGTAAAAGGGGTCGGAGTTGGTGTTGGATGAGTTCCCACACCGTCAGCCTTTGCAATCAGATTAGCGTCAGAAATTTCATCGGTGTATACCTTTACAGAGACGCCCTCTGGTGAAGGTGTTGGAGTATTTCCTGTATTCCCTGGGGTGTTACTTGGCTGTGCTGTCTGTGAACCGCTGGAAGGGGTGGCAGATGCCTTATTATCCGTACCACCTGTGTTATTATTTGTCTTATTTGTAACCTGCACTTTTACAACGCCAACTTTTCTGGCCTTTCCTTTCTTTTTCTTGGAAACTTCTTTTACGGTAATCTTAGCAGTACCTGCCGTTTTCGCCTTGATTTTACCTTTTTTTGTTACTGATGCTACTTTTTTCTTATTGCTCTTGAAGGTGTATTTGCAGGATTTTTTCTTGTTCTTAATCTTAATCTTTTTGGTTTCATTAACTTTTAAATTCACCTTCTTGGTTTTTAAAGTTGCCTTTTTTGCCTTTGCTTCAGATGCTGTGCCAGTCATGCCGGTTATTATCATGGATAGTGCTAATAAGCCGGACAGGACAATTTTGCTTACACGTTTTCCCTGTTTCATTTTTCTTAGCCTCCTTGTATTATTCAGAACGTTTATGATAATTTATTCTAGCATTATATATAAGGAAATTACCATGATGTTTCCCGAATAAACATTGACTTATCTGGCATATTTGATTATTCTGGCAAAATTTTAGGGCTTTTTACTCCTGCAAAAAGCCCCGAAATCCTTTTTCTACTGTTTTTCTTGGAAGCATCACCTGGCGGCCGCATCCCTGGCACTTGAGGCGGAAGTCCATACCTACCCGTAAAATCTCCCAGCGGTTTTCCCCGCAGGGATGAGGTTTTTTCATCTTAATAGCCTGTCCTACACTGAAATCCATAGCACCCCTTCTTTCTCTTACATCCTACTAATCAGAATATCATACTTTGATAAAAAAAGCATCTCAAAAAAGCCTGTAGTTGTAAAAAAGGTTAAGTTATGATACAGTGAACGCATAAGCGACGAAATTAATTTTTGCAAAAATGCGGAGACTGCTTGCAGTCTAAAGCATTTTTCAAAAATTAAGTGAGTGCAACGAACACCGAAAAACCGAAGGTTTTGAGGTGCGGCGCTTATGCGGAGCAGAGGTGCGGCGCTTATGCGGAGCAGAGGTGC
>JAFLTB010000039.1:12659-27978 GCA_022510605.1 Lachnospiraceae bacterium
AGGTGCGGCGCTTATGCGGAGCAGAGGTGCGGCGCTTATGCGGAGCAGAGGTGCGAAGCAACGAACACCGAAAAATAGGAGGTTACGGCAGTGAAAAGATGGCAAAAAGTGTTTATCAGCTTTATCCTGGCCCTGGCGCTGGCAGCGGGGATATCCGTGCCGCAGGCAGATGCTGCGGGCAAGATGAAGCTGAGCAGCAAAAAGGTGACTGTAAAGGTCGGGAAGAAAAAAACTATTAAGGTCAAGAATACAAAGAAAAAGGTAAAATGGAAAATTAAAAAGGGGAAGAAGTACATTTCCCTGCAGAAGAAGAAAAAGAAGAGTGTAACGATAAAGGGCAGGAAGCCGGGAAAAGCTGTGGTAACGGCAAAGGTTGGCAAGAAAAAACTGACCTGCAAGGTAACGGTAAAGAAAAAGGATAAAAAGAAGAACAACAAAGTGTCAGATGACAGCGGATTGAAGCAAACGCCAACTCCGTCGTCCAAGCCACAAACAGGAGAGAAGATTTCCATTGTGCTGGATCCGGGCCATGGTGGCAGCGCTGCTGGCACGACCAGAGACAATGGCAATGCCACGGCGAAAGAGAAGGATTACGCACTGGAAGTGGCGCAGTATACCAAAGCGGCGTTGGAGGCAGATGGCCGTTTTGAGGTATATATGACAAGGGAAAACGATACGAATCCAAGCCTGATGGACAGGGCCAAATATGCAGAGAGCAAGGATGCCGATGTAATGGTAAGCATCCACTTTAATTCGGTGGCAGACGCCAGCGTGGCGCAGATGGCCACAGGCGCTGAAGTATGGCAGTCGGTATTGCCCAAATATCAGGTAACAGGATTACCGGAGATGATACTGAAAACAATTGGTGAAAAAACCGGTCTTTCCATTACCCGTGGTGTGAAGAAACAGGCAAGCAGTGATGGCACAAACTGGGATGAAGGGAAAAACTGGGATACTTCCGAAAATACTGGTGTGCCAGCGGATTATTACGGATTGATTAAAGGGGGAGCCAAATGGGGCGTACCGACCATGATTGTGGAGCATGCGTTTTTTACTAACGATAAGGATTTTGCCTATATTTCCACAAAAGAGGGCAGAAAGGCGCTGGGAGAAGCGGATGCCCAGGCATTGATTTCTTATTATACGGGACATACCCATAACTGGAGCAAGGTGGAGACGGACTATCCTGCCTCTTGCATTACACAAGGTAAGAAGGCGAAGCATTGCAGTATCTGCCGGGCGGATACTGAGGTGGGCAAAATTGCCAGTGTTCCCCTTCCGGACGCTCATTTCATGGGGGAATATACGATGGCGGAGGCCACTTTTAAGGAACCGGAACGGGAGGTAAGAAGCTGCCGCTATGGCTGTGGAAAAGAAGAAAGCCGTGGGGTAGAGGGCAGTAGTGGAACTCAGGATATCACCATTTATCATACCAATGATATGCACGGACATCTGGACGAAGCCATTGGCATTGGCCGGGTGGCAGCGCTGAAAAAATCCACAGAAGCCTCTCTGCTCTTGGACGCTGGCGATGCGACTCAGGGAGGAGCATTGGCTACTCTGAGCAACGGTGAATATGTTGTTGAATTGATGAATCTGGCAGGGTATGATGCCATGGCCACGGGGAATCACGAATTTGATTACGGACAGGACCGGCTTAAAAAAATTGCTTCCCTGGCGGAGTTCCCGATTTTGGGGGCGAATGTGTTCAAAGAGGGCAGCCCGCTTTTGAAGGGAGAATATGGAGAGAACAAGGAAAATAATGGGCAGTATGTAATCCTGGAGGAGGCCGGTGCTAAAATCGGTATTTTTGGATTGACAACCCAGAAGACAAAGACTTCTTCCAATCCGGCCGGAACCGTAGGAATTTCTTTCAAGGATGAGATTGAGACCGCGAAGGAGATGATTGATGTACTGGAGAATAAAGAAGTGGACGTGATTTTGTGTCTGGCTCATCTGGGAGAGACCCGGGATGTGGTGTATACCTCCGAAGATGTGGCGGAGGCCATGACAGGGAAATATAAGGGCAAGCTGGACGCCATTATTGACGGTCACAGCCATACGATAGAAAATAAAGTTGTCAATGGCATCCAGATCAGTCAGACCGGTACGGGGCTGACTAATGTGGGAAAAATGCAGCTTCACTACAATGCGGACACAGAAGATGTGGAGATAACGGAAACTCTTCTGTCCGAAGCTGACTGCCAGGCTCTTGAGCCGGAGAAGGCAGTGAACCGGCGGCTGGAAGAAATGGAGGAATCCATCCAGGAGCTGATGCAGGTGCGTGTGGCAGACACCGCCAGCACCCTGTGGGGAGGAACCATTCAGAATGTGTCAGAGGGGCGTGTCCATGAGACTAATCTGGGCAACCTGATTGCGGACAGTATGCTGGATGCCGGAGAGGAAATAATTCGTAACGGTAATGTAGAGGAAAGGTATAGAGACCTTCCGATTGTGGCTCTGGAAAATGGAGGCGGTATCCGCACTACCATACAAAAGGGAACCATTACGAAAGGAGATATTATTAATGTTCTGCCATTTGCCAATGTGGTCTCTTTCAAGGCCATAACGCCAAAGCTGCTGTATAAAGTGCTGGAGCAGGGCGTCTCTGGGAATGCAGGACTAACGGCAGAGGGTCTGATGGCAGGCACCACTGCTGACGGCGGATTTGCCCAGATAGGCGGTATGAAGTTTGTCTATGATCCAAACCAGCCAAAAGGCCAGAAGGTAAAGAGGGTTTACCTGGATGGTGAAACAGAGCCTCTGGAGCGGGAGGATGAGAGCCGGGAGATTATTCTGGCCTCCAATGACTTCCTGATTGCGGGTGGAAACGGTTACGATATGCTTACCGATTTGAAAACGGTAGCAGAGGGAGGCGCGCTGGATGTGATGCTGGAGAATACGATTCTGAAGCGCACTAAACAGGGTACAGTGGATTTGAAGGTGCCGGTAACGGAAAACCGGATTGTGATTGAAAGTGATATTTACACACCGTCGGATTACACGGCCCATGTGGAAATTCGGGATGCGAACGGAGAGCTTATGGCGAATCAGCAGGTTTCCTATTATGTGGATGACGGGGAAAGCCAGACGGGTACTACAGATAAGGATGGACTGCTGACCTTGACAGTCAGCGATGGCCCGCACATCGTTGGAGCAGAGAATGGAAAGAATGAAGCATATATCTGTAATTATACTGGCACAGGTATCATTCTGAATTATACAAAGACGTATCCGGTGGTTACGGTATTGTCATAGTAAAAAACCCCCCAATCGATTCAAATCGATTGGGGGGTTCTTTTTTTAGTTAGGCGGTAACAGACTTTTTTTCAAAGTCCCACTTTTGCTGAAAATTCTCTTAGCAAAATTATATAAACCGTTATTCCACACACTGAAGTCGTGTCCGCCTGGCATATCATAGTAAAGATGCGGCACGCCGTTCTTTTCCAGAGTCTTATGATATGTCAGCGGCCATTCTCCTACAACGCTATCGCTCTGTCCCTTTACAATCATAAGAAAGGTGTTATTCTTATATTCATCTGGCAGAGTCATAGTATCTTCGGTAAACAGGCCATCCTCTATATTGTAGGGAAGTACGCCGATTGCAGGCTCAAAGGCGCCGATATAGCCGATTTTATCTGCCATTGTCAGGCCGATATACAGAGATTCCCGTCCACCCATGGACAACCCGCATATGGCAGTGTTTTCCCGACCGGTTTTTACCGGATAATTCTTCTCTATATATGGCATCAGATTATCGCGGAGGTCATTGATAAAATTGTCAAATGCCTGGAAGGCATCCGGAGTAAGTTCATAGGCTGCTCCATCATTGGCTCTTGCCCGGATATTAGGGAATACCATAATCATCTCGTCCGCTTCTCCGGCAGCAATCAGATTGCCGAGGATTTCAATTGGTTTACCACCACTAAACCATTCCGTATGGTCTCCTCCTATACCATGCAATAAGTATACAACAGGATATTTTTTGCTCTCATCGTATCCAGGCGGCAAAACCACATATGCCTTCCGGTCTCGCTCGGTGGTTGTTGAGTAGTAGGTAATTTCCTTTCTCTCACCATAGGCTACATCTGCCTTTTTCGTTGTATAATCACTTGGCGGCCTGTATTCTGCCGGCACCGTTGGGGTCGGCTTTGGTGTTGGGCTCGCCGTTGGTGTTGGTGATGGCGACGGTGATGACGTATTACCTGGAGTATCCGTAGATGTTACACTATTATCCGGAGTATTTGTTGGGCTGTTATCTGGTGTTGCTGTTGCATTATTATCCTTTGTGTTATCTTGAGATTCTGTAACTTTCACTTTCACAATACCAACTTTCCTTGCTTTTCCTTTCTTCTTTTTAGCAATTTCTTTTACGGTAATCTTGGCAGAACCTGCTTTGATTGCTGTAATCTTACCCTTTTTCGATACGGCAGCCACCTTTTTTTTGTTGCTCTTAAAGGTGTACCTGCAGGATTTTTTCGTGCTTATAAGTTTAATCTTTTTACTCTCACCAACGCTTAACTTCACATTTTTTGTTTTCAGCGTGGCTTTTTTGGCCTTTGCCTCAGATGCTGTGTCAGCCATGCCGCTTATTGTCATGGATAATACCAGCATCCCGGACAGGACAATTCCGCTTACGCGTTTCCACTGTTTCATAGATTTCCCTCCTTTGGTGTAAAACTTGATACTATTTCCATTTTAGGTGTTGCGAGAGGGAATTACTATGATATTTCTGGAATAAATATTGACTTATCTGGCAAGGGAAGGGCTGCTGAAAAATGAATGAGCACTCATCTGTTTTGCGACAGTTCCACCTGCGAATTACAATTGAAAATTAATTTAGTAATTTAACCAGATCCTCATTTAACCTTTGGGCAAAGGCATATTTATCCCTGACATCCTGCTCCGCATCATAAAAGACACAGACTAGCTTTTCTTTGTTTATCTGGCAAATAATGCAATTTGTGTTCCCCTGGGACCAAAGTGCAGGTAATATCTGCCCAGAAAGGCTTTGTAATAAATTTTCGATGTTGTTAAACAGAATTAACTGTTCAAATAAACTATAGAATGCAAGCGGCTGATCCGTTTTATAGATATAGTACATATTATCCTTTACATCAATTTCCGCTAGTATAGACAAATTATTTTTTTGCATAAACTCTTTTACATTTTTCATATTTACCTCCTGGGTCTATTGATCTGGGTCTATCCATTGTCCAGAGCCAGGTTTAGTCTCCACTAATCTATCTGCTTTGGCTTTCCAATGCGCACTTATTTCCCGAGCCCGCAAATTATTGCCACCGGGTTCGCGATTGAAAATAGAGGGAGCTGGATGCCTGTTTCCGGTTGTATGCTGATTTCCTGCTGGGTGTCCTGGCCCAGGTAGTTCATCTATTATTCCGCCATCTCTGACAGGTATTTGATGTCTGTGATGCGGTGCCAAATTTGTACCTCCGGAGTTTCCTTGGGCCATTCCGTTTTTCTGGTCAGTTGTAAAGGGACCCTGCACTACAATGGGAGGCTCTGTAAAAGGGGGGTCCAGCGGGCTCATAATATGCCCGGGATAACGTGTTACCACTTGGCCGAGGTAATTTCTGATAGGAGGCTCCTTCGGACATCTCTGCACTACATTATCCACCATCCGTTGAACAATTGCAACCCTTTTTCCAGCTCCAATCTCATCTGCCTGATGTTCCAGTCCGGCATCTGTGTTCATTGATACGCCACTGGGATGCCTTGCATTGGCACGGACAGTTCCCAGTTTCTGCTGGACGACATGTCCCAACTCGTGGGGGAGATGACGGTCCTGCCCGGGGGCGATTTCTACCCGGTTTCCCTGAGTATATGCCAGTGCATCCAGTCTGGCCGGTAAATGCGAGTTATAATTCACCCGCACATCATCTAAAGAAACTCCGGAACTCTGCTCTATGCGCTCTTTTAACTGGGTTGGAATCCCCGTGGAGTTTTTCCGGCTGGCAGAACGATTTGTTCTCTGCCTGGCAGATTCCGTATTCTTTTCTTCTTTATGTATCATTGCAGTCTCGGCCATAGTATCACCTTCTTTCGCAGATGGTATTTCAGGTAAGCATGAAATGTGAGGACTTTGGGCTCCAGGTATCAAATCATCAGATATTCATACTCTCCCCACATCCCTGCAGCAACCGGCCATTCCATCTTCTCATACTCGGCCCGGATTGCCTGCAGCAGATGCTCCATATCAAGCGGTTTTCCTTTGTGAACCGCTATCACACAGGCACTTAGCACCACGTTTTTGATCATGCCGCCGGAAAACTCAAACTGTGCGGCCAGATAATCTGTGTCCACCTCTTCCCGAAACTGCTCTGAGGGAAGGCAGCTCTCCCATATGCCTTGGCGAATGGTTTTGTTTGGAATCTGGTATTTCAGGACATATTTCATTCTCCGCAGAAATGCCTTGTCAATGTTCTTATAAAAATTGGTAGACAGTATCACAATGCCCTCAAACTGCTCTATGCGCTGGAGGATGTAGGCTACTTCCATGTTGGCATAACGGTCTTTGCCCTCTGTGACCTCCCCGCGCCTGCCAAACAGCGCATCGGCTTCGTCAAAAAACAGGACTGCGTTTGTTTTCTCCGCAAAGGAAAAGATTTGCTCCAGATGTTTTTCTGTCTCACCGATATACTTGTCCATCACGCGGGAAAGATCCACCTGATAAAGCGGAAGTCCCAGTTCGTTGGCAATGCCATTGGCAGTCATAGTCTTTCCGGTACCGGGCGGACCGGTGAGCATCACTGTCACTGCGCGCCCATAGGGGTACTGCTGTTTCAGTCCCCACTCATCAAAGATTCTGTAGCCATATATGGCGCTGCAGCAGATTTGCTCCAGAGTTTGCTGTATCTCATCCGGCACTTTCAAATCGGCAAGTTCTACTGTTGGGTAGGAAATGCTTCCCAATGTTTTCTCATTTCTGCTGTTAAGCAATTGTGTAGAAATGCGTGTAAAATCCTGTTCTGTGCCGGTGCCTTCCTGTCTCCACAGTCCCACGGCGCTGGCTATTTCCCCCGCAGACAGGCGATAGCGAACCGAATAGCGCACACAATCAATGGAGAGTCCATACATTGAAGCAAACCCCTCAAACACCAGCTGCCGTTCTTCTCTGGAAAGAGGTTTCAAATCTACCTTTTTCCCTATCAGACGACTGTAATCAAAAGAAAAATGTTCTTCTGTGCACAGGAGAATCCATATGCCTGTATCCAAAAGCGGTGACACCACATTTTTCCAGAAATCCTCTTCCGACGCCTGCCATTTTGCAAACATTTCTGTCTGCAGTCCGTGCAGGCAGAGTATGCCGTCCTGCCAGAATAGTTCCCGGATTAGTTCGCCCTTTTGTTCCTCTGCCGTTTCAGTAAAAAATTCCCTGCACTTCTCTGCGGACATCAAAAACAGATTTTGTCCCAGCAGACGTGCAATATGCTTTGTCAGGAAACGCCGGCCTCCCTTACCCGCAATCTGCAGCACAGCCGGTGACAGTCCTTCCTGCAGCCACTCCGCACATTCATTTGCCAGCTCTTGATGAACAAACATGGGATGAAGCGGCTCTTGGCACAAAAACCATTCTCCGTTTCCAAAAGCAGGGAGCCGCAGTGGTTCGCTATTTGATTTTTCGTCTACTAATAAATATGCCAGAAGACGATGGTCCGCTTCCAGTGTGGCATAGGAGAGAGGGCTTCTTTGCCAGTCAATCCGACAGATTTTTTGCAGCTGTAGCATCCGGTCTGAAATTTCTTTATAGGATGGGAAGGAGATTCCCTCCAGTTCAAATGCAAGCTGGAGAGTAGCGGTATTATCGGTATGGTATTTCAAATAGAAGGCAAACTCTGACACGCATGAGGCGGCCAGACAGAGGTCAAGGGCTGTATGTACAACCGGGTCCACTTTTTCTCTGCCCCCGATGGATTTCAGTAATTCCCAATAGCGGCTTTCCTGAATCTCTGCGCCGTGCTCCCACGCATCCAATGCTTCCTCTGTGAGGCGCTCTGTTAGTGTTTTCAAATAGGGAAAACGTTCAAAGCTGTTTGTTCTTCCCATATCTTCAAAATAGAAATAGGTTCGCACCATCACTGCGTATATGGCAGTTTCTATAAATTCCATACAGTTCTTCTCCAATCCCATCTTTTAGCAATCAGGTTGCTTCCTGCTTATGAAAAGCCCAATGTCTGTCTGAGTTTTACTATATCGGAAGGCTCTAAACAAATCTCTAAACAAGATGAAATGGATTACAATAAAAGAGTGCGGCCAAAAAGCACGCACCTATGAAAAATGCGGAGCATTTCGCTCCGCATTAAAGAATTTTTCTATGTGTTTTGTTACAAAAAGTACTTCACAAGCATGACAACCCAGAAACCGAGCCCGAACAGGAGGAGAAGGAACTGGAAGATAGTATCTGCCCGGTCAATCATCCCTTGTATACTGGCTTTCCGGAGTTTGTCATAATCGGTGGTTCCGTTAATAATATCTTTGATACGCTCCCTTATACTGTATTGTTCTGCCATGAACATATCCTCCTTTCTTAGCAAGTTGGCATCGTTATGCCAGCACGATGGCGCCATCGTGCTACTTGGCCGGGATGTCGTCAAGAATCAGGTTATCGGTCATAGTAACCGTATAGGAGTCTTCGGTAAAGGCTACCTTCAGGGTAAATCCGGTGACAACATCCTCCGTCGAGGCAATATACGCCGTATAACTGCCGGCGCTTTCTGAAAAATCCTCAATCTGATAACAGTTCTTATGTTTTTTCAGATAATCGTAATAGGTTTTGGCGTCACTGACGCCCTGTTCTTTCTCTACACCGGTGTACTCATAGACTGTCGTACAGTTTTTGCTGTTGGCAGTGACCCTCACATCCGATAACCGGCAGTCGGTCTGGCATACTGTGGTAATGGAATCCACAGCAACCTCCTGGACGGAATAGCTCTCCGGTTTCTGATAGCTGCATCCTGTCAGAAGCAGTGCAGCTATCAGACAGAGAAAAAGGATAAACCGTACTTTCATGCTTTCACTCATTTCTGTGCTGTCTTCTTTGATTAAGAAGTTAATAAAAATATTATTTCAAGGTGTCATACAGTGCTTTGACGGTTGGATAAATTTCCTTGAATTTCGCATAGCGCTCATCGTATTTTGCCGCCAGTGCCGGGTCTGGTTTTTCCGTACCCACCACTTTCACAATCTTGTCAGCGGCTTCCTGAACGGAAGCGTACTCGCCGCAGGCAACGGCTGCCAGCATGGCGCCGCCCAGTCCCGGGCCCTCCTCGCTTTCAATAATGTTTACATTGATGTTCAGTACGTTTGCCATGATTTTTCTCCAGAGAGGACTCTTGGCGCCGCCGCCGCAGATTTTAGTCTCGGTAATCTGGATGCCAAGGTCTTTGGCGATTTCATAGCAGTCACGCATGGCGAAGGCTACACCCTCTAAGACGGCCTGGGTCATATCGGCTCTGGTAGTGTCCATGGACATGCCGATGAACAGGGCTCTGGCATCCGGGTTGTTGTGCGGGGAACGCTCACCCATCAGGTAAGGCAGATAAAATACGTTGTTTGCTCCCAGCTTGTCATCGGTAATCGGTTCCTGCTCTTTGCCGTAATCCTTGGTGCCGATGATTTCATCCATCCACCATTTATTACAGGAAGCGGCGCTGAGCATACAGCCCATCAGGTGGTAGTTGCCATCTGCATGGTCGAAGGAGTGCAGGGCGTTAAAGCGGTCTACGCCGAACTCCTTGCTGGAGATAAAGATGGTGCCGGAGGTTCCCAGGGAAATATTGCATCCTCCGTCGCCTACGGTTCCGGTTCCCACAGCGGCAGCAGCATTGTCGCCGGCGCCGGCGGCAATCTTGCAGGCGGTGGTAAGACCGAGAAGAGAAGCCGCTTCCTCAGTGAGGGTGCCGGTTACTTCATAGCTTTCAAAAAGTTTTGGCAGCTGTTCTTCCTTCACGTCGCAGATTTCCATCATTTCCTTAGACCAGCATTTATTCTTAACGTCTAAGAGAAGCATGCCGGAGGCGTCGGAATAGTCACAGCTGTGTACGCCAGTCATCTTATAGGCGATATAATCCTTCGGCAGCATAATCTTTGTGATTTTAGCAAAATTTTCCGGCTCATTTTCCTTTACCCAGAGAATTTTCGGAGCAGTAAAACCGGCAAAGGCAATATTGGCTGTGTACTGGGATAATTTGTCCTTGCCAATTGTGTTATTGAGATAATCCACTTCTTTCGTGGTTCTTCCGTCATTCCACAGAATGGCTGGACGGATTACGTTGTCGTCCTTGTCGAGAATGACAAGGCCGTGCATCTGTCCGCCGAAGCTGATACCGGCTACCTGGGAGGCGTCAAAGCCGTCTACCAGTTTTTTGATGCCATCCACAACAGCGTCCCACCAGTCCTCCGGTTTTTGCTCAGACCAGCCCGGCTGTGGGAAGGACAGCGGGTATTCGTTGGAAACGATATTGCAGATTTTACCGTTTCCTTCCATAAGCAGTAATTTTACTGCGGATGTTCCTAAGTCAACACCAATGTAATACATATTGTACCTCCATTTTTACTAAATTATGAGAGTGCCCCGCAAAACGGGTACTAATGGTTTCTGTTTTATTTATAGAAAGCGACCCGCAAGCGAGCCGCTTTCTGCCAGGCATAAGAGCGGTTTGCAGAGTGCGGTGCTCTTATGTTTAGAGACATTTACGTCATATTTTATTATTTAAATGGATTCTCTGTCTTATAGAGCATTCCCTTTGGCTGGTTAAAGCCGATTTCCTCTACCGGAACACCGATGTACTTGAATACTTCGTACAGGGTCTTGCCGTAGTGGCCGAAGGCAACGGCGCCGTGATGAGGATAGTTGCCCTCAATCAGTACATGGCGGTAGAAGCGTCCCATCTCCGGAATGGCGAAAATACCGATGGAGCCGAAGGAGCGGGTAGCTACCGGAAGAACTTCACCGTTGGCAATGTAAGCACGAATCTTCGCATCGGAGGTGCTTTGCAGACGGAAGAAGGTAATATCTCCTGGTACAATGTCTCCCTCTAAGGTTCCGTTGGTAACCTCTACCGGAAGGCTTCTTGCCATAATCATCTGGTACTTCATCTCGCAGAAGGACAACTTGCTGGAAGCTGTGTTTCCACAGTGGAAGCCCATGAATACGTCCGTGGAAGTATAATCAAATTTGCCCTTGATGTCCTCCTCGTAGATGTCGGACGGTACAGAGTTGTTAATGTCAAGCAGGGTAACGGTATCCTGGCTGATAACGGTTCCGATAAATTCGGAAAGCGCACCGTAGATATCCACCTCGCAGGAAACCGGAATGCCCTTGTCAGTGAGACGGCTGTTAACATAGCATGGAACGAAGCCAAACTGTGTCTGGAAGGCCGGCCAGCATTTTCCGGCAATGGCAACATACTTGCGGTAGCCCTTGTGCTCCTCTACCCAGTCGAGAAGTGTCAGCTCGTACTGAGCAAGTTTCTCAAGGATTTCCGGTTTCTTGTTGCCGGCGCCCAGTTCTTTTTCCATATCGGCTACAACCTCTGGAATGCGGGCATCACCTGCGTGTTTGTTGAAGGCTTCAAAAAGGTCTAACTCGGAGTTTTCCTCAATCTCAACATTTAAGTTGTAGAGCTGCTTGATTGGTGCGTTGCAGGCGAGGAAGTTCAGCGGCCGAGGACCGAAGCTGATAATCTTTAAGTTGTTCAGAGCAACGACAGTGCGGGCAATCGGAATGAATTCATGAATCATGTCAGCGCATTCCTCTGCGGTGCCCACTGGATATTCCGGTATGTACGCCCGAATATTTCTCAGCTTCAGGTTATAGCTGGCATTTAACATACCGCAGTAAGCGTCTCCACGTCCCTGCACAAGACCGCCGTCTTTTGAGGTCTCCTCAGCAGCGGCACAGAACATAACCGGGCCGTCAAAGTGCTTTGCTAACAAGGTCTCGGCGATTTCCGGGCCGAAGTTTCCAAGGTAAACAACCAGGGAATCACATCCGTTTTTCTTAATGTCTTCCAAGGCCTGTACCATATGAATTTCGCTTTCTACGATACAAATCGGACATTCATAGATGTCAGCGGCATCGTATTTTTTGGTGTAGGCCTCTACCAGAGCCTTTCTTCTGTTGACGGAAAGTGACTCTGGAAAGCAGTCACGGCTTACGGCCACAATTCCGATTTTGGTTTTAGGCATGTTGTTTGTCATTTTTGTAAACCATCCTTTCATTTATTATATTTCATAGTGCTCCACTTACGGAGCAGGCCCGGTAAAACCGGGCCTGAGTGCGCGTATATTTCTACCGCGCATTATTCACAAAACCAGTACATTTATTTTAATATATTTATGGGGAAAATGCAACTGGTTTATGCGATTGAGTTTTCGTTTTTTTTCGTTGCGATATTCCGGCAAATAGGGTAGAATAGAGAAAAGAATGGACAAGGAGGGGAAAATATGAGAAGAGTCGCATTTTTGACCAGCGGTGGTGACTGTCAGGCACTGAATGCTACCATGCGGGGCGTGGCAAAAACCCTGTATAATGCAGACCCGGATATTGAGATTATTGGTATACTGGAAGGATATAAGGGTCTGATGTATGAAAAGTATGTCAAGATGAAGCCATCGGATTTTTCCGGGATTCTGACGGAGGGCGGCACGATACTGGGTTCCTCCCGCCAGCCCTTTAAGCATATGCGTAAACCGGATGCCAACGGAATGGACAAGGTGTTGGCTATGGTGAACACCTACAAAAAGTTGAAGTTGGATTGTCTGGTGATTCTCGGCGGCAACGGTACCCAGAAATCTGCGAACATGCTCCGGGAGGAAGGTCTGAATGTGGTGAGCCTTCCCAAAACCATTGATAATGACATCTGGGGCTCGGACATGACCTTTGGCTTTCAGAGTGCGGTGGATATTGCCACCAATGCCATTGATTGTATCCATACCACAGCTTACTCTCACGGCAGGGTATTCATTGTGGAGGTAATGGGACACAAGGTGGGCTGGCTGACCCTTCATGCCGGGATTGCCGGCGGAGCCGATGTGATTCTGCTTCCGGAGATTCCTTATGATATAGATGCCGTGGTGGATGCCATTGAAAGGCGGACGGAGGCAGGGAAGCGTTTCTCTATTCTGGCGGTGGCAGAAGGAGCGATTTCCAAAGAGGATGCGGCTCTTACCAAGAAGGAGTTAAAGGCGAAGTTAAAGAATAATCCATACCCAAGTGTTTCCTATAAAATAGGTGCGGAGATTAAAGAACGCACCGGACAGGAAATCCGTATTACCGTACCGGGGCATACCCAGCGGGGCGGAAGTCCCTGCGCCTATGACCGGGTGATTGCAAGCCGTCTTGGAGCGGCGGCGGCCAAACTGATTTTAAAAGAAAAATATGGATATATGGTTGGCTTTAAGAATGACATCATTGTGCCGGTTCCTCTTGAGGAGGTAGCGGGCCGGCTGAAGATGGTGGACCCGGATTCCTCTATTATCCAGGAGGCAAAAAGTCTGGGTATCAGTTTTGGTGATGAAAGCAGAAAGCGTTGATTGTCTTTGAAAATGGTTATTATTGATGAAAAAACAATCAAGGAGAAATGGAGAATATCGTGTCATATCAGGCGTTATACCGAAAATACCGCCCCCGGGATTTTTCCAGTGTAAAGGGACAGGAGCATATTGTTACCACCCTGAAAAACCAGCTTCAGGCTGACCGGATTGGCCATGCCTATCTGTTCTGCGGAACCAGAGGGACGGGCAAGACTACTGTGGCAAAGATTTTTGCCCGGGCGGTGAATTGTGAAAATCCAGGGCCGGAGGGACCCTGCGGCCAGTGCGCCATGTGCCAGGCCATTGAAAATCAGAATTCCATGAATGTGGTGGAAATTGATGCAGCTTCCAATAACCGGGTGGATGACATCCGCCAGGTCATTGACGAGGTACAGTATTCACCGGCGGAGGGCCGCTATAAGGTGTATATTATAGATGAGGTGCATATGCTCTCTGTCAGTGCCTTTAACGCTTTGCTCAAGACGCTGGAGGAGCCGCCCTCCTATCTGATTTTCATTCTGGCTACCACAGAGGCCCACAAAATTCCTTTAACGATTTTGTCCCGGTGCCAGCGCTATGATTTTAAGCGGATTGGTGTAGAGACCATTGCCGGCCGCTTAAAGGAGCTGCTGGATAATGAGGGGATGGAAGCGGAGGAACGGGCGCTGGCCTATATAGCCCGACAGGCGGACGGGGCTCTGCGGGATGGCCTGAGCCTTTTGGAGCAGTGTGTTTCCTTTTACTTTGGTGAAAAGCTGACCTACGAAAGGACATTGAAGGTGTTGGGGGCGGTAGACCAGTCTGTGTACCATGAACTGATGGAGGCGTTGGTGAAGAACTGTGTGGAGGGCGTGGTAGACGTAGTGGGAAAAGTAGTAGAACAGGGTAAGGATTTGACCCAGTTTACCAATGAATTTATCTGGTATCTGCGAAATCTGCTGGTGGTGAAAACGGCAGAGGAAGTGGGACAACTGGTGGACATGTCCCGTGAGAATTTACAGGAGCTGGAAAAATATGCGGCGGAAATTGAGGTGGAAATGATATTCCGCTACATTCGTGTCCTGTCGGAGCTGGCCAACGAAATGAGATATGGCAGCAATAAGCGTGTGCTGTTGGAAGTGGCGCTGGTGAGGCTGTGCCGCCCACAGATGGAGCAGGATTACGAATCTCTGATTAACCGCCTGCACAACCTGGAAGCCATCAACGAGGAACTGCAGGATGCCCTGTCGTCCGGGGCGTTTTCAGCGGCAGAAGGTTCCCGCCCGTCGGAGGATGGAGCAGCGCCCCCTGTGGAAAAGCGGGTAATCCGGCCGGAGGCAGTACCGGAGGACGTCCGGGATGTGGTGGCGAACTGGAAGCAGGTTCTACACCGGCTAAACCCGGTTTCCCGGAGCATGCTAAATGAGGTAGTGCTGTCGGTATCGGAAGAGGGAAAACTGATTCTGGCCTTTTCCCAGATGACTACGGCAGAGTATTTCCGTCGGGAGGAAAACCAGACAGAGATTCTGGAGGCGGCGGGCCAGCTGACGGGCAAGGAAATACAGATTGAGGTTCGTTATGCGGAGAGCCGGCAGGAGTTGAATACCTTTCCGGAACTTCGGAATATAATTAAAAATGTAGAGATTGAAATGATGGATTAAAAGCGGAAAACCGCAGAAAAGAGGTAATTATGGCAAGACGTGGAGGATTCCCGGGCGGAGGAATGCCGGGCAATATGAACAATCTGATGAAGCAGGCGCAGAAGATGCAGCGCCAGATGGAG
>JAFLTB010000004.1 GCA_022510605.1 Lachnospiraceae bacterium
AGCGATTGGCTTTATATCAAGGTCATTGTCCAAATTAAAGTCATACGTCATATAAAAAAGCTGTTGACTATATATCTTTAAATCCAAGTCAGACATGTCCAGCAGAATCATAATATCTATATCTGAGTCCGGCCGAAAATCCCCCCTGGCATAGGAGCCATATAAAATGACCCGACGCAAATGCAAGCCGTATATCTTTTTAATCTCTGCAATATACCGTTCAAGCAGTCCCTGTATCGTCTGTGGCATAGCCATATCTCCTTTCCCTGCAATTCCAATAGCGTAAGTTTTTTTACATTATACCCTGTTTTCTAATCTCTCACAACTCATATTTTCATTTTACATAAAAAACACTTTGCTTTCTACTCTTTCTCCATCTTCGCTAATTCTGATGCTGCCCATGTGTCATATTCCTCATAGGTATTCCACCAGTCCGTATAGCTCCTTTCCATGATTTACAATTCCTCGTTTACTACAAATTCCGCCTGACAGAACTGGTCACGCTCTGTATTAACAGCAATGGCCGTTTTCAAACCCGATGCCTTTTTGTCATTAATTAAAATTCGTTCCCCGTGCGGCATGTCATACAAAATTATATCAAAACGGATGCCTGCCTCTGTTAAAAAGCTTTCTGTCATTTCCCTGTATTCACTCCCCCGGGCGGTGAGTATAATCACTTTATCTTCTTCGGATATGCCGTCAAAAAACTCCTTAGCCCCGGAAAGCAGGGAATCCCTGCCATCAATAAGATAGCCATTGTGCTTTACAATGGTTCCGTCTAAATCTAGGAGCCATGTTTTCCCCAGAGGGGAAACCTCTAATTTATTTTTTACCATTCTGCTTTCCTTTCGTTTATCCATGTATAGTCTGCTCTGTTCGCAATTTGTCGCCCAAAAAAGAATATAATTTTTTTACCACAAATGTAAGACTTAATGTAAGTGTTATTTTAGCGAGAAGTAATAAAATATAAGCAACCAGATAGTTTCCCATGCTTTGGGATAGTATTTCAAAGAAGTTATAGTAAGGGTAAAACCTCGATTCTATCCCAGAAACCACTAGAATCCAAAGAGAATTTTCCCCACACCATCTCAGAAAACGAACGAACAAAGTAAGATTTTCTTTTCGGGCCAACTTCTGAGACAGAGTAATAACCAGTAAGCACGCCAATAATGAACCAATTATTGCCAGCATGCCCTGTTGCACTAATGCTTTGCAGATATCTAAAGGCATTTTTCTAGATAAAAAAATCCAAAGCAAAATACCAATTACCACAACAGAAACTTTCAAAGGCCGATTTAAAAAATTTGTTTTCTTCATCCACCAACCAAGATAAACATAAACCGTTGCAATACATGCCGGAAAAAGGCTAAAAGGCGGCCAGTAACCCATTAATGTCAATTTAACTCCTGCACAGGCAAGCAGACTTACCCACAAAAGAGAAGTAATATTGTCATTTTTCCTAACCATAAAATATACAGCAAGTCTAGCCACAAGAAGCGCTACAAAAAACCAGCCATATCCGCAAGGCAACACCATATACCCATTAGGAAGGGTCACCGTTCGCCCTGCTGCATAAAGAGTAGCAATAATTCGAGATATAGTCATCTCTTTCAGGTTTATACTACCCTTAAATGCAATCATAGTGCAGCAATCTGCCAGCCAAATTCCCAGACAAAGAATTAAATATGGAGGCAATAATCTTTTAATGCTGTTAAAAATATAAGAAGCAGGTTCTTTCTTTTCATTTATCAGATAGCCACTGCGGAGAAAAAATAACGGCACATGGAATAGAAACATTGCATATGTCACTACTTTATAATGGTCTACCCCCGCATGTCCTATGATTACCGCAAGAATAGCAATCCCTATAGCAATATCCAAAAATATAAGCCGTTGTTTTTCCACTACATCACCCCTCTATTCAATATAAGAGTCCAGCATCGCATTTCTCGGTATGTTAATTGCACACGCACTCGGATACGGATTCGTTGGCGCAAAATCATTGATAAGCGTCCGGCAGGCATGGCTGCATCCCATAACCATGGCGTATACTGGCAATTTTTGTTCTTCAAATATCTGCATCAGCTTGTCTCGATATTTTTCTTCTCTGGAAGTCGTCACGATAATCTGTGCACCTTCCTCTGTCAGTTTGCGAAGTGTTGCAAAATTTTCCGGAATTACTTCAAAACTATTACTCCAGTTCTTGCTTCCATATTTTCCCCGGTTGGTAAAAAGAACGCCGTCAATATCTACGAAATAGGTTCCAAAACGCTTTTGTACATTTCTCCAATCCTTCAATGTACCCCAGTCTTCATAATCGACTGCTTCCTTATACTGATATACTGCCATACCGGTTGCAATCAAATAGGATACTACGTGGCTAATAAAAATTTCATTATTATTTCCACGCTCCTGCAACAAAGTCTGATAGGCCTTGGAAAAGATTTGATCTGAAGCAAAACCGTATACACCAATGCAGATAATTTCAGACTCAATTTTCTTTTCAATAATGTCATAAATGATACCTTGATCGTTTACCTTCAAAAAACTTTTGCCACCCAAACGGTAAATTTCACGTTTGAAATGTTGAATATTTAAACCTCCAATAAAACTTTGTAAATTAGCAAACGCATCTTTTTCAAATACAGTATAATTATCAGAATCTTTAATTACAAATTCGCCTGTAATATTTGCCTTTTTTATTGTCTGCTCAATCGTCTCTGCCTGGCAAAAAGTAAACTCGTCCAAAATTACTAATTCAAATTTTTTATTATTGTCCATATCAAATGCCTGACGAATAATTAATTCCGCTTCATACTTTTCTACATGTTCCCTGACAATCGTAATGACTATTCGGTCAAATACATCCAAATCCAGACAGGAAACTGCCTTTTGAATCATGAGTTCCCCATCGGGATGTGTCAGCAGATATTTTGGCCGCATATTAGGGAACCGGGAAGATTTTCCTCCACATGGAACAATTAATGTTTTCATACAAATGCCTCCTTTTTTCACTTCAAATTGTCGCTATTTTTTCTATTAGGTACTTCATATTTTCCTTCACAAAGTCCATGGTGGTATCATCTTTTACATAAGGAACAATTCGTAATAAATTCAGCAGAAGTATATGGTAAATACTGCGAATTAAATATTTCCCCTCTTTTCTTTTTGTTATATGCTGTAAGATGATTTCTTTCAGCGAGACAAGACGTATTTTCAAATTATTACCCATTTTTTCTTCAAAGCGATAACTCCAGTGAAGCTCTACATCCTGTAATATTTTCGCAAAATCAATCATCCAGGAATCATAAAAGGAATCCAGATAGTCAATTAAAAAAATATGTTCCTGTGAAACTATCATATTTTCCAGCGTCAAATCACCGTGACAGGGCGAGGGTACTATATGCTCCCATGAAAATGCTAAAAGCAAGTCAATACTCTCCTGAATAACCGGTTCCTTTTCCTTGATGTCCTCACATAAATTCTCCACTTTATTTATAAAAATTCCAGGAGCGCTTTTATCATATTCTATTGTCTCAGGAATTAGATTCAAAAACAAATCTGCAATGTCTCTTATTTGTGAAAGATGTATGTTTCTCATATACTCTGCCAGGGTAATGCCAGAGACATATTCCATTTCAAAGGTATATAAATTTCTTTCATCGTAATAGTCACGATATACTTCTGCCGGTAAAAAGGAGCCGATTTTCTCATTCTTTTGCTTTTCACATTGCTTTTTTAGACGGATATTGTATTCCTGGTCTTTCGCCTTTTTAATTACAAAATACTTATCCTCGCCTTTATGCAGGTATATATAGCATCCGGAATGTCCGCTTAATGGAATATCTTTCACTATTAAAGCTAACAATGTCTTCTGCAGTAGTTCCTTGTACATATCTTCATCCTGGGCAATTTCATGTTCATCAAATTCGAACTCTATTGCCTGATCATCCAGTCCTAAACCTACGAGTGAATAACAGGTCAATGAACTGCCATTTCCTTTTCTCAAGTGTTTTGGGTAAAAAACAATTTTCTTGCAGGATGACCCCGATATAATATCTGTAAAACCACTTCGCAGACCAATATAATATCCGCAGTAGTCCATTACGGGAACCGAAATGGAATATTCAAAAAATAATCGTTTGGTTCCCGGGATTTCCTGTTCCTCTCCACCACAATTTGTATACACAGCAAAACCAGCAGCCAATAATCGTCGGGCAATTTCCTCCCAAAATTTTTCTGGCAGCAAATTCATTGAAACAGCATAAGGTGATAAAATAACGGTTTTTCCCTTTACTAAGCCTTGTTCCTCGCAAAAAGCAGCCGCTTTCTCTCTGTCAAATTGTGGTTCCCTTTTCTTTAATTTACGAACATCTCCAAAAGAAGTTGTCCAAAACAAATCTAAAAAATTTATATTTCTAACGCCTCTGAAATTTCCCATAATCATGACACCGTCACGGAACAGTGGGGTGTCATAATGAAGCAAATGAATTCGTTCATCTTTTGTAAGACAACGATATTTTGTAATCGCATCGCACTGTTTCTGACTGATTTCCTCTATTGGTATGCCAGGAAATAGAGAACCCACTCTTTTACATGCCCCGCCTACCACAAGGAGGCAATAATTTCTTATATTATGGCTGTCTGCAAAACTTTGTAAATATATACAGTCAAAATAAATATCTCCTGTCCCCGGATACATTGCTATAAAAAATTCGCAGTCTTCCCCATAGTTTTTTCTTAAATTGCGTTGAAGTCTTTCTGCCATTTTAATATTGGCACAATACTGGCGATACAAATCAAAAACCATTACCATTAGTTATCAGTCCTTTGCCAATTTATTAATAAGATAATTTACAATATAGGTTCCAGATGAACCAACGTTAATAAAATTTTCCTCCATCACAGCCATTCTCTGACTATATTTTTCATCTTTTCCTTTTATGAGCACCGTTTGAAACCATTCATCAATTTCTTTTTGGTTATGACAGCAATAGTAACTATCCAAAATTTTCCTTCCTAATTCATTATAAATTTGAAGCGGCTCCTTATTTTCCGGGTTTATCAAATATAAGCACGGACTTTTCGATGGTAACCATTCGCTGGTAAAGGAGCCACAGTCAGTAATTAAGCAGTCACAATGTCGAAACAAAGGAATGTAGTCACTTCCCAAATATACAATTCCATTGGGAAACTCCTCCCATCTCTTTACATATTCACTATACTCTTTTGAAGTAATACCCGGATTGATTCCTCGTTTTTCCAATTTCCGTAAATGTAATGGAATATCCGGGTGCGGTTTGAAAACAAATCGAATATCCGGATTCGTTTTCACTAAATTTTCAAAATATTTATAATATAGGTGAAAAGTAGAGATATTTAACCAACCTTCATTACACATACTCCAATGCGGAGCATACACCACGGTCTTTTGATTTGTTTTTAAACTGAATTCAAAATGATTATGGCTAATCTCCAAAAAATAGTTATCCAATTTAGGATATCCGGCAACTATTACATTTTTTCCGCCAAAATAGGAACGATTCAAAAATTCTTTGTAGACATCGTAATTTTCTACAAAATTAATCCAAGCCGAATTTACAATTGGATTATTATACATCCAATCGTTGAGTTTGACATTCCGCATTGCATAATTCACATAACAAGTTAAAAAATCCGGGCTTATTACGGAATCCCTAAAATAGCATGGTTCTATATTTAAGTATGAGGCAAATAAAAACAGGATATCCGGCTCATAACTTTCCAGCGGAATGGGATGTTGTTTTTCATCATATGCGATAGTTACTTTATAACCACGCCCTGTCAGTTCCCGATACTGCTCTTGCAATTCCTCCCAGTATATTTCTTCCCGGGCAAAGTCATAATCTTTTTTATGAATTAAAATACATTCCGGGATAAACTGCTCTGATTGTTCCATTGCTTTGTATATGGAATCGAATACAAATTTTCCGTCGCTGACAACAAGGAAACAAACATGAATTTTCTTTCCCTCTCTATACTTTCTTCGAACTCTCTCTAATGTCTGTTGATGCATCAACTGATTTGCCATAGCCTCCAGACGCTGCGTTCCCTGTTTTTTAATTTCTAATCTTGTATCATTTATATTTTGATTCAATGTGCTAAAACGTTCTTCTATTCGATTTATGTTGGGGGGCAGTATCGTTTTTGCCAGTTTTTTCCATGACATTCCCATTGCGTTTCTCCTTAATTCATTCCTTTGTTATTTCATTCTTAAGTTCTCTTTCAGAAACCATTAATTTTTGCACAATATTTCTTTCTAACTGGTCAATTCGCATGGCATTACGGTATGCCAGATTATACGTGGGAGAAAGTTTTCTTAATATCGCTATTAAAGTTAATTTCAAACGATGCTTCCATGGTACTTTTTTAGCAACACGGATGTCCTCTGTATGTTTGCCTGGTATAAAAGAAGAGTCGCAATACTTTTGGTAGTCTTCTTCATATACATACTGGCTATATAACCCGTATCGGAAATCAACATCTAAATTTGATATATTCATTGATATGGAATTTTTTTCTTCGTTAGTAAAAACTACGCCAAACTCAATAGGGTCTAATATAATAAAATTACTCACTACAAATTTTTCACTTTCTTTCAAATCAATATCATCAAAAGAAAGAAAATGTGATAATTCCCACTGTGGAAATAATCGTTTTGCAAAACAAAGACCAATATACTGTTCCGGGGCATATTTTCGCAACCAATATCCAGTCCACCATGAGTATGATTGCTGTGTTAAGTAAGGACGTCGTTCATAGTATCTGGCAAAATCTTCTAAATCCTCTATGATAGGAATGTCTACAAAATTCCAAACATCTTCTTTCAGACCAAAAACATACCAGTCTGACAGATGAAGCGGGGTTGTAATCTCCTTTTTATTATCTGCATTATGTCCCAGAAATTTAGTAGTGTAGACACTGGGAATTAACAGTTTATGTGAGGCTAACACATATTCTTGAATACGTTCAGAATATTGGTTAAAGTAGTCCAAAAACCGGTCATGGATAATCTCTAAATCCGTTCTCATTTTTAGTACGTATTTTCGCGTAGCACGCTTTACGCCTTCTCTGGAAGACACAATCCATCGGTTTATATTTAATGCGACACTTTTGGGTGGATTCCAATACGCACAGCCCGGATCCTTGCAATAGATAATTTCATCGAATTCCAAAAATTCTGTACATGTATTTTCCCACGTTGATAAGATGATTTGTGCTCCCGGCAAAATATTTTTGATGGAATTTATACATTTCATAGTGTCTTTGTTTACCGGGCCTTGAAGGACCACTGATATATCTTCATGAGGTATTCTTGTTGGCATACTAATTATCCTCCTTTTCTTTCATACAATGTTCAGGCTCGAGCCCCAGCATACCAATACATACAATCTCTTCCAATGTCAGACCCTTCAGTCCGATTACAGATTCTGCATTTCTGCCAAAAGGCTTATCCAACGAAATAATGCGTATTCTTTCTTCTGTAGTAAAAATAGTGTAAAAATCAACAAACTTCTCCCATTCCTCTTTAGAAATAATTTGAACATTTGCTATTTTAGAGGAATACTCAGAAGGACTGGGGAGCATATCTGTATTTGCCGTAACCAAAATAAGATTATTAATTTCTCTTTCTTCTTTAAAAATATCAATATATTTTAAAGCAGCATAATTGCAGGCGGCATTATCATCCATTGCCAATACATAGTCGTGAATCCCTAAATGATTCACACGTATGATTTTCCTCCAAACAAAATATCCCTGATAGGCATGTATCAAATATTTAATTAAATTTTTTTTCATGGTTGCTCCATCTCATCTTCACTATAGCTTCTCAATCTGTTCCCAATATCTCCACCTGGATGATTTTTCTTAAATTCCAATAAGGTCACCCCCCGGCGTTCTGCGATATTCATGGCCAGGCCTTGCAAAACCAGAAGGTTAATGGTTGTTGAATTGTTTGGGACAACATTCCATGCGTCTCCCTCATGCTGTAAATGAAGGAGTAAATTATTTTCCAGCATTTTGGATAATGTCGAATCTTTTTGAAAAGAAAGCAGCCAGATACGAACATCCCGCTTTTTTAATAGTTCTGCAAGTTGTATCGTCTCCTGTGTTTCACCGCTCTTTGTCAACAAAATCACAAGATCATCTTTATGAACCATTCCCAAGTCCCCGTGTATGGCAGAATTAGTATTCATAAAACTTGCATTTTGTCCCAGGGAAATCATTGTACCAACAAATTTATCACAAACAGGTACATTTTTCCCCAAACCACTTACAATTATTTTCTTTCCCTGTTCTAACGTTTCTACTGAGTCCTCTAACAAACGATTAAAAGCAGTTTCATCCATAGAACGAATGGATTCATCGATAACTTTCAAAATATTTTCAAAATATTTCTTCATAACACTTCCTCCAAATAGTAAAGCCCATTATAAAAGGCCCCGCACACGGAGTCATAATCCTCCCAGGCATAGGTGGTAAGGGACAGCCAGATAATGGCGTGAATCAGTTTGATTTCCTCTGGCTCTGCCACCTCCGCAATCATGGCCAGATACTCCTCCTGCATATCCCCCCACTGGTTGGATTCAATCTCCAGTTTTACTTCCGTCTCTCCGATTTCCAGACGGAACCGCCGCAGGTTGAACTGGTCGTAGTTCCCATACAGCGAATAATACAGCTTCGCCCAGTCATACAGCGGGTCTCCGAAAATTTCCGAGTGGCCGAAATACCCCCTCGGGTCAATCAGCACTGGCTCCTTCCCCTGCCGCAGAAGCATGTTGGAGAAGGTGCAGTCCCCATGTATCAGACGGAAGGCCGGACAGGACAGCGAGGCCACCCGTTTCTCTAACTCCTCCAGATGCCAGAATACATTCCGGCACTGGCGGCCGTTGACAGTAATGGTCTTTTCTCTGGCAAAGGGAACCATATCTCGGATTTTCCCCAGCCGCTCCACGGTCTTGGTATAATAGGCCTCCTGTATGCTGAAACAATCCGCCGGTCTTGCCTCGTGGGCATGGAGTGTTTTCAGGCAGTCCACCAGGCTTTCCAGAACCTGTCTCTTTTCCTTCCGGGACAGGTGGTACTCAAAAATGTTTTTCCCGTCAATCCGCTCCATGACAATGGCCGGCTCATACTCATATATTTTGGGGATATTTTTTAATCCCAGCTCCTCCACATGGCGGTACCAGGCACGCTCCCGCACAGCCAGGCTCCGGCCCTGCTCATCAATGCCCTCTTTAATCAGCCGGTCTCCCTCTCGGATAATTCGGTTGAAGGGACGGCACCGTCCGCTTTCCTGCACCCCGATGGTTTCTAACAGTCCATATTCCTTTGTCTTATGCAGGGACAGCTCCTCAAAGGAAACCGGGCTGCCCTGAAGCCAGCGGACAAACTCTCCGCTCTGTGGCATTTCCCGCAGGAGAGATTTTTCCTGAAATACAAAAAAACCTGCCACCCCGGCATCTTCGGAAGGCACTTCTTCAAACTTTCCCTCCCGGTAGCTCCACCGGCAGGGGAAGTCCCTGGACAGTCCCAGATAATTTCCCGTCTTATCTGGCAGGGCGAACTCCTCTGGCAGAATCAAATCCGACCAGATTAACAGAAAGGGTTCCCCCTCAGGAATTTTTGCAAGTGCATCCGGAATCCCGGCACAGGTTCCCGTCTCGCCTCCTGCGCTGACAACCAGATATGTTACATCGGCAAAGGCCGCCAGATATCTGCGCAGGACATCCTCTTTATAATCTCCGATAATGATGTATTTTTTATCGGGATATTTACGAAATAAATGGAACAGTATCGGCAGGTTTTCCACCGGGACAATTGCCTTGGGGCGGTTAGCTGTCAAATATCCTAATCTGGTTCCTTTTCCCCCCGCCTGAACAACGATATACTCTGGTCTCATCTGTGTCTCCTTATACTCTGTCCCCCGTCAACTGTTCAATATAGCCAAAAATTTTCTGTATATCCCCATCCATGTCTTCCGTTATACGATACTGGCAGGCCCTGTCACCTGACAGCACGCCCTGCCCCAGGGCAAAGAAATGCTCCATATCTGAATCCGGCGGATACAGGGCAAGAACGCCGCACCCGGCATGCTGTGCCAAATCCAAAAGCCCGCTGCGCAGACCCACAAAGCAGGATATTTCCGTGGCCGCCAGACTAAAAGTAGTTTTCAAATCATAGGAAAAGCGCTTTGTACCAGGAATTTCCTTCTCCCTTTTGGAGCCTGTATTCGTGAAAACTTCATACTCTCTCTGGGTTAGCTCCTCTGCCAGCCGCTGGAACAGTTCCCCGTCAATTTCCTCAATCGCCTGGGCATAGGGGCAGAGAACCACCGTTTTTCCTGTCAGCCCCTTCTCAAAAGGAGCTGTCTTGTCTAACGCTCCCATTCTTGTGTTCACAGGAAGCTCATATCTGCAATTTTCCTCCAGACCCAGAATACCGTACCGAATACAGTCAATCAGGTACACCTGGGGGAATTTTTGTATAAAATCAAAAGTACCGGTTACATGATTCGCCGGTTCAATGATAACAATGTGCTTAAAATGGCGGTATAACAAATATCCAAACTGCGTCCGCTGGCCTTTCAGGATTGCCTGCAAAAAAAACGGCGGAATTACAATCGCAGTATCTACATCCTCCGGATAAAGCTCTGTAAGCGGAACCAGAGAACTTTTGGTTATCACCGCCAGCCTCTTTATATCCTTCCGGGCCCGGTATGCTCTGGCATATCCCATGGAAAACAGCATATCACCAATATGGTCGCAAATCACAAGATATGTGGTGTCCCTATCCCGGAACCGGAACATACAATACAGTATTCCCAACGGCATCCGAATCCAGTGTTCATAAAAACTAATGCCGATATACCGACAAAAAATAAGAAATTTCCAGGGAATTTTCAGTATTTTCATAGAACCCCTCTATTTTTCAAGTTCTTTTCTCTCATTTGTCAACAAATGCAACATTTTAACAGGAAATGTTGCATTTTCGTCATTTCATGTATCGCTTTATATACTTTCTAACAATCATACTATACGGGTTGTAGAAAGTCAAGTATTTCCATGGTACGTTTTGGCAAATCATATACGGTAATGTGTTCATCTGTTTTTATACGAATAACATCTGTACTATTAATTTGCCCCACACAGAAAGTTTTTATGATATCAAATCTTCTTTTTATCGTCACTCTCCCCCAAATACTCCTCCCAAAACCCCCGGCTCGTCAACTCCCCCGCATTTTTCTGGTAGTCCTCCACCGCTTTTCTATACTTCCGAAGCAGTAATGCGCACATCCTGATACAGCGTCCCAGCGTAACAAACAGCTGCTTTCTTTCTCTCTTTGCCAGAAATCCCCGTCCGGACTCCGGTTCAAACAGCAGTACCCGTTTATACCGGTACATTTTAGACGGATGCAGCCCAAGCGGGACAGGAATACACTCCCTCTTCCCCGGCAAAATCCATCCGTTCAACGTCAACTTGTGCTTTAGAGCAAATGGCGTCACCGGATATAGTTCCTCCGCTGTGGGTTTCCTGTAATACCGCTCTACGTGATATTCCTCCAATAAAGATGACACATCCTCCTGCCGATACCCCATCTGGCTGATTTCCGCATTTAGGGCAACCGGGTCTGTCTTTTTCAAAAAAGCCGTCCCCTGACAATAATCCTCTACCGCCTTCATCGTCAGCTTCTGGTCTTTGTAACGGAATTTTAACAACTGTCCTACCATGTGCCGGCAGACGAGTTTTATCATCCTTCCTGTGGAATACTCCGGGTGATGAATGGCATTACAAATGAAACCATTTCTCATGTCATAATATTCCATGGCAGAATTTCTCCGGTTATCAAAGGCATCATGCCATACCCCAATACCATTTAACGTAAGAAGTTTTCCATGAAAACGGAGGCCGTACTCGATATCATCCCCATGGATAAACAAAGGCATCGGGAAAAAATGCTCCACCCGTTCTTTCATAGGAATACAGCAGTACCACCAGCCGCCATACTCCACCGGAAGCCGTTCTTCATTTTTTACCACCATAAGCTCCTGGCGCAAATCATATTTTCTCTTGGTAAAACCAATGCGGTCCTTCTGGTCTCCATGCCAGCATTCCCCATTGGCATGCTGTATATACGGAATATCCAGACGAAGCAGACTGCCCCCCAGCATATATCCCGTAAATTCCTCTTTTTGCAAAAGAAGAAACATATAGGTGCGGTATAGGCTCTCCGGCTCCAGAACAATATCGTCATCCATCAAAAGCATATGGGTAAATCCATACGTTTCCCTGTCCTTTTGCGCTTCCAGCATACAGCGGCCAAAGCCCCCGGAACCGCCGGCATTTTTATTATAAAAAATCCGTATGCGTTCCTCCGAGGCTTTTCCGGTCAAAAAATTATTTTTTAAAGGCAGTGTGCTGCCATTATCGGAAACATACACATGTACATGACTTCTCCATGGCAAATCCTCTTTTTCCAGAATGTTTTTTCGTAAAACCTCCAGCGTCTGCCGGACAAAGTCCTCCCGCCGATAGGTGCAGATACCAATGGCAATATGAATCTCTCTCTGGGCCTCTGCCTGCCCGGACTGGTAGCTGCCGCCAGACAGCTCCATCTCCTCCTCTGCGGTCACCTCAATATAGAGAGAACACTCCTCTTTTATCTCACCAAAAGAAAAGCGGTATTCCTGAGACTCCTCTGCGTTAATCCGGTATTCACCCAGTTTCTTTTTTTCCAGCGCATGGAGCCCGCCATTCGCATCTGCTTTCGGCATTGCCGCCCAAAGAACTGCCATACCCCTGCCCCGGCATTCCAGAACCGCTTCCACTGTTTTTACCACCGTGTACTCCCGCCATTTCCCCATGGAAAAGGAATTGAAATACGTCAGAAAATTAACCTGTGCTCCCTTTCCCAGGCACAGGCTTCCTCTCTGATTTTGCACTTCGCCGGTATGGTGGTAATACAGTGCTTCCTCCCCACATATCTCCGGCGTCGGAAATACAATATTCTGCAATATCATGGTTTTCCTCATTTCTTCTGCATCATCGCCATATAAGCGTCACAGACCTCATTGACTTCTCCCACCTTCTGTATCTCTCCCTGATTAATCCACACCGCATGATTGCACAGCTTCCGTACCTGGTCGATGGAATGGGAGACAAATAAAAGCGTCGTTCCCCCGCTCATCATCTCATTCATGCGCTGTAAGCACTTCTGCTGAAACGCATAGTCCCCCACCGCCAGTATTTCATCCACAATGAGAATGTCCGGCTTCACCGTGGTGGCAACGGCAAAACCAAGCCTGGCTCTCATACCGGAAGAGAAATTCTTCACCGGTGAATCCAGAAATTTTTCCAATTCGGCAAATTCCACAATCTCATCAAAGTGTTCCTTCATATATTTTTTGGAATGGCCTAACACTGTCCCATTGAGAAAAATATTTTCTCTTGCTGTCAGATTCATGTCAAACCCCGCTCCCAGCTCCAGAAGCGGTGACACCGTTCCATTTACCACAATCTCGCCCCGGTAAGGTTTCAAAATGCCACAAATGGCTTTCAAAAGCGTGGACTTCCCGGAGCCATTGCTGCCCACCAGCGCCCAGGCCTCTCCCTTCTTTACCTGAAACGAGGCTCCCTGCACTGCCAGAAACTCCTGAAACAAAAGCTCCCGCCTTACCAGTTTTACAAAATATTCTTTTAAATTGTCTATCTTTTCTGAGGCCAGATTAAACCGGATGGTCACATCCTTTACCTCAATGGCAGTTTCACACATTTTTACACGAACCTCCCTGATTAAATGTATAAAATAAACTTATTCTGGGTTTTGGTAAAGACCCAGGTGCCGAGCACCAGAACCAAAAGCGCATCGGCCACCCCGTAAATTACCATGCTCAAATCCGGAAGACAATTATATAATGTCAGGCACCGCATCTGTGTGACATAGGCATACATCGGATTGCAATGAACTACCACATACTGCAGGGTCTCCGGTAAAAATTCAACAGGATAAAACAATGGCGTCAGATACAGCCATGCCGTGATAACCGCATTGTATATGTATTGAATATCCCGGAAAAACACATTGGTAGCTGCTAAAAACATTCCCAGACCCAGATTAAATACAAATTCCTGTACTAAAATCAGCGGAAACAAAATCAGATGCCAGGAAAAGGAAGCTCCGGTAAAAATCATAACAATCAAAAGCGCTCCCATGGAAAAAATGCAGTCAATCAGACCGCTGGTAATTTTCGATACGGTAAAAACATATTTGGGCAGGTAGGTTTTTTTCAGCAGTGCCGCACTGCCGTTAATGGACTGGATGGCAGATTTGGTAGAAAGGCTCATAAAGTTAAAAACAACCTGTCCACTCATCAGATACACCGGGTAGTTGGGAATACTGTCCCGCTTGAACATCTGGGAAAAAACAATGGCCATAATCGTCATGATAAATAACGGATTCAGAATGCTCCACATATATCCCAGCACGCTGCGCCGGTACTTTAACTTCAAGTCACGGCTCACCAACTGTGCCATCAAATCCTTATATTTTATAAAACCCTGGATGCGCGCAATAAACAGTCTCATGCTTTCTCTCCTTTCCTACAGCCATATGCTCTCCGACAAGCCGCAGAAGCCACCCGGTAAAAGCGGTACCGGCTGATGCGCAAAAGTTTTACCGCGGTATTCGCCACGCTGTCATATACTGCCGGGTAGTCCCGTTTTATTCTCTCCTCTAAGTTCTGAATCCGCTCCCGGTATTCCTTCGCTGCCGGGAAGCTCAGATAAATCTTTATCTGGCTGACTAAGATTCTTGCAATGCCTTTGGCAACATAGGCTGCCTTCTCCGGGGACACCGCCCCCTGACACTCCCGGTAAAATGCCAGCAGCTCCTCTAATACTCTCTCGTGGTGTCCACAATTTTTCTGCATGTTCCGTATGTCCATGCTCTGGCTTGTCATTCCCTGCCGGTACTGGTACACCGGCTTTTCCAGAAAGACAATACTCTCTATCTGTGGCACCGGATAGAGAATGTACTCGGCATCCACATAGAAACAATGCTCCGTCAGCCGCCGTTTCATCTGTCTCAGCAGTGACGTCCGAAAAGCCGCCGCATGCATGTTAATGTATATTCCATGGCTTATGTCATCGAAGGAATACACCTGCCGGTATTTTTTCCCCGGAAACTCATTTCGATTCTCTTCCACAACTGCGCCACTCCTATCATCAAAACACTGGTAATCCGTTACCACCAAATCCACTTCGGTACTGTGAAGAAACTGTATCAGTTCTGCCAGTCCCTCCGGCCTTACCCGGTCATCGCCGTCCACTGTTTTGAAATATAGCCCCGACGCCTCCTCAATCCCCCGGTTCACCGTGGAACCATGGCCGCCATTTTCTTTGTCAATCAGGCGGAACACCGACGGATATTTTTTCTCATACTCTCTGGCAATGGCATTAATTTCCTCCCCGGCACCGTCATTGATAACCAGCACCTCCAGACTCTCTGCGAACTCCGGACTGGTAAAGGAATCCAGACATTCTCCCAGATACTTTTCCACATGATACGCTGCCACGGAGATGGTAAGGAGTTTTTTCATATCCCTGCCTCCTGTTCCACTTCCCGGTAAATTTCCCGCATTTTTTTATCTACTATCTCCAGAGAAAAATCTTTTACCCGCTCCTTATTCCACTTACCCATGCGAATCCTCTCCTCCGGGTATTTTAGAAGGTAATGGAGGGCCCTGACATAATCCCTCGCAAGGTTTTCTTCAAACAAAAATCCCCCCTGGCCATCCTCCAGCAAATCACGGTTGCCCCGGACATCGGCAGCCAGTACCGGAAGTCCCGCCTGCATGGCCTCCATCATGGCCACCGGCAGCCCCTCCCGCTTAGACGGAAAGGCAAATATATCCGCCTGGCGGAGAATAGCCGGTACATTCTGACAGTAGCCTGCCAGAATCACCTTCCCTTCCAGGTGCATCTCACGTATCTCCCGGCTGAGTTCTTCTTCTAAAGGGCCGCGGCCGCATATCAGGTAACTCACCGGCTCCCTGCGGAAACGGTCCATGGCTTTTATCATAGTAATATGATTTTTTAGCGGTGTCAATTCCCCTACACTGACCACTACCTTATCCTCCGGAGAAATTCCATACGCCCGGCGCAAATCGAAATCCGATGACACCTCCGGCGCCGGAGCAAGCCCCACGCCCGGCACATGCTCTGTACGGCCCCGCACCGGGAAACGACTTCCCCGGTCAAAATCCTCTTCGTTAATTAACAGCAGCCGGTCGGTATACCTGGCATAGTGACGCTCCGGTGGATAGTAGAGCCAGTTTTTAGCCGGGGCTCCATAAAAAAAATGAAACCCATGTGCCGTATAAATAACCGGCACACGCCGGCCGGTAATTTTTCTTACCCTCTCTGCCGCCTTTCTGGCAAGCACCCCCGATATGGGCATATGACAGTGAACCAGAGAAAACTCCTCTTCTAACATCAGTTCCACCAATTTCTTATAGCAGCGCCATACATCCAGAGAAAAAACCTTCCGTCCAAAGGGAATGGAATGCCGGACAATCCCTGTCCCCATCAGCCGTGCATTATCCTCCCCATATACGACGGTGTTGTAATTTGCCGCATAGTGAATCTCATATCCCATTTCCTGTAAAATTTTTACATTATTCATTTCAAACTGCGGTACGAAACCGCTGACTCTCGATACCAGCAGGGCCTTTTTACTCATGGTCTCCTCCATTTTCCAGAATAATCTCATGAACAATCTGCTCTACGTTCTCTTCCGCAGCCGCCACCTCCCTCATGGCAGTGGTCTGATCCTCCTCCACTCCCTGGGTAGCTTCTTTTTTCAATACTGTCTTGACAGTCATTAAAATCAATTTCAAATCCATCCAGAACGAATAATTCTCTATATAAAATAAATCCAGTTTCAGTTTATCATAAGGAACGGTATTGTATTTTCCATAAATCTGGGCAAACCCGGTCATACCGGCTTTTACCCGTGTACGAAAGGAAAATTCCGGCATCTCTTCCTGGTATTTTGCAATGATTTCCGGCCGTTCCGGCCGTGGCCCCACCAGCGACATATCTCCCTTTAACACATTGAATAACTGCGGCAGTTCATCTAACCGGATAGCCCGGATAAACCGTCCTACCGGGGTAATACGCCCATCCCGCTCCCGGGCTAACACCGCCTCGCCTTCCTGCTCTGCCCCCACTACCATACTACGAAACTTTATTATACAAAATTCCCGGTTATCCTTTGTGCAGCGCACCTGCCGGTATAACACCGGCCCACCATCCTGAAGTTTAATCGCCAGGGCAGTCAAAAGCATAAAAGGCAGGGTAATTATGAGAAGTGGTATCGTAATAACCAGGTCTATCGCCCGTTTCCCAAACCTCTGCTCAAAACTGAGAGCGTAGCCCTTGGACAGCATAAACGGCGTGTCAAAAACATGAATCTGATCTGCTCCCATCAAAACAATATCAGATATTTTGGGCATTACATAAGCGCGGATACCCTGGCCATAACAGTATTTCAGAACTTCATTTCTCTGCTCCGCCGGCACATCTCCAATAATAACCGCCTGGTACTCCCTGACTTTTTCAGCAATGGCCTCAATTCCCTCATCCACATGAATCGCGCCATATATGGCATACTTGTCCCGTCTGGCTTCCACCTTATATACCAGGTCTGCCGCCGGGCGCTCTCCATAAATCAACAAAATTTTCCACGGCTGGAAAATCCTGTTATAAAACTTGCTGGCAAATACGGTCCACACCGCTGCAATGACAAAATCAATCAACTGCATTAAAAGCATGCCCCCCGGATAAACAAAACCAAAGGCCAGCAAACAGATGATAATATACATCACAAAATTTGCCAAAAAGGTAGATAAAAAATGCGACAGCACAACTTCCACCCGCCGCAGCTGCCCAATACGGAGTGCCCCGTACATTTTGGAAAAAAAATACAATAAAAGTGCATATAACCCGATCATGGCATAATTACCACGCCGGTAAAATCGATATACATACATAGTTTCGGCATATGTGTGATACCAAAAATACGCAAATACTGCCGTCATTAACAGAATACTGATAAGGGACAAAAAGAATAAAATCGTCTTTTTATACGGATCATAGTTTCTGTTCATAACGCCGATTCCTCCCTTACGTTTGCTTTCTTTTGTTGACCTGTTATTATAAATGAATTTTATCATACTCCTCTGTGCATTGTCAATTTGCCATCTGCCTTTGGCGGGATTTGGTAAGAGCCTGAGTTTCCAAATTTTTTAATTCTATGTGTAAAAAGCACTCATCACAGAAAGTGATGAGTGAATACGCAGCAGAAGCGCATCTGGAAAACCCGTTTTCCGAGTGCGCCTCTGTTGCGTATTGACATTGCCGCTTTTAGCGGCAAGTCCTTTTTACACTAAAAACACTAAAAGACAATTATTAAACAAAATGCGAAAACTAAGGGAAAGAATCATTTTATTTTTATAAAGAATCTGTTATAATAGAAAAAATAACAAAGTTTGGAAAAGAAAGGAATTTTTATTATGAAAGGCATTATTCTGGCTGGCGGCTCCGGCACCCGGCTTTACCCTTTAACCCGTGTGACCTCCAAGCAGCTGCTGCCCATTTATGACAAACCAATGATATACTATCCTCTTTCTGTCCTCATGACTGCCGGCATACGGGATATTTTAATTATTTCCACGCCCGAGGATTTACCCCGCTTTGAAGAACTGCTAGGCGACGGCCACCAGTTTGGCATCTCTCTGTCCTACCAGATTCAGCCAAGTCCCGATGGCCTGGCCCAGGCATTTATATTGGGAGCAGACTTTATTGGCCGCGACTCCGTAGCCATGGTATTAGGCGACAACATTTTCCATGGCCACGGCCTGACAAAACTGCTCCGCACCGCTGCATCTGCAGAACATGGTGCCACGGTTTTTGGTTATTATGTGGATGATCCGGAACGCTTCGGTATCGTGGAATTTGATTCTGAGGGACGGGCTATTTCCATTGAGGAAAAGCCTGCACATCCCAAAAGCAATTATTGTGTCACAGGACTTTACTTCTATGACAACCGTGTCGTGGAATATGCCCGCAGCCTGAAACCCTCCGGCAGAGGTGAACTGGAAATTACGGATTTGAATAAAATTTATTTAACCCAGGGCGAATTAAACGTATCCCTGTTAGGCCAGGGCTTTACCTGGCTGGACACCGGTACTCACGAATCACTGGTGGAAGCCACTAATTTTGTCAAGACCGTCGAACAACACCAGCACCGTAAGATTGCCTGTCTGGAAGAAATTGCCTATCTAAATGGCTGGATTTCCAAGGAGGATGTCCTGAAAACCTATGAAATATTGAAAAAAAATCAATATGGCCAGTATTTGATGGATGTCATTAGTGGCAAATATTTAGTCTGAAAAACTAATTTTTTTCGTCTAAATGGTAGGGTTTTTCGTCTGAATGTTTCTTGTATTTTCCTCCAGGGCACGTTACAATTATTTCACACCCAATAACAACGGAAGGAGAGGAGGAATTGACATGACCCTGACGAAGGAGGATTTACAAGCCATTGCTGAAATGATGGACAAACTACTGGAGGAAAAACTGGAGGAAAAACTGGAGCCAATTCGCACTGACATTGCCGAATTGAAAAAGGATGTAGCTATCTTAAAGAAAGATGTGGCTATGCTGAAAAAGAGAATGACTTTTTTGGAAAAAGAAGTCGCTACTTTAAAGAAAAATTATGAACGTCTGGCTCACGAAGTAAAAGTTATCCAGTTGACATTGGAGACAGAGGTTTTGCCGCGTCTTAGCACCATTGAAGCTGGTTATGTTTCCACCTCCAGAAGATATACTGACAGCACGGAACATTACGATCAGTTACAGACAGATATGGATGTTGCCAAAGAGATTTTGCGGGAACACAGCATACAGTTACAGGATTTGCAGGAATGGCGCAGAAGCTGCAGTTAGTGCTAGCACGTATTTTAGAAAGGAATTTTTGCACTTAAGTTTCCGTATTTTGTTTTGAAGTCTGTATTTTTGTGTAAAAAGGCCTGCCGCTAAAAGCGGCAGGGGCAATATACACTGGAATCGCACTTGGAAAACCCGTTTTCCAGATGCGATTCCAGTGTATATTCACTCATCACAAAATGTGATGAGTGCTTTTTACACCTTGCAACAAAAATACGGAAACTTAAGACGTATGATTGCAAAAGTTCCTTTTTCTGTTATAATGAATGGTATATTATGGAATGGCATCTTGCCGTTTTGGAAATTGGAGGAAAACATGGGAAAAATCAAAGTAACAAAATGCCCCATTGAGGGATTGTATGTCATTGAACCCACGGTATTTCGTGATGAGCGGGGATATTTCATGGAAACCTACAACCAACGGGAAATGGCGGCAGAAGGGCTTAACATGAATTTTGTTCAGGATAACCAGTCCATGTCCACAAAAGGAATTCTTCGGGGACTTCACTTTCAAAAGGAACATCCGCAGGGGAAACTGGTTCGGGCCATCCGGGGCTCTGTCTATGACGTGGCCGTGGATCTCCGCCGGGATTCAAAAACCTATGGGCAATGGTACGGACTTGAATTGTCAGCAGAGAACAAAAAACAGTTTTATGTCTCTGAGGGTTTTGCCCATGGCTACCTTGTTTTGTCCGATGAAGCGGAATTCTGCTACAAGGTAACAGACTTTTATCATCCGGGCGATGAGGGGGGAATCCTCTGGAATGACCCGGACATTGGCATCCAGTGGCCGCTTCTGCCGGGCATGGAGCCAGTTTTATTAGAACGGGACAGCAACTGGAAACCCCTGAAGGATACAAAGCTTCCTTTTTAACCCAGAGAAAGCATTCACCAGTGCAGCGCAGAATCCATGCGCAGAAATGAGAGGATTGGTACAAAATATGGATAACAGAAATTTTACCCTGCTTACAGATTTTTATGAATTAACCATGATGCAGGGGTATTTTCAAAACGACACAAAGGAAACCGTAGTTTTTGATTTATTTTACCGACAGAATCCCGACGATGGAGGATATGCGGTATGTGCCGGACTTGCACAGGTCATTGACTATATTAAGAGCCTTCATTTTGACTATGATGATATCGATTACCTACGCAGTCTTGGCACTTTTCATGAGGAATTTCTGGATTATCTTGCCAGCTTTCATTTTACTGGCGATATCTATGCCATCCCGGAGGGCACCGTCATTTTTCCGCGGGAGCCTCTGGTAAAGGTAGTGGCGCCTATTATGGAAGCCCAGCTGGTAGAGACCGCCTTGCTGAATCTGATTAATCATCAAAGTCTGATTGCCACGAAGGCCGCCAGAGTCTGTTACGCTGCCAGAGGCGGCAGTGTCATGGAATTTGGTCTGCGCCGGGCACAGGGACCAGATGCCGGTACCTTTGGCGCCAGGGCCGCTGTTATCGGCGGCTGTATCGGCACCAGCAACGTTATCTGTGCCAAAGAATTTGGAATTCCGGCCCTGGGCACCCATGCCCACAGCTGGATTATGAGTTTTGGCGATGAATTAACCGCCTTTCGCAAATATGCCGAACTTTACCCGGAAAACACTACACTGTTAGTGGATACCTACGACACCCTGCGCTCTGGTGTCCCTCACGCCATTCAGGTTTTTGGGGAACTTCGTACAGCAGGCAGACTGCCATTAAACTACGGCATCCGCCTTGACAGCGGCGACCTTGCCTATCTGTCCAAAAAGGCGAGAAAAATGTTAGATGATGCCGGCTTTGAGACGGCTGCCATATGTGCCTCCAGTGATTTGGACGAATATCTCATTGACTCCCTGCTCTCCCAGGGGGCTTGCATTGATTCCTGGGGTGTAGGAACCAACCTGATTACCTCGAAAAACACACCAGCCTTTGGCGGTGTATACAAATTGGCGGCAGTAGAAACCGACGGTGAAATGGTGCCCAAAATCAAGTTGTCGGAGAATCCAGCCAAAATTACCAATCCGGGAAATAAAACGGTCTATCGCATTTATGATAAAGAAACAGGAAAGATTCGTGCAGACTATATTGCTCTGGCCGGAGAAACCTTTGACCCGGAGGAGGACCTTCTTTTGTTTGACCCGAATGCCACCTGGAAAAAGACAAAACTGACCGGCGGTACCTATGAAATGAAGGAAATTCTTGTTCCAATTTTCAAAAGCGGACAGTGCATTTATGAGACACCAAGTGTTATGGAAATCCAGGCCTACTGTAAAGAACAGTTAGATACCCTCTGGGAGGAGACAAGGCGTCTGGTAAACCCCCAGGAGGTATACGTGGATTTATCCGACCAGTTATATCAGATGAAAGCGTCACTTTTGAACCACTATAAGGAATAGCAGAGACATTTTCCCCTTTCTATACTGCTTTTAATTGAAGCCATAGATTTTCTGAGACAGGGAATAGCCCCATACCACAATCTTACGGCCAGCCTTCCCACGAAACTGCATGGGTTTACTGAGCGCCAGCTTATTTATCATGCGGTACATGCCGCGGTTCTGGCTCTTTAAGTAGGCCCAGAGTTCTTCCCGTTTGGCAAGGCTCTCTTCACTGCCCTCCTTAATTAAAAATACCGAACTTATCGTCATCATCATAGTTAGATATTTCACCATATAATCCCGCAACTTCTTATTTTTAATCTTTGTCAAGTCATAGGCATCTATCATCAACTTGTTTACTTTAATCTGCTGGTCAATCCGGCCAATCATAATTTTTTCATTGACCGACTGGTCCTCCCGGCCAATAAAATACCGGTACAAATCCACATTGATATAGTACATGGTTTTAACAAAGGGCAGGGGATTATATACAAAAATATTATCCACATAAAAAGTATGTTTGGGCAGCTCTAACCCGCAGTCCCGGAGCAGTTTGGTACGGTACACAACGGAGTGCATCAGGATATTCTGGCTCATCTTAAACCTTTTCACATCGCTCCAGCCAAAGACCTGATTTTCCGGAAATACCCCCTCATACCGAATCGCCTTATGCTTGTGAATGCTGGGTTTTTCATACACATAATTGGCAAGCAGCATATCCACACCATTGCCATCCTGTGCAAATCCCCGCAATACGTCTAACAGCTTCAGCAGAGCTTCCCTGTCCACCCAGTCGTCACTGTCCAGCACCTTAAAATATACACCAGTGGCATAAGCAAGCCCTGTATTTACCGCACATCCGTGGCCGCCATTTTTCTGATGGATCGCACGAATAATAGACGGATGCTCCGCCGCCAGTTCATCTGCAATTTTTCCGGTGTCATCCTGTGAACCATCGTCCACCAGAATAATTTCCACATCCTCTCCGCCCACCAGAACGGTCTCCACCGCATGGCGCATATATTCCTGTGAATTATAGCAGGGAACTGTCACTGTCAATAACTTCATCTCAAATCCTTTCCTTTCGTCAATTATAGTTTCTCTGTCATCTCCAACGCTCTTTCCACAATAGCGTCAATGTTATAATATTTATACTCTGCCAGCCTGCCCAGCAAATAAAAATTAGGGAGCTTGTCCACCAGTGCTTTATACCTGGCAAACAAAGCGTCATTTTCCTCATTATTGATGGCATAATAGGGAATCTCTCCCGATTCACCCTGGTACGGCATGGGATATTCCTTTACAATCGTAGTGTCCGGTGCCTCCAGCTGGCCGGACAAATACTTAAACTCTGTAATGCGGGTGTAGTCCTCCGACACCGTATAGTTAATCACACCATGGCTCTGATAAAATTTTCTGTCATAATGCTCAAAATCAAAGCGTAGGGAGCGGTACGGCAGCCTGCCAAACCGGCAGTCAAACAATTCATCCAGCGCACCGGTAAAAATCACATTGCCGGTAAAGGGTTTCCCCTCAAAAAGGATTGGCTGTTCTGACTCCGGTGAGATAGCCAGCACCGTTTTTGCCTCACAGTTCAATCTCACGTCAATTCCATCCAAATCCAGCAGTTTTTCAAATACCGGCGTAAATCCGTGCAGCGGAAGTCCCTGGTACGTATCCTGAAAGTATCGGTTGTCCCTGGACAAAAGCACCGGAACCCGTCCCGACACCGCCGGGTCAATCTCTTTCGGGGATTTTCCCCACTGCTTCATGGTGTATTTGAGAAAAATATTCTCGTAGACATACTGGGCAATTTCCTGTAATTCCTCATTTTCATGGTTCATCAATTCCAGAATCGGCACCCGGGCGCCTTCGCCAAAATTATCTACCAGAAGTTTTTCCAGATGGGGCGCACGCTCGCCGTAAACCATCTCCAGCGTATTCAGGTTAAAGGGAATTGGCAATTCCCTCCCATATATATTTCCCACTACCTCATGGCGATATTCATACCACTCTGTAAAGCGGGAGAGATAACGGTATACCCTTTCGCTGTTGGTATGAAAAATATGTGGGCCATACTGATGAATCAGTATGCCATATTCATCCGGCCTGTCGTAGCAGTTCCCACCGATATGATCCCTGGCATCCACCACCAGCACCTTCTGCCCCTTCCTCTCTGCCAGTTCCCTGGCGGCAACGGCTCCCGCAAAGCCGCTCCCAATTACAATGCTATCGTACATGAATGATTCTTCTCCTTCCGCCACCCTCTCTAAACAATTGTATCAGACTTATCGAATAATATCTACCACTAATTTCAGCGGCTCCGGCTTCCTCCGGCCAACAGTATAACAGGTTTTCATATGGGATAATGCTCCGTCCAGCCGTTCCGGCTCCGATGTATATAAGACGGCAATACTCTCTCCCGCACGCACCGGCTCTCCCAACTTCTTCTTCATCAAAATTCCAGCCCCGGCATCAATTTCACTGTCCTTTGTCTCCCGGCCCGCTCCAAGAAGGCCTGCTGCCATACCAATTTTTTCAGCGTCCATTGTGGTAATATATCCGTCCTCCTCTGCTCGCAGTTCGCCACTTATTTCCGCTATGGCAAGCCTTTCCGGGTTTTCAATGCAGGCAGTATCTCCCCCCTGAGTCTCTACCATGGCATGGAAACGGTCATAGGCCGCACCACTTTCCAAGGCTTTTTGGGCCTGTTCCTTTCCTTCCTCATAGGAAATGTCTTTGCCCAGTGAAAGCATCATACCTGCCAGGGCGGTACACACAACTTTTACATCTTCCGGCCCGCCTCCCTGCAGAGTCTCAATGGCTTCTTTTACCTCCAGACAGTTGCCCACCGCAAGGCCCAAAGGCTCCTCCATGCTGGTAATCATAGCCGCCGTCTCCCGGCCAGCCCCATTTCCAATTGCCACCATGCGCCTGGCTAACTCCCGGGAACCCGAAAGCTCCTTGATAAAGGCTCCGCTGCCTGTGGTCACATCCAGCAAAATTTTGTCACTTCCGGCCGCCAGCTTTTTACTCATGACGGAAGCCGCAATCAGCGGAATACTATCCACGGTTCCCGTGACATCCCTCAGTGCGTACAGCAGTTTATCTGCCGGCACCAGATTGCCAGTCTGTCCGATAATGCTGATTCCATTTTTCTGAATGGCCTGAAAAAATTCTCCACCGCTCAACTCCATCCGAAAGCCCGGTATCGATTCCAGTTTATCCCGTGTCCCTCCGGTAAAACCCAGTCCCCTGCCACTCATCTTAGCCACCGGCACCCCGCAGGCCGCCACCATGGGTCCCACAATCAATGTGGCCTTATCTCCCACACCCCCGGTGGAATGTTTATCCACCTTAATGCCCGGAATCCGGGACAAGTCCACTACATCACCGGAATCCCGCATAGCCATAGTCATAGCTGTCAGTTCCCGGTCTGTCATTCCCTGAAAGCAAATGGCCATCAGCATGGCCGACATCTGGTAATCCGGGATTTTTCCCGTCGCATAGTCCTGAATCATGGCACGGATTTCTTCCTCCTCCAGTGCCAGACCTTCCTTTTTTTTCACAATGATATCTGCAAAACGCTCCATCCCCATGCTCCTTTACATTTTTATACTTTTTATCATACCATTTTTTCCCACACTTTTCCACGCCGATTTGCCTTCCTCTTGTCAGAAATTCCAAAATATGCTATAGTGGAAAGCGAGTGACCCTGAAACGAGCCGCTCTCATATTAGCACGATGATACTCCCGTGCTAAAAACATGGACGTTTCAATCCATTTTAGGGGGACGGACTTTACCATTTAATACTAGGAGGATATTATGTCAATAAGTACCATTGCTATTTTAACTGCTTTTGCCTGTTATCTTTTACTGATGATTAGCATAGGAATTGTTTCTATGAAAAAGACCAAGAGCACCGAGGATTACTTTCTGGGCGGCCGCGGTCTCAACGGCTGGATAGCCGCTTTATCTGCCCAGGCTTCCGATATGAGCGGATGGCTTTTGATGGGACTTCCCGGTTCTGTCTACGCATTGGGCACCGGCCAGGCCTGGATTGCCATCGGTCTTTTTATCGGAACGGTTCTCAACTGGCTTCTGATTTCCAAACGGCTCCGCCGCTACACCATCGTTGCCAACAACTCCCTGACACTGCCGGAGTTTTTTGAAAACCGTTTCCATGACCGGAAAAAAATCCTGCTTGGCATATCTTCTGTCGTAATCGTGATATTTTTCCTGGTGTATACCGCCTCGGCTCTGGCCTCCGGTGGAAAATTGTTTAACACCGTATTTGGAATTGACTATCATATCGCTCTGGCGATTGGTGCCATTGTTATTCTAATCTACACCTTTCTCGGAGGATTTTTAGCCGTATGTACCACCGATTTTATTCAGGGTACTCTGATGTTAATTGCTCTGTTAATCGTGCCGATTCTTGCCTACAGCCTGATTAGTGGAGACTTTTCCACTGCTTTGATAAACAACGATGTGGTAAATGCCGGGGATTATATGAGCCTGTTTTCCAATGGCGGTGAGCCCTATTCTCTGGTAGATATTCTCTCCCAGGTTGCCTGGGGATTAGGTTACTGTGGAATGCCTCATATTCTGGTGCGCTTTATGGCCGTCAAAAGTGAAAAGGAACTGAAAAAATCCAGTGTCATTGCCATTATCTGGGTTGCTATTTCCCTGTTTGCCGCCTGTGTCATCGGCGTCGTAGGCCGGGCCTTTTTGCAGGACGTACTGACTGGCAGCGCCACTGAGACTGTATTTATCTCTATGATTCAGCAGCTTTTCACGGTGGACTTTGCCCTGCCGTTCATCGCCGGATTGTTCCTGTGCGGTATTCTGGCAGCCATCATGTCCACAGCAGATTCCCAGTTACTGGTATGCGCCTCCTCTGCTTCCAAAGATATTTATAAAAATATTTTGAATCCGAAGGCAGATGATAAAAAGGTATTGACCATCAGCCGCATCACTGTTATTGTCATAGCTGTTTTGGCCTTTATCATTGCCTGGGACCCGGAGAGCAGTATTATGAATCTGGTATCCGATGCCTGGGCAGGTCTTGGCTCTGCCTTCGGCCCGCTGGTTGTCTGCTCCCTGTTCTGGAAGCGCACGAATCTTCCAGGCGCTGTATCCGGCATTGTCTCCGGCGGCCTGTTCGTTATCATCTGGGACTATCTCCCAATTGTAAACGGCCAGACCCCTTATGCCGCTACCGGCATTTACTCCCTGCTTCTTGGCTTCTTCATCAGTCTGGCCTGCATTATCATTGTCAGCCTGTGCACCAAAGCCCCGGAGCCTTCTGTTTTGGAGGACTTTGAAGCAGTCAACAATTATACGGAATAATTGCTATTTACTTATTTTTTATTTACTCCTTTTTTTCCCAGGCATATTGCTCCATAAGTAGCAGTATGCCTGGGTTCTTGCTGCAAAGGATTCTCCCTTTTCAAACAACTCCCGGATTTCCTTTCTGGTAAACCATCCAGCTTCAATTTCTTCCACTGCGGAATCGCTTCGGCCGATAGCTCCCTCTGCCGTTCCCACGATACAAATATTGGTTTCATTGGAAAAACCCACCGCACTGTAACTAATAGGCATATAATCGGTAATCGCCGTCAGTGTCAATCCGGTTTCTTCTTTTAATTCTCTCCTTGCCGTTTCCTCCGGCGTCTCTCCCGGCTCCATCAAACCGGCTGGAAAATTATAAACAAAATCTCCTAATGCCATACGAAACTCCCGGTTGAGAAGCAGTCGTTCCCCGCTCTCATCATGAAGAATCATCACTACCGCATCCGCTTTCTTCCTCTGCAAATCCTCCATGCCCTGCACGGAAGGATTCCGGCTGATCATTTCATATATTTTATCACTGCCCTCTTCCGTCTCATACGTAATATCATAGCGATGAATATATGAGCCACTGTGAACCTTTTTAATCGATTGAAATTTCATAAAAATTTTACCTCTTTTCTCTCTATCACCATGGCAGCACGATGGCGCCGTCGTGGTGCTCGGGTAGTGGAAAAAGTATAACACGAAAAAAAATTACTTGCAATCTTTCTTCCCCTGTGCTATATTTTTAATCACCCTCTCATTACTCCCACGTAAGGAGGGAGTTATCTATGAATCGATATTCTAATTTTTCCGGGACCATGCCAAAACGAATCCTGGCAGTCCTGTTACTACTGACATTCAACATTACCACATTATTTACTTTTGCGCCGGAATCCCGGGCCGCTTCTTATTCTATTCTTCTTTTATCCGATTACCGGAAAACCGTAAACATACAGCAGACCTTTCCTTTGATTGCCTTTTCCACCTCAGGGAAAAAGATTACCTGGAAAAGCAGCAGTTCACGGATTGCCTCGGTCAATACCTATGGACAGGTCACAGCCAAAAAAGCCGGCACCTGTCGGATTACTGCCCGCTCTGGCGGCGCAGAGGCCAGTTGTACCGTCACTGTACGTCCAACCACAATAAAATTGTCCGCAGGACACATTTACATGGAAAATGGAGCCTCCTATACTTTGCAGGGCACTACCTCCAATGGTTCTGCACTGACCTGGAAATCTTCCCGTCGAAGTGTCGCTGCCATTGATAATAATGGCCGGATTGTCGCAGCAAAGCCCGGTGAGACTACCATTACGGCTTCTGCCGACGGCACAAAAGTTACTTGCACAGTTACGGTGAAAAAGCCAAAGGTGACCCTCAATTACACCGAGACCTCTCTTTACCGTAAGCAGACCATTAAACTCACCGCTAAAGTTTCCTCGGGACGTACGCCAGTATGGAAATCTAAGAGAACCAGCGTTGCCACGGTGGACGAAAACGGTCTTGTTACCGCCCGCAAGCACGGCACGACAACGATTACCGCCAAAATTGACGGCATTACCCGTATCTGTGAAATTACGGTAGAATCACCGGACATTCGTCTGAGTGCAGACTCGGTTACACTGAGCAAGGGAAAAAGCCTGACCCTGACTGCCAACGTCAGTTCCGGCATTGCCCCTGTCTGGAAAAGCAATAAAAAAAGTGTAGCCACGGTGGACAAAAACGGGAAAGTGACTGCAAAGAAAAAGGGAACCTGTACCATTACCGCCACAGAGGATGGCGCAAAGGAAAGCTGCCGGGTGGTGGTAAAATAATATACAACGAGCTTTGTAAAACAATTTTTGTTAATTAAATTCAGGAGTAATGAGAGGGGTTATTGCCAAATATTTGAAGTGGTTGTAAAATAATAAAAAGGACCGTTGTTTTTTAACACTTTATGCACAGCACTTTGGAATGGAGGTTTTATGAAAGAACACAAAAGCACATGGGCGGGGATTTCGAAAGCCTTTTGCTCGAACAATATTTTACTTGTGGTTCAGGGGATTCTTATTGGCATACTCACTGGATTAACCGTGGTTTTATATCGGTACTGCCTTACCTGGGCAGAATCCTTTCTATTTTATATACAAGCTCAAATCCAGGGAAATGCCCTGTATATCTTTTTCTGGTTTCTGGCTCTGGCCGGGCTGGCTCTTGTCGTAGCCCAGCTCCTCCGGGTGGAGCCTCTGGCCGGCGGCTCCGGCATCCCCCAGATTATGCAGGAAACCAAAGGGGAATTGGACAGCACCTGGTGGCGTGTCCTCTCAGCAAAGCTTGTGGGCGGCACCCTGTGTATCCTGGGCGGACTCTCCCTGGGACGCTCCGGCCCTTCCATGCAATTGGGCACCATGGCGGCCAAAGGCTTTGTCCAAATCCGAAAAAAAGCGGTGGCAAAAAAACATACCGCTCTCCAGAAAAATGACCTTATTTTACTTTCCTGCGGGGCCGGGGCTGGTCTTGCCGCTGCCTTTCAGGTTCCCCTTGCCGGAATCCTTTTTGTCATGGAAGAAATTCATCAAAGTTTTAACCGCACCCTGTTAGCCGCCGGAATGGCAGCCACCATAGCGGCAGATATTACCGCCAAACTCTTTTTCGGAACAGCGCCAATATTTTCTTATGAAACAGCTTCCCTGCCCCTGTGCTGGTACTGGCTGTTAGTTCCCCTTGGCCTGCTTTTAGGCCTTGCTGGCGCATGCTATAACACCGTCATGCTGGGAGCACAGAGCCTGTTCAATTCACTGAAAAAGATACCGATGAGCCTCCGGCTGATTGCTGTCTTTTTTATTTCCGGTGTAGTAGGCCTTTTTCTTCCACAGGTACTGGGCGGCGGAAATGCCATGGTTACTTTACTGGAACAGGGACAGCCCGCCCTTACCACCTTGCTCCTTTTACTTTTGGTAAAATTTATTTTTTCCGGGGTGTCCTTTGGCTCCGGCGTGCCCGGTGGCATCTTTTTCCCGCTCCTGACGCTGGGCTCCTTTCTCGGTGCCATCTACGGCAGCCTTGCCACCGCCTGGCTTCCTCTGGATGGTGCACTTTGGACACAGTTTATTATTCTTGGCATGGCAGGTCTTTTTGCCGGTATTCTGCGAACGCCAGTGACCGCCATTATACTGGTTGTGGAAATGACTGGCAGCATGACCAGCCTGTTAGATATTACGATTGTCAGTCTGCTTGCCTGCATTACTGCTAATCTTACGGGAAATCCGCCGATTTACGTCTCCCTGCTGGAGCGTTTTGTGGCGGGACAGAAAAAGCGGCTCACAAAATGAGCCGCTCATATTTTAGCAAACGCTTATTTAGAAATATATTTCCCGGTGTTCTGCACCTCGCCTCTTACATCCAAATACAGGCGGTAATAGTCGGAAGGCAGCGTATCTAACCACATGGTAATATAATACTCTGCTTCCTCAAACAGCTGCATGGTCTGATAGGTATCGGCAAACTCTACATAATAATTGCCCTTTTTTCCAAAGAAATATACTTTGCGTACACTGTGGTCCACCTCGTGGATATACAGCAAATCCTCCTGCATTACATAATCAATTTTCTCATCCTTCACCCGGCACTTCTCCTGCACCTCCAGCGCCTGATAAGCCTCTTCACTTAATGGCTCCGGACGTTTCAAATCACCGCAGACATAATCTCTGGAGGCTAACAGCGGTTCCGCTAAAGCAGCCACATCCGGCGTAAACTCATGGGCCCGGAAAAATCCCGGCTTCACCACAAATTCACTGAGAACTTCTCCGGAAGTAAAATCGTATTCCCGGATAACTCCAATGCCCTCATCAATCGGTGTCACCAGCGAGCCCGCCATGGCATACAGCCGGTCCTTTTCCGGACAAAGAATAGCATTGGAACGGATTTTGGACTTCGGACACGGAAATCTTTTATGGAAACTTACCGTTCTCTCTTTTTCATTTATGGTATAAAAACTGATATAGGTATTTTTATCTTTATCAAAAAATTTCACCTTGCGGCGCTTGTGCCAGTGATTGTCAAATACAATAATGTGCTTGGTATCCGGATTTCCGTCAAAATCCACATCCAACTCAAACACGGCATGCTGCTGATAAAACCACGGCACATCCCCCACTGGTTTCAGCAGCTTTTCCTCCATCTCAGTTCCTTCCCAGAAACGAGGGTCACAGAGAAGCCAGCGCATCTCGCCAGTCTCCCAGTCCACACTGCTGATGGAATGAATGTTTCTCATGGACACCAGAACGGAGTTATCCTTTTCATAATGGGAGGCGGAGTTGATATGAGCCCAGTCCATCATATCCTGATAGGTCTCATCAAAAATATCTCCCAGCATAACTTTCTTCACAATCTGTCCGCTCTGTCTATCAATCTCCAGAATCAAATCCTCGGAATGCCCTTCCATACTGCTGCTGGCCGTCATAATATTGCCCCCCGGTGTCTTTTCCTCCACCGTGTGATGGGCTCCGTTTTTCACCAGATAGGTTTTGCGCACCCGACCAAGATAATCCATATCATAGCTTTGCACTGACTGGGGATTGGTATAGGACGGGGCGGATATTTCCCGCTCCATGAAAATGAAACGTCCCCCGGACAATGGAAAAATTCCATAGCCCTTTGGTTTGCGCTTCAAATAATAACGAATTCTTCCCTCACGGTCAAACACACAGGTTTTTACATCAATACCGCCAGCGACTAAAATATTTTCAAAGGCCGGATCATCCGAAACCTTCCTGACCTTGACAATTTTTTTCAAATCCTGTGGCAGCGGCCGGGTCTTTATGGAAACCGTCCGCTCATCTATTACCTGGGAATCCTGATCCAGCAGTTCAAAATGAATATGGTTCATCCGCCCTGGATAGAGACCGAGAACCGGTACCCGGTGATATTTGGTCTCCGGCAACACCGAAGTAAAATCCGTCTCCGGAATTTTCCCCTTCACCGTAACCCGCACCTGGCAGGGCACTTCGGTGACAAACAGTGCCAGTGCCGTAAGAGGCGCTTCACCAAAGGGGTTTTTAACAAGGAACATATTCTGAAAGGTATATCCGTCACTCTTTAATATGTGTTCCAGCCAGTAATCCCTGGCCTGGGACAACGGCGCATACATAGGCTCTATCTGAATATTGGTTCGAATTGCTGAGGCCTCTTTGCGGATAAAATTTTTCTCAAACCGCTTTGCCTTCTTCTTCAGCCAGAGGGAATTACACACTGTCACGGTTCTTCCATCACTGGTACGAAGGACACGCTTCTTTTTGGAAGAACGCCTGGTCTTTCCCTTCTTCATTTTCTCAACACCCTTCTTGCACGAAACTGCAAACCTTTTCATCTCGTTGTCCTCCATTTTGGCAACTGACGCATTTTTCAGCGTCACATTTTGTCCGCTAAATATTTTTCAATTTCACGTAAGACTTTTTTCGCACACTGAGCAGGGTCGCCCTTTATCGTGTCCAACACAATTTCCGGGTTCAATGGTTCCTCATAGGAAGAATCCTTCCCGGTAAAATTCTTAATGTCCTTCTGATACAGTCCTTTCGGGTCCCGTTTCCGGCAGGTCTCAAAATCGGTACTCACATACACCTCAATAAAATTCCCCTCGCCCGCCTTTTCTCTGGCAAATTCCCGCATTTTCCGAAACGGAGAAATAAAGGAAACCAGTGTAATAATACCCGCATCCCGAAACAGGGCCGCAATTTCGCTGATACGGCGGATGTTTTCATTCCGGTCCTCATCGGAAAACCCCAAATCTGAATTGATGCCGCAGCGGATGTTATCCCCATCCAGAAGATATACGGCACGCCCTGCCTCATTCAGCATTTTTTCCAGTTCCACCGCAATGGTGGACTTGCCGGAGCCGGACAGCCCGGTAAACCAGACCACCAGTCCCTTTTGTCCCAAAACCCGGCATCGGTCCTCCGGGGACACTTTATTTGGATGCCAGACTATATTTTCATTCTTATTCATGAAAATCCTTTCTGCTCTCTATGCCTTAAATATAGAACCGGATTCCTTCAACATGTTCTTAATGGTCTGAACATTCTTTTCATAATCCTTATCTGCCAGCTGTATATCCGGTGAAATATCCGTGGTAATCTCCTTGCCAACCCATACCACTTCAAACTCTCTGTCCACAACCGTCTTCATAATTTTATAATCCGACTGTGTCAGTCCCGTAGCTGTCACAATTAGAAGCATGCCGGCATCCAGCATAAGATTGGCCACCTCGCCAAACCGGCGAATCTGCTCTGTGTGGTCCTGAATACTGGCCTTCTTGGTATCGGCGCCTACGCCGTACAGATAGGAACCAATGCCCATGTAATATACATAACGGCCACAATTCATCAGTTCTCTTTCCAGAATTTTCGCCAGCTTCTTCTTGCCAGTGCCCTCCGGCCCGGTAAGAACAATCATATTCGGCTTCTGGGCATAGTGCTCGATACGCTCTTCCACCGATACATCGCTGATTTCCCATTTATAGTTACGGAGCATGGTGCCCTCGCGGATTTCCTGCTCCTCGTCCTCTAAGGCCGCTGTAATGATACCACCGCCGGCAATCTCATAGTTATCCACAATAACAAAGCGGCTGGTTCCCGCCAGGTCCTCCACGGTGTCAAAGGCAATCGGCTTGTCGGTGCGCAGAATACACTCCGCCACCTCATGTCTTGCCACAGCGGTCTTTTCCTCCGTGGAAGAAAGATTGGAGGAATTGATAACACCTTTTATGCTCTCCAGCTCCATCTTTACCTTTTCTGAACCGATTTTCAGATAGTATATCTTACCCGGTGTAAAATCTTTTTTGCCCAGCCAGAAAATATTGGCGGCAATACGTGAGGCCGTCTTTGGCGCCAGTTCCCCGGCAATACTCATCAGTTCTCCCCTGGTAATATAAATCTGCTCTACCATGGTAAAGCCAATAGCCATATTCGGCTTTCCCTCTTCAATCGGGTCTGCATTAAACACCTCGATATTCTTCACATGGCTTTTCTTGCCGGAAGGATAGAAGATTACCTCCTGGCCCGGACGAATCTTACCGGTTTCAACCGTTCCGGCCACAATACGGCGGTCATCCCCATTGCGGGTAAATTTGTAAACATCCTGCACCGGCATACGGAAGGGCTGGTTCTCCTTATCCTGTTCGCATTCGAAATTATCCAGAACCTCCAAAATGCACATGCCGTCATACCATGGCATCTTATCGCTTTTTTTCACGATATTTTCTCCCATAAAGGAACTTACCGGCAGGACAAACTTCGGTGTAATATTGATTTGTTTCAAAAATTCCAGATACTCTGCTTTGACACTCTCGTATACCTTTTCATCGTAGTCCACCAGATCCATCTTATTGATAACAACGGCAATCTGGTTAATGCCCAGCATGGAAAGCATATAGGCATGGCGGCGGGAATTTTCCTGCACACCCTCTTTGGCGTCAATCATCAGCAGAGCCGCCTCTGCGCGGGAGGCTCCGGTAATCATGTTTTTCAAAAACTCAATGTGTCCCGGCGCATCCAGAATAATATAATCTCTCTTTTCTGTCTTAAAGAAACAGCGCGCGGTATCAATGGTAATACCCTGGGACTGCTCATCCTTTAAGGCATCCAGCAAAAACGCATACTCAAAGGGCTTGGAATTTCTCCGGCAGGTCTCCTTGACCTGCTCTAATTTTCCCTCCGGCAGCGAATCCGTATCGGCCAGAAGGCGTCCCATCAATGTACTTTTACCGTGGTCTACGTGACCTACGATAACAATATTCATATCCTCTTTTTTCATCATATGATATGGCCCTCCTTACATATAACCGCTTCGTCTGAGTTCTTCCAGTCCACCGCCGCCCTCTTTGTCCTGGGCACGGCCGGAACGCTCTGCGATATTGGCAAATTTACCGGTCTTTAATTCCTCAATTACTTCACGCACATTTTTCGCCGTGGAATCCACCGGCGTTGTGCAGGGGCCACATCCCAGAGAACGATACCTCTTACCGTCTCCCTGGTCAAAATAAAGAGATACCACAGGAATATTTTCTCTCTCAATATATTCCCATACATCCAGCTCTGTCCAGTCCAACAGCGGGTGCACACGGACATGGGTGCCCGGTGCAAAATCCGTCTTATACTGGTTCCAGAATTCCGGCGGCTGGTCTCCTACATCCCAGTCGTTGTTCTTATCCCTCGGGGAGAAATAACGCTCCTTGGAACGGCTGCCCTCCTCGTCGGCACGGGCACCTACAATAACGCCGGTATAGGGCTCACTGTTGTTATCCTTTTCATAAATGCCCTTATTATGATTGTAGCGAAAGCGGGGCCAATTGGCATTCAGCGTATTGGTCAGTGCCTCCGTCTTTAATCTCATACAGCAGTCAATATGGGAAACATTGCCATCCGGGAAGGTTTCCTTTTTCTCCAGCGCCTCGGTATTCTCTCCGTAAATCATATCCAGGTTCCACTCTGCCGCCAGACGATCCCGGTATTCAATCATTTCCGGAATTTTATAATGGGTATCAATATGGACCAGTGGAATCGGCACATGTCCGAAAAAGGCCTTTCGTGCCAGCCATAGCAATACCGTCGAATCCTTGCCAATTGACCATAACATACATAAATTTCCCAACTCACTATACGCTTCTCTCAGAATGTGCACACTCTTGTACTCTAACATATCCAAATGATCCATTCTTTTCCTCCATCTTGCACGTCAGGGTGCATTTTTTTGATTAGTACATAACATTCCCATTTTAAAATATTTCATTATGACACTTTATCTTATAATACAAATTTGTTACAAATATGTCATTTGCTGACATTTTTTACATTTTTCGGTAGACCGTAACCAGCATGGTAAGAAAGCAGGCTCCCCCGCCAATAAAATTGGACACCGGCTCTGCCAGAAAAACCCCCATCACTCCCAGATTTGCCACATGAGGCAGAAGCAGCGTCAGCGGCACCACAATAATAACCTTGCGGAATATGGAAAAAAATACGGCTCTCCGGCTGAATCCCAGTCCAGTAAAGGTAGTCTGCCCCGCAAACTGCAGCGCCATCATAAAAAACCCAAAAAAGTATATGTGCATACAGCTGACTCCGGCTTCCACCACTGCCTGGTCGCTGCTGAATACCCCCAGGAAAAACCGTGGAAACAGAAAGAGCAAAAGCCAGGCCGCCAGCGTATACAAAATCATCGACGCCGACATAAAGGAAATCCCGACCTTTACCCGGTCATTCCGTCCGGCTCCATAGTTAAATCCCATCACCGGCTGGGCTCCGGAACCGATACCGGACACCGGCATCTGGACTACCTCCCGCACAGAATTGATAATAGTCATGATTCCTACATAAATGTCACCTCCATAGGTCTGCAGGCTGGCATTACACACCATCTGCACCAGGGAATTTGTCACCGACATGGTAAAGCCTGACACTCCTAATCCCATGATTCGGAGTACCCGCTTTGCTTCCAGTTTGAACCTTTTTCTCTGTAACCGGATTACTGCCTTTTTTCCTAAAAGAAAATACAGTGTCCACACCATGGCCACGCACTGGGACAGCACGGTGGCCAGCGCCGCTCCCCCCACGCCAAGCCCCAGTCCAAAAATTAAAATCGGGTCCAGCACCAGATTCAGACCAGCGCCAATGGCTACGGTAAACATCCCCGTCCGTCCAAACCCCTGCGCATTGATAAAGTTATTCATGCCAAGGCTTAACAGCACGAAGGTATTCCCCAACAGGTAAATGGTAATATATTCATCCGCATAGGGAAAGGTGGCATCGCTGGCTCCCAGTAAGTAGAGCACCGGCCTTTTCAGGAGCAGACCGGAGACCGTCAGGAACACCCCCAGAAAAAGCAGCAGCACAAAACAGTTGCCAAGGATGTATTCTGCCTCCCGCTCCTCTCCCTTGCCCCGCTCTATGGAAAAAAGCGGAGCGCCGCCCATGCCAATGAGATTTGCAAAGGCCATCACAATGGTAATCACCGGCAGGCACACACCCACTCCCGTCAGCGCCAGTGAGGAACCCGCCTCCATGCGTCCGATGAAAATGCGGTCTACAATATTATAGAGTATATTGATGAGTTGGGCTAACGTCATGGGAACCGCCAGCCGCATAATGTTTCTCCTGACACTTCCCTTACTGAAATCTGTTACTTCCAATGTGCTCTATCCTTCTTTCCCTGGACGCGGATAACATTTTTGATATAAGAAAAGGTCTCCCTCTCCCCTTTGTCCCGGAGCATAATCAACAGCTCCTCCAGCTGCTTTGAAGTCTCCGGGTGCATAATCCGTGACTTGATTCCCCGGTTAAAATACTCATAGGGTTTTTTCTCGTCATATTCACTGCCATAGTAAATTTTACTGGCAGCCACCCGGTCGCAAAACATCTCAATCAGATATTTCGTAGGCATACGCACCGGCTGTTTCTGATGGGTTACTACATCGTAATCCACCCAATATTCAAAATGGTGCTTGTTCCGCCCCTGATGATGAAGCCAGGCTCGGGAAAATCCCTTAATCTGTCGCTCTTTTACATTGGGGCTCTGGTCCCCCAGATAATATTTCACTCCCGGAATAAATTCTGCAGGACTGTATTTTGACAAATCGTGCCGCAGGCCCTGCCAGAATATGCCTGCCAGAAAACAGTGCCGGATTACCTTATGGCGGTGTCTTGTTATTGTAACAAAATGTTTCCAAATATTCATACATTTATCCTTTCATCCATATCACTGTTATCTTACCACAAGAAGAAAACTTTAGCAATTGAACTTTCCCTGACATGAACCTGCTGCTCTCCCGCATAAACTGAAATCAGAAGGAAAAATCCAGGAGGCAATTGTGGAGTTTCTCTTACATATCAATCAGTTCCTGTGGGGCGGCCCGGTGCTTATTCTGCTAATGGGTCTTCATCTGTACCACACCTTTCACCTGTCCTTTGTACAGCGTCATATTTTCCGGGGTATCCAGCTGTCTCTGGGAGATGAGACAACCGATGAAAGCCAGGCTTCCTCCCATGGATTCAGTCGGTTTGGCTCTTTGACTACCACTCTGGCGGCCACCCTTGGCACCGGCAACATTGTGGGAGTCTCCACTGCCATTTATCTTGGGGGGCCCGGCGCCATTTTCTGGTGCTGGCTTACCGGAGTCTTTGGCATGGCTACTACGTATGCAGAAACCTGGCTGTGTACCCGGTACCGCTATGCCGATTACAGCGGACACCTTCAAGGCGGCCCCATGTATATACTGGCCTGCCTTCTTAAAAAAAAGGCTCTTGGCGTTCTATACAGCATTGCCCTATGTCTCTCTGCCTTCTGCATTGGCTGTACTACCCAGAGCAATGCCATCACGGACACCTGCTCCCAGGTTTTTGGGTTCATGCCTGCCATCACCGCCATTATCACCGCTTTTGTAGTGGGCCTGATTTTAATGCAGGGGAAACGATGGATTGAAAAGTTTTCCATGGCAGTCGTCCCTTCCATGGCAATCTACTTTTTTGGAGGGTGCATCCTGTATCTGATTCTTCATGCTGACTATCTGCTGCCTTCTCTGTCCCAGATTTTCTCCTCCGCCTTTGGATTTTCTCAGATTGGAGGCGGAGTGGCCGGCTTTACTGTGGGTAAGGCTGTGCGCTACGGCGTTGCCAGAGGGCTTTTCACCAACGAGGCCGGTCTTGGTACCGCCGGCCTGGTGGCAGGCAGTTCCTCAGAGGCAAAGCCAGAGAACCAGGCCCTTATCTCCATGAGTGCGGCTTTTTGGGACACAGTGGTTCTCTGTGCCGTCACCGGTCTTGTTCTGGTCTCCTTTCAACTGGAATATTCCGCCGAATGGCCGCTTCTTTCCCCTGGTTCCCTCACGGCTGCCGCCTTTTCCAAACTTCCTTTTTGGGGGGAAGAAATTCTGGCCGCCGCCATTATCTGCTTTGCTCTGGCCACTTTAGTAGGCTGGAGTTATTTTGGCCTGCAGGGCTTTGATTTTTTATTTCACGGAAAAGGCCAGCGCCTGTATCAGGGCCTGTATGTCATTATGATTTTTGCCGGGGGCGTTATGCCGCTTTCCCTGGTGTGGGAACTGACGGATTTTATTAATCTATTTTTGCTTCTCCCCGCCTTTTACATGTTGATACGCTGCCGTAGCGTATTTTCTATTCAAAATAACAAGAATTGGTAAAATTTTATAAATTAGACATGGTTTTTACATAATTTTTGTATTATAATTACATTATAAATAATACCATACAGACTGCGGCCGCCTATGGTCTTTTATGAGACCGGCACCGCCAAATGAAGCAAAGGAGAATCCATATGTCTGGCAAATTGACAACACTTTCCGGCAGAATAAAGGAATGGACACAGTTTCATTTTTCGTCCTATAAAATAGATTTCATGAGCCTGAACCGCCTCCGCCTGAACTTAAATATCAGCGGCGGACTTCCGAACCGGACTCCCTACACAGAATTGACAAGAGAAAAGGAGCAGAAGCTTCATGACCTTCTGCAGGATGAATCCCTGACCTTTGATACTATGAAAATCGTGACAAATCCATATGGGCTGGCACCTTTGACCGCCATGGCCGTGTTCCACACGGAGACACCCTGCTGCCTCTCCTATACAGTGAAGGGCACCTCTTCGGACACCGACTACCACCATACCTTTACCGAGCCGGTGACTACCCACATAGCTCCGATTTTTGGCCTGTATCCAGACACCGACAACATCCTTACGCTGGAACTCATCACCGAAGACACCGTCACCGCCAGCCGCACCATCCGCATTAAGACCGGCCCTCTGCCACATCCGCTGGCCGACAATCCCGATGGCTCTTTTTATCCCTTCTGGCGGGACTGCGAAGGCACCATCCGCTATTTTCTCAATGTACCGGCCAGTGATGCCGGACTGACGGCTATTTCCGATAACCGGTTTTTGATGGCGGACGCCGCTATAAGAACCCGGACAGGGCAGTTCCCACTTCCAACCCATTTATACGAATTTGATCTTCTGGGACGGTTTTACCGTACCTTTTACATTGGCAGCGGCATTGATGCAATCTGCGAAGAAAAGGAGCCCTCTGGCAATCTAAACATTGTTACCAGTCCACACCTTAGAGAGGCCGAAAATACGCTGCTGGAATTGGAGCGCCAGACCGGGGCCGTGGCAAAATCCAGCGCCCTTTCTGACGCATTAAAAAACGATACCATACACACCGGCACCGTGTTAGACCGCTCCTATCTGGATGCCCTTTCCACTGAAACCCTGGAAGCATTTTACCGACTTGAACGCTCCCTTGCGGATATTCCCTATGCTGTCTGCGGATGGCTTCCTGCCCCTACATTATACAAGGGGGCTTCCATTCAGACGGCGGCCGCCGTATCTTTAGAATATATGGCGGAACACTATGACATGCGCTTTGCCATCTCCGGTGACGCACTTTATCTTACTACCACCGGCAGCCAGCTGCTGGAAATTCTTTTTACCAAATATGACCGCATTTATCAGTTGGATTTGTCCGGTCTGCCGCCGGAGGATGACCGTTATGCCAACTATTCCTATACCATGGCGGTGCCTTTTACGGAAATGCACAGCGGCACGTACTCCATCATCCTGCGCTTTGTAGATGGCGGCCAGGAGGTACTGGCCGATACGGTTACGCTGTCACGAACCCGTCAATAAAAAAATCTGGGAAAAGTCCTGACCTTTTCTCCCAGATTTTTTCTATTAATCCTTATTATTTAATCCTTATTCTATCCCTCACTCCACCATATCCCAGCGCAGCTGCACATCCTGGGCAATATCCTGAGCCGCTGTCCGCCCCAGCAGTTTTTCATACTCTACGGCCAGAATCTCTCCTGTGCCCGGACGCTTCACCCAGAGATTATCTTTTGTAAAGACCTCTCCCTTTTTCACCGGTGCAATGGTCACCGCAGTAGCAAAGGCAAAATCAATGGTTACCTGTTCTTCTGCCAGTGCTTTCTTCTCCCCCCCAAACATCTGAGGAATTTCCGCCGCCGCCAGCAATAAATCTGCCAGGGCTGCCTCGTCCATGGAACATGGCACATCCGGGCCGTTTCGCTCCATGGTGTCGGTAAAATGCCGCTCCACTACACTGGCTCCCAGCGCCATGGCCGCCTTGCAGGCGTTATTATTCATGGTATGATCGGAAAGCCCTACGGGAATCCCCGGAAATTCTTTCATCATCTCCAGCATGGCTCCCAGTCTTACCTGCTCTGGCCTTGTGGGATACAGATTGGTGGTGTGCATCAGGGCATAGGGCACACCACGCCGCTCCAAAATCTCCACCGCCTGGCTGATGGCTGGTATGTCGTTCATTCCTGTGGATACAATCATGGGCTTGCCAAAGGACGCCACATGGTCCAACAGAGGATAATTGTTTAACTCCCCTGAGCCAATTTTATAAGCCGCCACACCAAATTCCTCTAACCGGTCTGCCGCCGCCCGGGAGAAGGGCGTACTGAGAAACACCATACCAAGACTCTCGGTATAGCGTTTCATCTCCTGTTCCTCTTCCCGGTTCAGGGCACATCCTGCCATTATCTCATAGATGGAAATATCGGCATTTCCCGGTATCACCTTTTTGGCGGCGGCGGACATCTCATCCTCCACAATATGGGTCTGGTGCTTAATCAGCCTGGCGCCTGCCCGGTGGGCCGCATCCACCATTTCCCTGGCAGTCTCCAGATTCCCACCGTGGTTAATACCGATTTCCGGAATGACTAAGGGCCGGCAGCCCTCTCCCACCTCAATGCTTCCAATTGAAAATGTTTTTCTTCCCATGCTAACCTCTCTTTTTTATTCCACTACCTCATACAGATAGCGCCGTCCTTCTTTTCCAGTTCTTTTTACAACCCCAAGATGATGCAATATATTCAATGCCGTCTGTGCCCTCTTTACCGTTAACTTTGAGGCCTTCGCATATTCTCTTGCACCAAATTCCTCCAGCTGGGGAGGCACAAACATCCGGTAGTCCTCCAGACAGTCCACATGGATTTCCTCCACCAACTCCAACGGCACCCGGTCATGGCGGCAGGAACCCTTTTTCCGGTCCTGGCTCCAGCCGTTGAGAAGCCGGTATTCCTCCACGTCAATCAGGAGAATGCAGAGAGACAGATTGGGATTTTTCAAAAAACTTTTTATTTTATACAATTCCTTGAAAATCTCGTAGGGCGTCCCCTTCTTTGGCGACTTCCGCCGGTCTGTGACTTCCCCTGTCTCCTCGTCAATCCACCGCAGCCATTTGGTGGCAGGCACCGGATACACAATGGTGACATGATACCGGGGCAGAAAGGTCTCTAACTTAGCCCGCATAGTATTAAAATTCGCCGTCTGGATTTCAAAAACCTGGCCTTCCCGGTATATATCTGCTACATATCCTTCCAACGGCACTTCATGAAAATCCTCTTCCGGTTCCACATAATTTTTAACCACGGCATGGAGCGTCTTTTCTCCCAGCGTCCCAATGCCGTGGTTTTCATGTTCTCTGGATAGAATTTTCGCCGCCGCCTGATTAAAGATTGCTCTGTCCATAGTAGGCATTGGCTCCATGTTTCCTGAAATAATGTTTATCCAACAAATACTGTGGTGCACACGCTGCCTGCGGATTCAGCGTCAGCGTGTGATGTGCCATTTCCGCCACCTTGTCCAAAACCACTGCATTGTAAACAGCGTTGGCTGGTGAAGTTCCCCAGGCAAAAGGGCCGTGATTTTTCACCACAATCCCCGGCACCTCCATAGGGTCCTTGTCGGCAATGGTTTCAATGATAACAAGACCGGTATTTCTCTCGTAGCCCAGACTGATTTCCTCTGCTGTCAAATCTCTGGTGCAGGGAATGTCTCCATAAAAATAGTCGGCATGTGTGGTTCCCAGTGCCGGAATCGCTCTTCCTGCCTGGGCAAAGGCCACCGCCCAGGTGGAATGGGTATGTACTACCCCGGCTAACGACGGATAGGCCCGGTACAATTCGATGTGAGTGGCGGTATCCGAGGATGGGCGGTATTTTCCTTCCACTACATTCTGGTCAAAATCCACTACTACCATATCCTCTGGCGACAACTCATCGTATTCCACACCGCTGGGTTTAATCACAACATAGTTGTTCTCCCGGTCAATGCCGCTGACATTTCCCCAGGTATAGATTACCAGTCCCTTTTTCTGAAGTTCCATGTTTGCTTCGTATACTTCTTTTTTTAACTGCTCTAACATTTTTTCCTCCATTCTGTCAGGCTTTATGACTATAAGGCTCTATGGTCTGAATCGTGCCATCCTCGTTATAATGAAGTTCCGTATATTTCACCGTACGTCTATGATTGATTCCCTTGGAAAGTTCACAATCATGGTAGAACAGGTACCATTTGCCATTATACTCTACAATGGAGTGGTGCGTAGTCCAGCCAATCACCGGCTCAAGAATACGTCCCCGATAGGTAAATGGCCCATCCGGATTTTCGCTGGTGGCATATACAACATAATGGGTGGTTCCTGTGGAATAGGATAAATAGTACAGACCATTGTACTTGTGCATCCACGCTCCCTCAAAAAACCGGCAGTCCTCATTTTCCGCCGTAATCGGCTGTCCATTTTCATCCAAAACCGTAAGGTGCTTTGGCTCGCTCTTAAAGGATTTCATATCCTCTGACAGTTCTGCAAACATCGGCCCAAGAGCCGGCTCGCTTCCCTGTGGCCCCGGAGTTTCCGCAAAAGAACCGGTCTGCCATTTTTCCAGCTGGCCGCCCCAGAGCCCGCCATAGTATATGTATGCTCTTCCATCATCATCTACCAGTACGGCAGGGTCAATGCTGTAGCTTCCTTCAATGTAGTTTGGCTCCGGCTCAAAAGGTCCCACCGGACTTTTACTGGTGGCAACGCCAATACGGAAAATGCCATCCTTATCTCTTGCCGGGAAATACAGATAATATGTATCGTTTTTAAAAGCGGCATCCGGCGCCCACATCTGCTTGCTCACCCATGGCACGTCCTTCATATGCAGCGCTTCTCCGTTATCCACACATGGCGCTTCCAGATTATCCATGGACAGAATATGGTAATCCTCCATAAGATATTCATCGCCCTCATCGTTATCCTCTCCGTCGTGTGGAAGATCATGGGACGGATACACATATATCTTCCCATTAAATACATGAGCAGACGGATCTGCTGTAAAAATATTTGTCACCAGAGGTTCTCTTTCCTTGCTCATTATTCAGCCTCCTTATCTATAGAAATTTAGGTTTATTGCTTTCTTTCATTAAATCACACCTACCCAAAAAAGTCAATCCACCGCCATATAAATTGCTCTTTTTCTTTATCAATCTCCCACTGGTTCTTCCCGGGTTTTTATGTTACACTATCCTTTGAAGCAAACACCAAAAGAAAGAAGGAAAACCATGGATAATTTTTTATACAGCATTAACGCCACCCTGCCGATTTTTCTCATGATCATTCTCGGCAAATTCCTCAGCCGTATCCACCTGATTGACGGGCATTTTATCAAAACAGCCGATAAATACGTCTTTACCGTTGCCCTGCCGGCGCTGATATTCCGGGATTTGACAGAGAACGATATCCGGCAGAACTTTGACGGCGGCTATGTGCTGTTTTGCTTCCTTGTCACTCTGGTTAGCATTCTTGCCATCTGGGGACTGACAGAAATCTTTATGAAAAAGGAAGAGGAAAGGGGGGCCTTTATTCAGGCTTCCTACCGAAGCAGTGCCGCTATCCTTGGCCTGGCTTTTATTAACAATATGTACAATGGCGCCGGGATGGCTCCCCTGATGATTATTGGCGCTGTTCCCCTCTTTAACATTTTTGCCGTTATTATTCTGACCCTGAAGGGCGGCAGGGACAATCCGGATTCTTCTTTGTCGGAGGACACGGCCCTGGCTCATACCTTTGGAAAAACCATTCTGGATGTTTTCAAAAATCCTATTTTACTCAGCATTTTAATTGCTCTTCCCTTTGCCTTTTTGAACCTGCATTTCCCGGTGTTTGTCGACAAGACCATCAGCAGCATTGGAAACACCGCCACCCCGCTGGCGCTGATTTCCATTGGCGCTGGTTTTGAGGGAAGAAAAGCTATAAAAAAAATAAAGCCTACGATTGTGGCTTCTTTTATCAAACTGATTTTACTGGCGGCGCTGTTTCTTCCCCTGGCCATCTATCTTGGCTACCGCAATCAGGAGCTGATGGCGATTCTCATTATGCTGGCCTCCCCCACCACTGTGGCCTGCTACATCATGGCAAAAAACACAGGGAATGACAGCACCCTGACTTCCAGCATCATTGTCCTAACTACCCTGCTATCTTCCATTACCCTCACTCTGTGGATTTTTCTCCTCCGCTCCTTTGGTGTGCTGTAAGAGCATTCCTGCCAGCATGGAGAGAGCAACTGCCGTGTGGGTAAGCATTAACAGCCTGCCAAGGTCCATCTCCAGAAACAATAATACATATTCTACGGTCATCTGAATGACCGTGGTGATTCTGGCCCTTTTCCCATAGACCTCTCTTTCCAGTGAATCCAATGGTTTTTTCACTGCTTCCACTGGAGCAGACAAGAAAATAAAGACGCCTGCGGCCAGCCCCCACAGCAGGAGAGGCCAGGAGGCACGAGCCCCCGTTGTGAACCAATGGGCCAGCCAGGCATTTCCAAATATTACTGACACCAGCACAGCGGAGGACAGGAAAAAGCAGTGCGATGAATTACTGCTATGATATCCCCCGGCGTACCGGCGCAGTGTCATAAATGCAATTTCAAAGACCAGAACTTCCAGCCACTGGCCGCTGATTATGGCAACAAGAAGTGTCATCGCCAGATTTGCCGCCTGGCTTTTTAACAATTCCATGCTGTACTGCCGCAAAGCGGCGTCTTCCATTATCTTTTTCTTCTCTTCCCTGCTTTCAGCAACATTTTTTATCCCGAACAATCTTCCCGATTTTTTACTGTTCATGTACCCCTCCATGTTGCATACGAAATCCCCACCGGCAATTCTAAAACTGCCGGCGGGCAAATCCATTCTGCTAAAATTTTGTTATCATTACATTCAGCAGCACTTCGTACAGCCATTTATATTTCCGATTTACGGAAACCATACTGGCACATACGTAGGCACACGCAAATAGTAGCGCAGAAATCATAAGAAAGAAATTTAACACGCTTCCAATCTCCACATAAGAAAAAATTCCATCCCCCCAATACAGACAGGCCAGCGATACAGTACCAGTCAGGGCAATAATCAGAAAACAAAATATTTTCTCTTTCCTTTTCCGCTCCTGTTCATCTTCTGTAATTCTTGCCTTTACCTCGTCAATCACTAAGCCAAGCTTATTGTAGGTGTCAATGTCCAGAAAATACAAAACTTTTTCCATACATTCCATTTCTCTGGCGTATTCTACCAAGCTTTGTGTGGATTTCCATTTGCTTCCGCGACATTCACAGTAGAATAGCAGAAATGCCAAAACCAGGCCAAACAGGTTTAAACCCGTCTGCACAAACAAATTATGTGTATGCAGCTGGTTTAACACGAGCAATAAGATTGTCAAAACGAGAAAGAACAAGCCTCGTTGTTTCGTACTCTCCCGTCCAACTAATTTTGTTTCTTTCATTTTTTCATATTCGACTAAAATAATGTCACCCACTAGTACATTTCCTCCTTTTCCATTTCTGATTTTCTACTTTAAAAAATTTCTTTTTTAAAATTTGCGCAGCGCTTTTACAGCGTCCGGCTCCTCAGACTGTCCAAAGATCCAGTGACAGCAGGAATTGGCCGTCATGGCTGTCAGTGCCAGTGCCAATGACGCCAGAACACCACTGTTCGTGCATTTTTTAATAAGTGCTTTCATTGTATCACCTCCCTGTAAAAATATTAAGTTACTACATTTTTATTTATACAGAATTTGCATTTGATTTACAAGGCAGATGGCAAAAATGTATCATTTTTTGGCGATTTTGGTAATTTTTTGTCCTTGACAGGCCGGGGAAAGTAAATTTACTCTATAAAATTCCTAAAATCTTCCTGAAACTGTTTCCATTTCCTGGGTGCAATTCCCAGTTCTTCGTCATCGGTCAACCGGAGCATTCTTTTATTCACCCCCGTAATGTATTCCATATTTACAATATAACTGCCGTGGGGACAGGCAAAGCCATGGGGATGTATACTTTCATAAATATCACTGAGATGCTCCGATACCAGAACCTCCCTATTCCCGTCCATGTGAATTAACGTGCCTCTCTTTTGCTTTTCACAGTACATAATATCTGGTACTTCCAGATAGATTTTATCCGGGCCGGCATGAAATTCCTGATACTGGCACCTTCTCATATACTCCTCTATTACCTCGGCAACCTGTTTTTCCACCTTTTCTTTTCCCTCATCCTTGCGGATATAACGGTAAATATTCATCTTAAACGTATCGGCAGCCGGGGTGCCCATATTGGTGCAAAAACTCACCAGCGCTTTGGTATTTTCCTTCCGGAACCTCTCCATAAAAGCATTGCCGTCGCCATCCGGCAACTGCACATCCATAAACAGAATATCCAGTTCCTTTCGATTGGACGCAGAAAAGAGACTGCTGCCATCGCTGTAGAAAAAGATTCCCACCTTGTCCTCCGTCAACACACACTTACGGATTATCTTTGTCAGATAATTTCGGTAAAGTTCATCGTCTTCACATATGCCAATCCGGCATAATTTCATTTTTACACTCCTCCTCGTTCCACATCACCGGATACTCAATACCACCTGATGTATAAATATCTTGTTGTCGTAGGAAATACTTTCCACTCCATTTCGCTTCTTCACTGTTTTATTGATACTTTGCAATCCAAGTCCATGCATCCCCGCATCTTTTTTACTGCTGATGAGCTGTCCACCCCGTATTTTGAGTTCCTCCTCATAATTATTTTCCACGCAGATAGATAAAAATGTGCCTCTGTTTTTCATCTGGATTTTTGTGCGGATATAGCCTCCCTCCGGTACTTTAGCCGCCGCTTCAATGGCATTATCCAAAAGGTTACCCAGTACCACAATGAGCTCTTCCGGCTTTATGCTTCCATTCTGAAGCACCGCATCCACTTCTGCCTGATAATCCAGGGCAAGACTTTCGGCTAACTCCTTCTTACTGTTCAATACAGCATTGATAATACTGTTTTGACAATACCTGGTATTGTTGGTATGTATAATCAGTTCATTCATGCTGTGAAGAACTTCTCTGGCCTTTCCGCTTTCACCGATTTCAATCAGATTGTCTGCCGACTGCAAAATATGCTTTATATCATGCACATGCTGGAGGTTCTTCCGATTGATTTCCTCTAACTGCTGATAATGTTTTGCCTCCAGGGAGGCCTTCTGTTCACTGAGGGCAATGGCTTCCTTTAATTCCATGCTCTCTGCATACCCTTCAAAAATATACAGCAGTATGGCATTGGCAATCAATACCCCTATACTGCAGATTACTAACACGATACTCACCGACTGCCCGGCGACCTCTGAGCAGTAGGACATAACCAGAAACAAAATTAACAATGAGGATATCGGCATAATCAGATACGAGATAAAAACCCGGCCGGGAAGCCGGCCAATCCGTCCCTTTGACAACCCCTTTACAGCAAGCAGAAGAATGCAAAACGCAATGAGCTTACAGATCATCGCCGCCATAATATAGCTCTGTAGGGAATTTCTGTTTTCCACCAGCTGCGCAAGGTCCGAGCCAAAGGTAAATACATAAAGTAACAATTCGCTGGCACATTGCACAACGATAAAAAAGGTGACATAAACACCTTTCCACAAGATATTATTATCAAACAGTATATATACTGCGGCAAAATCAATTAAAAAACAGCAGAACAGTAAAAGGTCTGCTGGAAGCAGGGTGGACGCAGCAAAATTCGCCGCCACCATAATTCCCAGCACACAAAAGGTTTTCCATCCTTTCTGAAATCTCGGATGAAAAAAACTCTGCCCTGCCTCCCACAGCATAAACGCCTCAAAACTGCTGATACAGATATTTACAAAAATCAACAGATTGTCATACAACCATGCCATGTTTTTTATCCTTTCAGTTTCTTTTTAATATAAATTTTCGGAATGCCATATCGAAACTCTTTCGATAGGATCTGGAAACATTTAATTCAACATTATCATCCATTTGCACATAAGACTTATTATAGCTTACCACATGCTCCATGCTAATCAGGTAACTGTTATGTGCCCTGGCAAATCCGGAACTTTCCAGCTCCCGGTCAATCTCGCGAATATTTTTTTTTAAAAAATATTCGCCGCTCTCTCCTTTGCACACCGTATGTACCACACAACCATGCTTGGCAAGTTCAATATAAGAAATGTCATATATGGGAACCCGGATAATATCACCCTTTCTTTTGGCATAAATATACTTTGATGCCCGTCTTTCATGGCATTTGTGGATAATTTCCTCCAGTTCCCGTATGAGTTTATCCTGCCCCATATCCTTTAGCAGATAGCGAAATGGCTCCACGCGAAAAATTCCCGGTGTCGGCTCCTGGCTTCCCGTAAAAAATACCAGAAGGCTCCCCGTACCTTTTTCCCTCAGTTTGAGCGCCAGCTCCTCTCCCGACAACTTTGGCATGGAAAAATCCAGAAATATCACATCAAATTCCTTTTCACTGTCTAAAAATTTCAGTTCATCCGTAAAAATTTCCGTACTGATTCCCAAAAAATTTTCCTGCAGGCAGTCCTTGAGTTTTTCCGCATCTTCCTTTACATCATCGCAAATCGCCACTTCTATCATTCGGTTAATCCTCTCCTTATGCTTCTGTGTCATTGCCGGCAAAGCAACGCCATGTTAATAATACTGCAAAAATTGTTTTACCTTTTTCATAAAAACCTCCTTACACTTTGTATTCATACTAAATAACAAATTCAGGAATATTTTTCCTACAAAATTTATTTAACTATTTCATATTGGAAAATAAAAAATCTGCCCTCCCCCATTTAGCACGATAGCACTAATTCAAAAGCAGTATCAGACCTGTCAGCATACAAAAGAAAACAATCATAACACCCTGAGAGATTCTCCGGGTCATAACCCGTCTCTGATATTTTTTTATAAGCTTTTGCATTCTCGCGCGAAAATCATCACTGACCTCTATCTTTTCCAGAAGACAAGAATTTGAAAGCAATACCTGCAGCTCCGCCTCATGAAAACGAATGACTGCCTCCCGCAGTATATCCTCACTGCTCACGAAGCAACACCTCCCTCAATTTTGCCTTTACCCGGTACAGGCGCATATCTACAGTCTTTGTTTTAATTCCCAGTGTCCTTCCTATTTCCTTGTAACTCATGCCATGATAATATCGCAAAATCAAAATATTTTTATCCTCTGTACTTAGTTTTAAAAGAGCCTGCTCCAATATGGCTATTTTTTCTTTCTGCAAAATGCCCTCCAGCAAATCCTCTCCGGAGGGAAGCAAATCGTCTTTAATTTCCATCACCGTCTCCCGGCGTCTTTCGTTTTGACGAATTACATTGATACAGGCATTTCGCGTTATGACTATACACAGGCTCAGCATATCCCTCTCGTTCATATTCCGATATTTATGATAATTTTTCGCCACCTTGGCAAAGACATCGTGCACAACATCTTCTGCATCCTGTTTGTTGTGCAGAATTCCCTGTGCAACATATAAAAGTTTTATATATATGTTTTCATATAATTTCTGGAAGGAGGCTTTATCTTCCGGGGTCTCTAGCAGCAAATACAAGTCTGTCATCCCTCCCGCTCCTTTCTCATATTACAAAAAAGGGGCGGCTGAGAAACGCGCCCCTCTGAAAAACGCATAGCGTTTTCCGCTCCGCACAAGAGGAGTTTCTTATAAGATAAGAGGCGGGAATCACTCCCGCCTCTTACAAAATACTTTATTTAAATACTATAATCAAATCGGCTGCCACTGTCTCCCGTTTCTGCTTTCAGCGCATTCCAATCAATATCCTGTATTTTTTTCAGCAGTTCCTCTATGGAATCGGCACTTACCCGCGCCCGCTTTCGCTTTTCACTGGACGCCTTTTCTTCTCTTCTGCTTTCTCTGGTTTTTTCAATTTGCTCCTGACGTGATTCACTGATTTTTTCCAGTTCTGCAAAATAGGAAACATTGCCGTCCTTGTCAATGGAAATCCCCAGCCGTGTCACCTGGCCGTCCTTCTCTCCTAACTGATTCTTTATCTCATTTAACTGAGAGGTGGCATTTTCAATGATTCCCATATACTTTTCCTTTGTCTCCTGGTCAGCTGCCATTTCCTCCAACAATTCCGGTTCAATCAGTACACTATATTCCTTGGTTCCCCGGGAAAGATATGCTGCCGCTTCCTCTTCTGTATCGTAATCTGCCACAATAAAATCCATATTACCATAGGTCTTTTGTAACTGTTGAAGCAGTTTCTTAGCCCGCTCACTTAACTGCACCGGCTCCTTTTTCTTTGTCTTATCCGTTTTGCTGTTCTTTGTCTTTTCTGCTTCCTTTGGATTCTTCAGTTTGCTCTCAAACAAACTTTGATACGTATTAAATCCTCCAATTCGATTCATATTATTGCCCTCCTTTGCAATTTATCCACATATGTATAATATATATCGGCACTTTTTTCCTAAAAAATATAGCCTCCTGTCAAACAAACACGATAAATTCTTTTATGCCAAAAAAACTGTGTAATGGAAACCAGGTCCCATTACACAGCCTCGTTGTCATATACGAATGTCGATGTTGCGATAATACTTCTCTTCCTCAGTCAATTTCCTGGCCATCTCGGATTGTTCCTCCGCTGTCTGGGTCAGTTCCTTTTCGGTAAGCTCCTCTGTCATCTCTTCGGTCAATTCTTCCATGATTTCGGTGCTTTCCTCCAGCGCCTCGGTCAGAGCGCCCTTGCTGTCCTCGGTTCCCATTGCCTCCTCGGCCATCTCTTTCTGTCTTTCCTCTGCTGTCTTTGGCTCCAGTTTCTCTGCTGCCTCGGCAATCTTCTCTCCCTGCTCTCTTGCCTCGTCCAGCATGTGCCACATCTGGGAATTATTATACTCTTCCTTTGCCGCCGCAATCTGGTCCTCATAGGCATGGAACATTTCCAGTTTTTTTGCAACGTCTTCGACGCTATCGCATTTCATATCTTTCAGGCTTTCCTTTTTGGATTCCCAATAGACCACCTGATTTTCGCATTTTTGCTGGCGTTCCATTTTCTCCTGGGTACTTTTCAGTCCCCCCATGGGGAACCCCGGGAAAAGCCCGGTTCCGCCAGAAAAACTAATATTCATGACGCCATCACCTTCCTATCGGAATGTTATACTCCCTTGGAATGCTATGCTTTCCTGGAAAGTTATACTTCCTTGTCCACTTTGTCAGATGCCAGCTGTGACAAAACATTGGAATACGTGCCCGTCTTTGTGTAGGTTCCATTGGCTCTTGCTGCTGCATTTATAATGTTTCCTGCCTTCTTGGCAATCTGGGCTGCCATGGAATTGTGTCCGGTAAAGAGAGTCTTCAAATCGTTGATGTCTGCACTGTTCAATTTATCTTTGTCAATTTCCAGCTTGTTGCCTGCAGTAACGGTAATGCCCACTTTTTCCAAGAGTTTGGAAGAAGCTCCTACCTTGCCAGTCATCCACACTGCCTCGCGCAGAATGTCCTTCGTATCGGATTCACCGGTTTTTTCTACTAATTTGTTGTAGGCATTTGCAAAATTTTCCACTGCCTTGGCAATGGCGTCTCTGTCATAATCCTCTACCTCGATTTCCTCGCCGGTCTCTTCATCCTTTTTCTTTATTTTCTTCTTTTCCCACAGGGAACTATCCATCAAAGTTTCCACGGATTTTTTCAAGTCCTCTGCATAGCCCTTTGTCAGGGTCAGGTTAGCGGAAGAATCTCCGGACTCGGATGTTTTCTGCTGAGCATAATATGCCTTCAACAGTTTTTTGTAACTGCCATTCCGAATGGCGGTGTAATCTCCCAGCACATTTCCTGCTCCGGAAGAACTGCTTCCCCCTACGGAACCAAAAAGCGCAGAATAATCTGGCGTGGAATCCCATGGGTTTGCATAATCACTAAAATTGTTAATTTCTGACATGTTATCAACCTTCCTTTCTGTTTTTCTGCAGGTACCTGTCATACCCGCAGCTACCTCCATGTATTTGTCTTTTAGTTCTATAAACAGCCGGCATTCCCGCCTGATAATTCAGACAGAAATTTCTGGCGTTGAACCCTGTTTCTACAGTAGATACTGGCAAAGCCAGTTCTCCCAAGTCTCCCCGCTGTCAATGTAGGGAATTTCCATATCCTCTGTATTTTCACAGTAATCAATATACACGGCATTTCCGCCGCCTCCTATACCGGGCACTTTATAATAACTTCCAAAACCAAGGAAAAATGCCTGGCTGGTAATATGGTTTTTCTCCAGCACCGCATTCATGGCCTGACGGTCAATATAAATCCGGTCCGACTCAATGGTAATAGCCCTGGCAAGTCCCGGTTCCTCCATTCCGTTTATCAATAGCGCTTTTGCGGTGTCGTTATAAAGCATAAGTTCTTCCATCCGGGTATACTGCGGATAGGAGACCTGCTCTATTCCCCAAATCGTCCCAGATAATGCCAGTATGCCGGCTAAACACAAGCCAGCTGCCTGGAATCTTTTATAAGGATTAAACTGTACTACCCGCTCCATCCGTTTTTTGATGTTCCGGTAATCTGTCTCTCCTGCCAGTGCAACAGAATTGTGCAGAGCCGCAGGAGTTGTTTCCTGTAACAGCCGCAGACTCTTTAGTAAAAGCCCGCCATACTCATATGCGGTTTGACCGCTTCTTTGTATCGTAACCCGGTCACATATATCCTCCATATCCTGGCGAAAGTATTTTGTACAATAACCAAGCAGGAGGTTGGGCCAGAGTATTACCCGAATTATATCCCACAGCAGATACAGCCACAAATGCCCCAATCGGATATGCACCCTCTCATGGAACAGAACCGTCTGCAGTTCCTCCTCTGTCAGATTCTCACACATTGTCTCCGGTACGACAATCCGTGGCCGGAACAATCCTGTCGTAAAGGGCGATACTGACACATCGCAGACAAAAATATGGCTTCCCGCCACCTCCCTTTTTTCCAGCTTTCGGACAAATCTTCTAAGCTTCCAGCGCCGATATAAAAGAAATCCGCCAAATACCAAAACTCCCAGCATATAGATTCGCCCCAGCCAGGGGCTCCCTACACTGGCAGAGTGCCACCAGTAAAACAGGCGGACGCCCATGGGGCTCTCATAGAAAAACCGAAGCTTTCCTACAAATAATGCCGGTATCAGCAGACACCAGAGCATGCCACGGCCGAAAATCTGCTTTTTCAACAACGTCCTCCGCAAAAGCAAAATCAGCACCGTTACAAATACTGAAAGAGCAATACAGCGGCCTGCCTTCACAACAAGATACGTGGCGCAAAAATCCAGCATCTTTAATAATGCCTCTGCTGTCATTGGCGCTCACTTCCCCTGCTCTGTTCAAGGATTGCCTCCAGTTCCTCAATCTGCTCATCTGTCAACGGCCCGCTCTGAAGCAGTGCCGCCAGCGCATTGGCTGGATTTCCGGAAAAATAACTGTCAACAAATTTCCGACTTTTCTCCCGCAGACACTCCTCTTTGGACTTTACTGTAAAATAATGATAAATCCTGGCGTCCTTCTTGTCAATGGTATAATCAATAATCTCTTTCTTATACAGACGGTTCATCAGTACCCGGACGGTCTTGGCCGACATTTTCCGACTTCTCTGCACCCGCTTAATAACCTCAATAGAGGTCAGGGGAACACTGCTTTCCCAGAGCACTTCCATTACCAGCCATTCGCTTTCGCTGGGCATTCTTTCGTCTTTACTCATCGGGTTATCCTCCGATTTTTCATATCTTATATTATATATCGGATAACATTTGTTGTTTGTTTAGCAGTAATTTCAATTTTTTTACAACCGCACATCTACCGGTGTATATTCCGTTTTCCCGTCCGTCTCCTCATTCTCAGCCGCTTTTTGCAAATCCGATTCATCCTCGTCTGGAGAAGAATTTACCTCTGACATCTGCTTTCCGGCCTGGACAAGGTTCTTTATCTGGGTGCCCCCGGCGTCCACAGCCCTCTGCTCCATATCCGCTAACGCCTTTTCCTTGTCCTCCATATCGGCGCCCCGGCTCTTATCCTGGGCAATTTCCGATTTCAGGATACGGGCCTGGCCCTCCAGTCTGCCCTTCACCTGACCCTGCACCTGGGCCCGGTCCATGGCCGTGTCAGCGGAAATCATAGCCTGCATGCCCTCTTCTGATATTCCTATAGAAACACCTTTATCGTCATTTGCGCTTTTGTCCGTCCGTTTACCACCCAGCATATCCTCCATGGAGGTTCCTTTTGCCTGCTGGCTCTCCCGGCGCATTTCTATCTGGTATGCCCGCAGCTGGTTTTCCAAATCCGTTATCTGCTGGTTGATTTCCTTGCGCCTTTCCATTTTCTGCTCCATGCTTAAATTTTTATCCGAAGATACTTCCTGCAGTTTCTTCTGGGCCGCAGCAATCTGTCTCTCAAGGCTTCTTGTGGTGGCATCCCCGCCGCCAAAGCCTCCTACACCCCCAGAAGTGTTTGAATCGGCCATTCCGGCCCCCTGTATTTTCATCATTGTATCGGACCCCTTTCCTGATAAGTTTGTATAGCCTATATCGGGCGGAAATAAGGCGAACCAAAGGGAAATGTTGCGAACCGACGGATTTTTGTTGCGAAATCATGCCAGCATCAATAATACTGTCAGCCCAAAGTGCCCATCGCCATATGTGATGTCCACTGTCCCATGATATTTTTCTGCCACCCTCTGAATATTGGAAAGGCCGATTCCATGTCCTTCCTCCGGCTTGGTGGTAACCGGCAGTCCCCGCTCCCTATCCCATACTATGCTCCCGTCAAAGGTATTGTCAATCTCTATCAGATACGCCTTTTTCCTGCAATGAGAGACAAGGGAAATTACAGGGCTTTCGTATGCTCTCGATGCCTCAATGGCGTTATCCAGTGCATTGTTCAAAATTACGCTGATATCGAAGGCATTGACCTCTGTATGCTCTGGATAATAAAACTGGCACTGGAAGGAAATACCATATCCTTCTGCCAGTCGTTTCTTTTCCCGCAAAATAACATCTGCCACCGGGTTTCCGCTATGGAGCCCGGACGGCACCTCCTGACTCTTGTTTTGCAGTTCCGCTACATATCGGCCGGCCTCCTCATAGGCCCCTTTTTCATACAATCCCTCCAGTGCCATAAGGTGGTTTTTCATGTCGTGTTTCATACTGCGCATATCGTCATAAAAGGTTTCCACCTCCCGGATATGCCGCTTCATTTCCTCTATCTGTCCCTGCAGTTGTTCTGCCTGCTTCTGCTCTCTAATACCGGCTTTCATTTTCTGAAACACCGCCGTCATAACCAAAATAGCAGCCGCCGAGGCCACACAGTACAATACCATCAGCCACTGATAACCGCCATACCAATCATAGGAACTCTGTCCCGTGGCACTCTCATAGGCCTCGCTGTTATATAGTAATAATTGATAACAGAGCACCACCGACAGGCAGGGACAGAGCATGATAACCAGCTCCCCCTTGGACATGCGGGCTCTTTTATCGATATACACCCGATGGAACATCCCCACGGTAAAATCCAGACAAACCATACATATAAGATTTTCTGCCAGAAAAACGCCCATCAGCTTCCACCAGTCAATCCAACGGTCCCCGGTGGTGTAGGGAAGTAAAAACACATAGTGGTATAAATTAGCGGACAGGCAGGAGGCTATTTTTGCAATCAGCCAGCGAAAGGAGAAAAATACCGCCGCCAGATACATTTTCTGCCAGATATTTTCACGCTCCAGCCCATGCATGAGAAAAAAGGCTGCCAGACATCCCAGACCGTAAGCCAAAAATCCGCTGATAACATATGAAATGACATACAATAGAAGGATGGTAAGATAATACACTCCCCCCACCATCCTGGCATGGCGTTTTTCACGCAAAAAGGGCCTGATAAAATAAACAAACAGCATACTGATGACGACTTGCATCATTAGTATGCTTCCATAGGTGCCCGCCGCATAATACAGTTCAGGATTTTCCATCTCCTGCTTCCTCCTCCCGGATATACCTCAGATACTGCCGGACAAATTCTGCATACTTCTGTCTGGCAATGGGTACGAAAGCGCCGTTTTCCAGCCAGAGCGCAGCTGAATCGTATTTATCAATATATTGAAGATTTACCAGATAGGAGCGGTGCACCCTGAAAAATCCAGAACCGGCCAGTTTCTCCAGGGCAGACAACTTCCCATAGTATTCTGTATCCGAATTTTTTCGGTGAAGCATTACCTTCCGGTTAAATACCTCTGCATAGACAATATCCTCCCAGTTGACCCGGATGTGCTCACTGCCGCTCTTAACCAGCAGACAATGAGATTTCCTCTGTGCTTCTTCCGATGGCTCCTTTGCCGCGGACAACCGGCTCTTCGCCATGGCCAGCACCTCCCGGAATTTTTCCATGGAAAGTGGTTTTACCAGATAGTGAAAGGCCCCCACGTCAAAGGATTGGAAGACATATTCCTCCAGGGCGGTAATAAATATAAGAAGTCCCTCCGGGTTTTTCCGGCGCAGTTCCCTGGCCGTCTCTATTCCATTTTTCCCCGGCATCTGAATATCCAGAAAGAGCAGTTCAAAGCCCTCTTCTTCCCGCAATAATTCCTCCCCCGAGGGAAAGGAAAGAATCTCCGCTGTGGGAAACTGCTCTCCCACCTTCCCTGCAATAAAGTCTCGTATTTCCTTTTCATCATCGCAGATTGCAATCCTCATATTTTCCCTCGCTTCCAGCATAACGATGCCAATTTGCTGTCTCCACCATGCCGCCGGATGGCGCAAACGGTAAACCTCCATTTTTCGTCTATTATATCGGAATCCGAAAAAATAAGCGACAGGAAAATGTTGTAAACGGGAGGGTTTTTGATGTGAGTGGTGTTACATCGGTTTATTCACTTCATATAAATGGCGGTAAACGCCATCCTTTGCCATAAGCTCTTCATGGGTGCCGCTTTCCGCAATTCCCTCTTCCGTCAGCACAAGTATTTTTTCTGCATTATAAATGGTGGACAGGCGGTGTGCAATAACAAAGGTCGTCCGGTTTTTGGCCAGCTTCTCCAGTGACTCCTGTACTACCTTTTCACTTTCATTATCCAGCGCCGAGGTTGCTTCATCAAAAATCAGAATCGGAGGATTTTTGAGGAATACTCTGGCAATGGAAAGCCGCTGCTTTTGTCCCCCGGATAATTTAATTCCCCGCTGTCCAATGTCGGTTTCATAACCATTTGGTAAGGACATGATAAACTCATGGGCATTGGCGTTTTTCGCCGCCTGAATAATTTCCTCCCTGTCGGCGTCCGGTCTGCCATAGCGGATGTTGTCATAAATCGTCCCCACAAAAAGATAAACGTCCTGCTGCACAATTCCTATATGGTCTCTCAGGCTTTTGAGCTTAATATCCCGAATGTCCTTTCCATCAATGCGGATGCTCCCCCCTGTCACTTCATAAAAGCGGGGGATGAGACTGCACAGCGTACTTTTGCCAGCGCCAGAGCTTCCCACCAGCGCCATATATGAGCCGGCCGTTACCGATAGATTTACGTGATTGAGTACCATCTCCTCGTTATCCTGATAGTGAAACGCCACATTTTCAAACTCTATATCGCCCTTTACACTATGGATTTCCACCGCCCCCGGCCTGTCCTCTATATCAGGCTGGATATTGAGAATTTCCATAAACCTCTCAAATCCCGTATATCCATTCTGGAACTGTTCGGTAAAGTCAACCAATGTCCTTATGGGCTCGGTAAAAATATTGATGTAGAGCAAAAATGTCACCAAATCTGTTACATTTACAACTCCCATTGTGATAAGGACAGAACCCGCCACTAATACCACAATCTGAATCAGCATTGTAAAGGCTCCCAGTCCTGCCTGATAACCCCCCATATAGAGATAACTGTCTTTTTTCGCCCGGAGAAAACCATCGTTTCCCTGACGAAATTTCTTTTTCTCAATATGCTCGTTGGCAAAGGACTTAACCACCCGGATACCCGACAGGTTATCCTCAATCTGTGCGTTAATCTCTGCAATCTGCTCCCGGTTCCGCCGAAAGGCCCGCTTCATCTTTTTATTAAAAATGTAAGCATAGCCAAACATAACCGGCACCAGCGCAAAGGCCGCCAGCGTCAGCCAGGGACTAATCATCATAAGAATGATAAAGGCACCAATTATTTTGATAATGGAAATCACCAGATTTTCCGGGCCATGGTGCAAAAGCTCCGTAATATCAAATAAATCCGAAGTAATCCGGGACATAAGCTGTCCCACCTTCTGGTCATCATAGAAAGAAAAGGACAGCTTCTGATAGTGGGCAAAAATTTCTGCCCGCATGTCGTATTCCATCCTTGCTCCCATAACATGTCCATAATTTGATATAAAAAATTTGCAGTAGCACTCCACTGCCACCAGCCCCACCATAATGGCGCCAAGAATACAGATGGTATGTAACGCCTCTTCCATTGGCCGGTAAATGACATCCTGGGTAATATACCGAACCAGAATCGGCACTACCAGCACCGTACCTGCCTCCAAAAGGGCAAAAAACATATCGGCAAAAAATACCTTTTTGTACGGTTTGTAATAACTCACCATTTTTTTCAAATTATTCACCGTGCACCTCCATTTTTTTCGTAAAACAAATCACCCGGTTTGCCTCGGCAAATCCTGCCTTCATATGAAATTGATAACTGCCTGTATTATCTAATTCACAGTCACTGGCAAATTCTACACAGCCCTTTGACTGCGCCCATTTCTCACATTCCCACAAAAGTTTTTTTGCGTGGCCTGCTCTGCGATAGCCCTCTTTTACGAATATCCCTTCCAAATATCCCACTGGACTGGTCTTTGTGCCCTCTACATAATCCTGGCGTAGTTGACACTGGGCAAAACCAATGGGCTGCTCTCCTTCCTCAAAACACAGAAAAAAAGCTGCATCCCCTCCCTGCATTGTATTCTGAAAGTCCTCTGCCAGCTCATCTATATGGGAATCTTTCCACATAAGTACAGCCAGACCGGCAAGTGTTTTTATATCTTCCTTCCCCGCTCTGCGAATCATTTTATCTCTCCTTCGTATGCTGTTCTTTTACATCCAGACCATTGTATCATACATCAGATTTTTTTGAAAAGGCAGCTGATTTCAAAATTCCCTCAATTCCTCAAATACCACTCCCTGCTCTGTGGCAATCCCGCCATACAGACAGTCCGTATTCTGCCCTGTCTCCAGATAATGCTTTATCACATATTCTGCTGTAAATGGCATGTCCAGTTCCATGGCCTGGGATTTTTCTACCCATCGAAGTTTCCCTTCGTTGCTGGTAATCTCCTTTGCCATGTCTTTTATTTTTGCAAAAAAATAGTAGTTCTGGCGGATTTCCTGATTTTTCAGGCGCAGCGTAATATAGCGCAGTGTCAGGTTTTCCAGGTCGTCTTCCTTCAGACCGGTTTCCTCATACAGTTCCCGGAGCACACAGGCTCTGGCATCGTTGAGTTCTTCCTTTTCAAAATGTCCGCCGGCCGAACCGGTATAACTGTCCGCCACCACCCGGGAGCCAATGCGGTAAAGAAACAGCATTTTTGAGTCCGTGTATAGGTAAAGAGATGCCATGTTGCGTAGTTTGCCCTGTGACATAGTTTGCCTCCTGTTAACTTTCATCTAAATATTTTTTTAATTCCTCCACAAGCATATATACCGTTGTCCCCGGATTATATGTAGAAGGATTGTCCTTTTCTGCTTCAAATTCTGCCATTCTGCGTTTTGCATTTTTTATGGCGGTGTTCACTCCGTCATATTGGTCTACGAGAGAATGAATATTGGTATCATTCTTCTGATACTCTCCATTTCCTAAATGATACTCCGCAAATATTTCATTTAGTTTGCGGTTCCAATCTGCCCGGTGCAGTGCAGAATCACTAAAATGGAAATGAAGATAAAGCCAGTATTCAAAGGAAGGATTACTCCATGCCACCCTATAGCCTCTTTCCTCACCTTCCTTAATGGCTTTATCAAAGTCACCAAAATCATCCTTGTCAAATACCACCCAGATGTTTTGATACATCACGTTTGCTCTGCTTACTATCTCATCTGTCTTTTCAATTAGTTTACTCGTAGAATATCCTTCCCCGTATATGTCAATGCGTGGAAGTTCCACCACATCCACCACACCGCCAATTCCATCCCGAATCTGCTTTTGGAGTCCTTGGAAGTAAAATGGTTCTGTGCACTCACCCTCTGTTACAATCAAAAATGAGTTTGCTTTGGGCTGTCTATACGCAAATCTTCTTTGCTTTCTTTCCTCTCTCCGTTTTTTGAATAAATCATCCGTCCCCATTAATTATCTGCTCCCATCTCAAAATCCTTAATACGCGGAATTCCTCCATATACGCCAGCCAAATAGTCCTTTTCGAAGGAGGCATCTGACCTCACCTTAAAGTCTGATAGTGACATTAACTCAGAATGTCCATACTCATCTTTTTGGACAAATAAAATCTGATCCCTCCTGAAAAACTTCTTATCCAACAGCGTCGTATCATGTGTCGTATAAACCAACTGGGCTGTTGAATTCTCATTATAAAACAAATCAATAATTAATTTTAACAATAATGGATGTAATTTAATATTTAATTCATCCACAAACATTGTCAAGTTGTCAAATACGGCAACCTGGGCATTGATAAAAATTATAATACTTCTCTGCGTACCCTCGGATTCACTAAACAAATTTAATGAATATTTTTTTTCATCACTTCCAATATGAGTCGTATAAATACGAATATCCTTCTCATCCGTAATGTAATATATATCATGAATCCCTGTATCAATGGCAGACAAAAACTCTACCAGTTTATTTTTATCCCTATCAATTACCTTTGGCAAAAATTTTTTCAAAATTTCCTTGTCCTCATAAAAGGAGGTAGGAACGACCATTAAATCCATAATACCGGCATACACTTCTCGAAAAATATCCGTTTTTAACTTTAATTTGTTATAAAAGGACAAGGCCAGTGTCTCAGCAGGAATCTGTTTTTTGTAAATATCACATTCCCTGCGGACAGCAGCTCCCAGTTCTACTGACGATTCTGCTCTTTCAAAAATTACTGTATTTCTATTTGTACTGAGATTTTTCCGATACATCCATTCGCTGACAACTTTTTTATCATTATATTCAAACCCATATTTATACTCAAAATCCCCTAAGATTTCTATAATTTGAAATTCTGCATTCGTTTCATCCTGATCAAAAAGAAACGGGGCATAATATTCAGCAATGGCTGTTTTCCCATCATCGTTTACATTGTTAAACGACTTCGCAACAATTTCCTGAAAACAACTTACTGCCAAATATAAATTGGATTTTCCACTTGCATTTGCACCATATATCGCTGCAACCCTGAGAAACTTTTCTTTATCATTATAATTAATCAGGTTATATTCATGTTCTTTATACGCATTTACCGCTGTCATATCCAATATCGTCTCATCCTTAAAGGACAAAAAGTTTTTTACCATAAACTGTACCAGCATGTCAAACACCTCCTACCCATATAATATACCCATCTTTATTTATTATGTCAATATTTTTGCGAATTTTTCACAAATTTTGCTTTGTGGCATTTTCCCGTGAACCTCCCCCGCAACCAGCAGTTGCCAAAGTTCCAATTTGAATTGGTAGACTTACTCTGCAGGGTAGGGCATAATAAGGGCAAGGAGGCGATAATAATGACATTAGGCGAACAAATTCAAAACATACGAATCCGCAAGGGGTTGACCCAGGAGCGTCTTGCGGAACTGCTGGAGGTTTCAAGGCAGTCGGTATCTAAGTGGGAACTGGGGCAAACGATTCCTGATGTGGATAAAATTATCCGCATGAGTGAATTGTTTGACGTTTCTACCGATACACTTTTGTTAAGAAATAAAGAGGACAAACAGGAAAATAAAAATCCGCTGCACCTTGGAAGCATTTATTTAATCGTTAAGGACTTTGAGAAGTCCGTCGATTTCTATGAAAAATTTCTTGGTGTAAAGGTGGACAATCGCTGTCGGAGCGGTAACAAATTTGTAGAATTCTATATTGATAACAAGTGCCTTTCCCTGATGAATGAGGACAATCTGACCGGACATTGCACCGACCTCAATACCCCCTATAAATTTGTGCAAAATTACTGGGTTGAAGATTTACTGATGGAGTATGAGAGGGTAAAATCCCTGGATATTGGCAGAGTTACAGAAATCCTTGAAGCGTATCCGACGTATCATTATTTTCATCTGATAGACCCCGATAACAACGTTATCGAGGTGACTGGCGGCTACCATAATACTTGTCAGAGCTGTGGGATGAAAATGCAGGAGAGCGATTATGGTAAAAATTCTGATGGCAGTGTAAACAAAGAATATTGTAAGTATTGCTACCCGGATGGCAATTTTAGTAAAGATGAAACTTTGGAGGAAATGGTAGAAAGTTGTATTCCCTTTGTTCTTGATTCCTATCCAGATGAGGATACGGCAAGAGCAAGTCTTACAAAGGAACTTTCTGGACTTAAACGCTGGAAAAAAAACCAGTGACAGACCTTCATCTTATCACTATGTTTTGAGCCAGGGAATTCACCATTTTAGCAATTTCCCGGCTCCATGCAATATTCCAGGAGCCGTCGTCAAGCTGTGTATTTATAATATGTTCGCATTCGTAATCGGCAATATCTTCCCCTTAAAACTCTTTTCTTTTCATAACAGCGGAACTGATGCAACAGGAAATAACCACACTTGCCGTTGCCGCCACAATCATCACTCCCCCCAGCTCCCACTCTGACAGGGAAAACGAGAGGCGTTCTATATTCACAACCGCTTTCTCCAGCAGAGCAGGCTCTCCCGGCACATCCGCCATCCCTCCCAGCAATTCCATTCCAAGATACCCAAGCAGAATGACGGCACCAACTTCCCCCAACATAATCAATCGTCCCTTTTCGCTGCCATATTTTATATGAAAGGGAATCGTTACTGCCATGAGAAACAAAAAAATGGAAATATAAATAATATTATCTGCGCCATCGCTTAAAAGGATGTCCATAATATCGGATTCTCCCTTTACCAGTAAAACAACCCAGGAAACTGCCATATACGCCAGCCAGGCCCCAACACCCAGCAAGGCGCCAAACAAATATTTTCCCCGGATATAGGTCTTTCTCTCCATCGGCAGCGTCATTAAAAACGGGTAGCCGTTATCAAATTCATCATAACCGATGGTATTGATTGCAAAAATGGAACACACAACGGTCAGCCAGCCCGCCACAAAGCTTTCATCTTCCAGGCTATAGGTCATCACGATAGCAATAATAAATAACATAATAAAAAACCGTTTTTGCTGCAGCATCAGCCGTATATCCTTTACTAACATTCCCTTCATAGTTCATCTCCTCCTGCCATCATCAGAATAAGCGCATCCAGGCTTCCTTTTTCCACCACCAGCTCCGGATAGTTTTCCATATAGAATCGCTTCTGGTTTGTCAGGCAGCTGTAGCCCCAGGATTCCTTTTTATATTTTACAATATAATCCTTTTCCAGTTTTTCAAACTGTGCGGAATCTGCTTTCAACAAGGCGTAGTTGCTTAACAGCACGTCGGTCTCCTCATGCAGTACAATTTCCCCATTATGAATCATGTAAAAATCGTCGCAGAGCCCCTCCAAATCGGAAGAAATATGGGAACTGATAAGAATCGCACGGCTCTCGTCCTCCTCCATATAATCCCGCATCATTCCCAGCAACTCTTCCCTGGCCATCACATCCAGACCTACGGTAGGCTCATCCAGAATTAGCAGCTTCGCCTCGTGGCTCATGGCCACCAGCAACTTTAGCTTTGCTTTCATTCCTGTGGAAAATTCCTTAATCTTTTTGTTCATCGGCAGGTTAAACTGCTGGCACCAGGCAAGAAATTTCTCATTATCATATCGTTTATACATTGCCTTCAAAATATAAGTGATGTCCCGCACCGTCAAATAGGTACTGAACCCGGAATCTGACATCGCCACTCCCAGATTCTGTTTATCCTCCGCAGTAAATTCTTTTATATCCTTACCTAAAAGTTCCACACTGCCACCGTCCATACGAATCAACCCTAAAATTGCCTTAAATGTGGTACTTTTCCCTGCGCCATTGGCGCCAATCAGACCGGTAATACTGCCCGGTCGCAGCTCCAGCGAGCAGTCCAGGGTAAATTCATCATATTTTTTTACCAGATTTTTCACTCTTAACATGCTCATTCCTCCATCAGAATTTCAAACAGACTGCGGATTTCCTCATCTAAAAGCCCGCACCGTCTGCCCTTTGAAATTACCTTCTCCAATTCTGCCTCTACCTCCCGGCGGTGTTCTTCCTTCAGCACTTCCTTATCCGTAGCCGTCACATAAGTTCCCTTTCCATGAACCGTCACGGTAAAGCCCTCCTGCTCCAGGTAATCATAGGCCTTCTTGACAGTAAGAGCACTCACCTTTAATTCCTTTGACAGCCCCCGGACTGATGGCAAAACGGTATCTTCCACCAGTTCGCCGCTCATAATCGCCGCCTTGATTTGCTCCATAATCTGCTCATAAATGGGCACCATGGATGAATGGTTTACTATAATGCGCATATTTTCTCCATTTCTGCACAGGCAGTCCCCTGCCTCTGCCAGTTCCTGTATATAAGGTTCAACTTAAGTTGTAAACAGTATATAACAGTTTATAACTGTTGTCAACTGTTTCTTGCTGTTATATGGGGTAAATATTTTTAATATTTTTCTTGACACTTCTATAACAAGCATGCTATATTGTTAGCAAAGCAAAAGTTAAGGTTTCTTTCTTAATTCTAGGATTCAAATATTCGTAAAACTCTTGCTTTTCCCGTGATAATGAAACAATAATAACAGGCAGGAGACTACGAATAGCCGACCGATGCGTACCTTCTGTCCATACTGGAAAGTATTCCAGAGAAAGAGGGCCGTATATGGATAAAAGAAATTTTGAAAATCTAGGTCAGAAGATGAATTTAATCAGTGACCTGTTTTCACGTGTTGTGTTTAGTGATGTAGATGCCTGTCAAGATCTGATACGCATCATACTTGGGAAAAATTTTCTTGTGAAATTCGTTACTACGCAAAAGGATATTACCAACATGCAGTTTCATTCTGTTGTTCTGGATGTTTTAGCAGTCACAGAAAATGGAACGCCTGTACATATTGAATTTCAGATTGAGGACAGTGACGACCATTTACGCAGGGTCCGGTATTGTAACAGCAGTCTTGATACCCACTCGCTGCGTCCTGGCTAGAAATATCGGGAACTTCCTGACAATTATCATATTTACATCAGTATGAGGGATTTTATGAAACGGGGAAAAACTGTATATGAAATTCTCCGCATAATAAAAAATGAAGATGACTCGGAAAAAGATGCAGACAATGGCGTTCATGAACTGTATGTGAATTTAGAAGTTCCACCTATTGGAAATAAGGAATTAGCAAGTCTTCTCCGTTACATACGACACACCATACCTGAAAATGAAGATTCCTGTTTTTCCCATATTGTAAACAGTGTAAACGCCTGTCGAAAGGAGGGCATGAATATGAAATATTATAATTCAAAAGAATTCTATGAAGAGGGTGTAAAAGATGGCATGGAAAACAGCCAAAACTCCATTATCCGCAATATGCTAACAGAAAACGTAACGCCGGAACAAATTAGCCAATACACTAGAATATCCTTAGAACGAATCCATCAGGTACAGAAAGAAATGTCCCAGGTTGTCTGCAAAACAAATGCCTATCATACTGCCAATAAGATAACTTCACATTAATAACCAGAGGGAGAGATTTTACCCTTTCTCTCCCTCTCGATACACAATCTCTCCATTTACAATCGTATACTGTGTTTTGGTAAATAACTCCATAGGATTCCCGGTAAACACAGCGATATCTGCATCCTTTCCCACCTCAAGGGAGCCAACCCTGTCACCCACTCCACAGATTTGCGCCGCATATATGGTAATGGCCCGGAGCCCTCCCTCCATGGAAAGCCCCTGCTTTACACTGAGCCCGGCGCAGAGCGGCAGATACCCAATCAGCGACACGGGATGGTCTGTCATAATTGCCGTTTTAATCCCGGCCCGCTCCAGCACCCCGGCAGTCTTAAAACTCATATTTTTAATTTCAATTTTGGAGCGGGAACTTAAATCCGGCCCCACAATCACCGGAAAGCCGGACTTTGCAATTTCATCGGCAATCAAATGTCCCTCTGTGCAATGGTCCAGTGTCATATCCAAATCAAATTCCTTCGCAATGCGGATGGCTGTCAAAATATCATCTGCCCGGTGCACATGCGCCTTCAGCGGAATTTCTCTCCGAAGCACCGGAAGCCAGCACTCCATGCGAAAATCCTCCTCTCCGGCAGGAATATTTCCCTTTTCCTTTTTCTCCCGGTAACAGCATGCTTTATTCAGCTCTTCCCGCAGCATCCCGGCAATCGCCATCCTGCTGCCTGGCATGTTTCCCTTTTCACCATAGTCCTTTTTGGGATTTTCACCAAACGCCACTTTCATGGCCGCCGGAGCCTTTATCACCATGTTGTCCATACACCGGCCCTGCACCTTCATAAACAAAGACTGGCCGCCTACCACATTGGAACTGCCAGGTCCCGTCATCAGAGAAGTAATCCCGGCCAAAACTGCATCATGAAAAGCCGGGTCCATGGGATTTATCGCATCCAGTGCCCGCAGATGGGGGGTGACAGGGCAGGTCAGTTCGTTGCAGTCCTCTCCCACTGTGCCCCATTTTTCCTCTGAAATTCCCACATGGCAATGAGCGTCTATCAGCCCGGGCATCACCCAGGCGCCTTTCACATCCAGTACCGGCTCTTTTTCGGCAGAAGCTTCTCCTCCCGGAAATGTTTCCGTGGGAAATTTCCCCGTAGGAAAATCCGCCATATCCCCTACTGCGCAGATTTTTCCATCCGTTATATTGACATATCCATTATCATAGGTCTTCTCCGCCATGGTAAGGATTTTTCCGTTGATTATAATCATCACATCATCTCCACTTCTGTCCGTTAGTCTGTGTAAAAATGGAGTTTTTATGTGTGAAGAAAATTTTATTTCCGATCCCACTCAATCCATGCTTTATTTGGCCAATACCGAAATTCCTGATGATAGTTGCTGTCGTAGTCTATATCTGCTTTCCCATCCTCTTCTCCCACTGGCCACTCTGTACTAAACTCTTTGCAGGGATAATAATATTCCAGTTCCGAAGAAGTCAATCGGGTAAGTTCTTTCGTCTGCATATTCCACGTTCCAATTCGGTAGTAATACTCAAATCTCCCCTTTGTTTTCTTCTTTTCCATATATGTGAGTACCATTTTCCCATCTGTCAGGTCATAGCATATGCTTTCCCAGGAATTGGCACGATAGTTCTTTCCCTTCCATTTCGGACTGTTCTTCCAGGTTCCTGTCATCTTATCTGCGCAGGTGCGGAGAGCCTCCGTCATTTCCTTCTCATATACCAGCTCCCCCTCACCGGTTATGCTCTTGCTGAGAATCGCCCCCTTCTTCACTAATGTCCCCTCTTCCGGCCATCCCAGTTCAAACTCCAGATACAACCGGCCATTGTCGTAGAAAAAATTTGAAAATCCACAAAGAGTTTCATCCAGCGTCTCATCGTAATCCCAGAGATTTAATTTTACTCCCTCATTTTCCAACAGCACTGCCTCCAGTTCTTCTTTGGAAATCAAAGTGCTGCTTTCATTCTCTGCGCTGTCATATAGTTTGAACTCCTCCCCCAAATAGGAATCATCCTTCCCCCTTACCTGCTTTCTGTAAATCAGATAGCGGTTTTCTACAACCAGATTGTCAAAATGATAATCCTCAGAATCCTCCAATTCCACTTCTTTTCCCGTGTCCATGTCTATGCGGATTATCCTGTCTTCTGCATAACTATCAATATATATATCATTTCCAATACTTGCCATCAGCGCAGGATAGCCATGGTTCTTCATTGGCATCTTATCCTGTTTTCCCGTCTGGCAGTTATACCGGTAAAGATCCTCTCCCACTTCCTCTTCCGTTTCCTTCAGATAGAAAATATATTTTGGTGTTTTCAGAAACTCTTCCCCTCCGCGAAACAACTTCTTCCGATTGGCCATCGATAATTCCTCATCGGTTCCATCCTGTCCTTTATGGACAGGAATACACCAGACAAAACCATCTTCATCCTGATAACCAATTCCCGTATCATCCACCCAGATTAACTCTTCCACTCCCTCTGGCACGTCCGTCTCTCTTTTCTCCCCTGTCAACGTGTACTGATAAATCCCCGAGCCCTCGCCCTTTAATACATAAAAATTTGTGCTGTTGACATAGGGATAGGGACATTCCACCTGCTCCGCCAGTTTGACGGCACTGCCGCTCACAGCGCTTCCACTGGCAGCGGTCTTCTGAGCCGCCGTGTCTCCCGCCGTGTTTTGCCCGCTACAGCCGGCGCACAGACAAATAATTATTGATACACTCAAAATTCCTGCGATTCTCTTTTTCATCGTTCCCTTGCCTCCCCATCCTCATAAATATCATATACTAACGCTGGCTTTCCATGAATCCACATACTCTCTACATCTAACAAGTACTGCTCAGGGGCTATATCCTCCCAGAACTTACTGTACTTTATCCACAGGGGTGTGTCCCGTTCAAAATTAAGGGTGTTAATCCTCGTCTGCTTGGTCTCATCATCATATTCAATAAAATAACCATCCACAAAAGGGTCACCCTCCCGGAATTCCGGTACATACGCCCGCCCAGGTCCACAGTCTTTCTTTATCTGCTTTTTCATTTGAGCTAAAAATTTTTTCCGTCTTTTGGTATTCTCCGGCTTATACTCAAATTCGTCTAATGCCTTTCCTTCAATAAAAGCCGTCCCCTCCCCCAGATAAATATATTTTTCCGATCGTTTTTTTCTTTTCTGGTATACAGACCAAAAACCATTTTTCGAATACCGCATTTCTATGTAACCCTTTACCTCCGGGTTCTCCACCGGCGATACTTCGCATATCAGAGACCAGCACGGATATACCTCTGCCTGCCCCTCCAGGTAAGCCCGGCGGGTATATACCTTTACTTTCAAATCCTTATCCAGCATTTCTTTCTTCCTCAGCATCCGGGTTCCCGCTTCTGTATCCGGCTCCACTGCATTTGGATATTGTTCAGAAAACCCTGCCATATATTCAAATTCCTTTATAATTGTCTCTATGTCCGGCAGGGCCGCCTTCGCCTTTTCCACTGCCGTCACCGCACCTGTACTGACATTTGCTTCTACTGCGGTGCCGCTGGCATTACTGCTTACCGCACTGCCGCTGCTGGTTCCCGTGCTTCCCCCTGCCGTATTCTGAAGACCACACCCGGCACACAAACCTATACAGGCTGCTAATATTACCAAAGCCGCTGTTTTTTTACTCATCATCTTTCTCCTTCCATTTCCTGGTCTGTGTATATTCTTTCTTTGCCAAATCATAATACCCCTTTGTGCAAATCCACTCTTCCGGATACCCCTCCTCGTCTTTTTTGCCCGTAGGTTCCTTATGCTTAAAATATATTTTTCCATTTTGGACTTTTGTCACATCCCATTCATCATAGCCCAGTGAGAACATGGCATTGCTTAAATCTTCCTCATATTTCAACTCTGTCTGGTCTCCCTGCATATCAATGGAAAAAGCAAAACCATTTTTAATACTGTAAATGGTATCTCCCTCTAAAAAGAATTCTCCCACCGGCTCAAATGCCACCTCTATGTCTTTCTCCGAATCCCCTTCTGAATCCCCCCACCATTCATTCCACTGTCTTTCCTCTTCTTCGGCCCGTTTATAATACTCCTCCATCACCCCGGCTTCCTCATAGGCCTGCTGCCACTGCTCCTTTGTGATAAACTGCTTTTTCTCGCCAGTGGTGTAATCGTACACATACCACGTTTTATCTCCATGGTTATTTTCTCCATCGCATTCCTGCCCTGTGCCACAACGCTGGTAAATCAGCAGACTTTTCTTTGGAATGGTAATAAAGGAATATGAGCCGTGGGCTTTTTCATCCACACACTCCACCGAGTCTGCCCCCACTGCATAATGATAAAGCCCTTCATATTTGCATATAAAGAAAATATTTTTTCCTGCTATACAGTTTATTCCTTCGGGGTCACTGTTGGGCGTTCCTTTTTTACCAAGGTCATTTCCTTTCAAAGAAAGGAACTTTTCTGCCTGACGGTCATATACACAAAAGTCATAGCAATCCATATACGCAATATAATTTTCATCAGCATAGAAGGGCCGCCGGATATCCCAGACATACGTTTTCAATATCCGTGTTTTCTTCTCCCATTGCAGTTTGTCCCCCGTGTCCGTCTTCTGAAGGGGAACACTCCAAATCTCCATAGGGGTACCATACCCTTTACCTGCCCTGAATTTCTCTTCACCTACCTGCTTGCTATATATAATTTCCTCGTTTGTCACATATTGCAGCTGCGTAGCCGGCTCCACTGAAATAGCATCCACACGGGTTCCGTCCAGGGCCATCTGATTCCAGTAATATTTCTCGTTATCATCCATTTCTTCTTCATAATAATTGCTGTCGTTACACAAAGGTGACCTTAACATTTCCGACGGAAACTCCACGGAAGCGGCCTCTCCGCTCACCGCACTGCCACTGCTTGTCCCGGTACTCTCTCCCGCCGTATTCTGAAGGCCACAGCCTGCCAGAACAAATATCAGTCCCATTACCAAAATTGCCGTCTGCGTCTGCTTTCTCATTTTCATTCCACTCCCTTTTTGTTTTTCACTGCGCCGCTTTTGCAGCATTTGCCATTTTTGTCCAAAATATAAATACAGTATAGCACACTCATAAATAAAATTTATCTCAAAAACATTAAATTTGTTTTACACAAATTGGTAATATATTTCAGTTACTTCCAATACCCCAGAAGTTTTTCATCTATTCCCGCTATTTTTTCTCCCTTTGGAATGCTTTTATAAAGAGACACTTTTTCAATTTCCTCCTCATCTCTTTCATTGCTTTTCAAAATTTTTTCTAACTCCCCTTCCCTGAGAGTAATCCCAAACAGACCTCCGTATTCTATGCGCCATTCTTTGCTGAAATAATCCGGCGCCAAATAACATTTCATAAGCCCCAGATATTCAAAGTCTGTAACTTCTATTCCCAATTCCTCCCGGCACTCCCGTACAATGCACTCCCGGATGGTTTCACCCTCCTCTATACAGCCTCCAAAGATTTCCCATGCCTTCTGCCAGTGATTAAATCCCATTAAATAATCTTCTCCCGCCTTTATCACGGCCAGTGCATGTGTCACAGGAGTATATTGATTCACATCGCTTTCCGGGACAGAAATAATTTCCTGCAGTTCGTCTCCATTTTCATCCAAAAAAATCATTTTCTTCTCCTTCTCTCCACAAATGGATTCACTGAGTCATGACCCAATAAAAAAACGCTTGTTAGAGATTTTCCCTAACAAGCGTGGATCAGATTTACATCTACTATCAAATTTATGTTAGCATTGAAACGTGTTTTTTGTCAAGTAATTCTTATTTCCCTTTATTTTCGCCGGCAAAGAACCGCAGAAAAATTATCCTCCCTATCCAGCTTTTCCTCCAACACCTCCACCAGTTCATTTACAGATACATCCGGATTTTGCCGCAGACTGCTTTCCACAATTTCAAGTATCTTTGCGAGATACAGAATGCGGTTTCCCCTCTCCATAAACTTCTTGCATACATCCGTCAGCTGTCCGTAAGAAATCCGCTCCGGTACCGTTTCCTGAACTAAAACAGGATAACGAATCTGCAGATTATCCACCAGTTCTTTTACCATATCACAATTCAAAATGTCCGCATATTCCTGCCGGACAATTTCCTCCAGTCTATCCATCATACACTGGCGGGCGTCTTCCCCGGTCTCCTCTATTTCTTCGGCGTGCAATACTTTCTGATAGGATAAAATCATAAATTCCCTTGGCCTTAACTGCAGTTCATCCCGTACCCGGACCAGAGGCATTAAAATTCCCTCTCTTGATAAATTTTTCCTGACGGTAACAACCTGTTGCTCATAGGAATTATCCATAAACGCCGGTACCAGTTCTTTCCCAAAAATCAATTCCAGTGGTTCCAGACAATTCCGAAGATTTTTCCAAATCTCATTCTGTGCTTTGCTGTCACCATTTTCTGTAATTTCCTGTCCCTCGATTCCCAAAAGATAGCCCGCACTTACACCTAAGACCTGACAGAGGTCCGCTAACAATATCGTATCTGGAATGCTCTGCCCTCTCTCCCACTTACTAACTGCCTGCGGCGTCACACCAATCCGCCCCGCCAATTCCTCCTGTGTCATATTTCTGTTTTGACGACATCTGGAAATCCTGTTTCCTATTTCGGCATAATTCATTGTTTTGTCTCCTTTCTATGTATACTATGTTTAGACGTTTGCAAACTCCTATTGTGCTTTTAGTATACAAAAGGAAAAACCCGGTGTAAAACAACTAAGTATTGAGCCTTCACTCAACGGCATCGCTTCCCGCTCTCCCCATATCCGGCCAGTTCAATATCTACCTTGTATTCTTCCTCAATTAATATAGTCTCACAACCGTATTTCCGGCAATTTTTCAGACAAATCTGATTGTTCCTAAGCAGCCATTCTTTTGTGCAGTCCGCATCCTCTCCCCTGTCCTCAATGACACTGGCATACTTACGGATATCATCAAAATGTTCCTCGATATAACGTTCCGTCATTACCAGGCACACCAGCCGGATATGAGGCAGATATTCTTCCCCAAAATACCGCTTCCAGTCATAGGGAAAATAACAGCCTTCAATTATCATGTTCTGCCCATTTTCAATTGCCGTCTTTATCATTTCTTTGACAATCGGCCAGAGCAAATCTGTCATTTTATCATCGTCCATCGGTGTCAGCGTCGTTTTTCCGCTACGAATCAGCCCCATCTTCAGATGGTCCAAAGAAAAACAGGAAAAATGATATTTTTCTATCATTCTCTGGGCCAATGCTGTCTTTCCCGTGTGACTGCTTCCACCAATTAAAAGAATCATATATACCTCCATTCCGGAGCGTCAGCGGAGGAAGCACGCCGAGAAAGATGCTTCGCATTTTCTCGGCT